>NZ_JBSSCH010000007.1:0-170645 GCF_054059615.1 Thermostichus sp. OS-CIW-33
AAACTGTTTGCAGTTTGCTTCTTTCCCAATGTTAACTCTCTCTTCTGTCTGTAAAAAAGCCAATATCTTCTGCCATTTGTTTTCATCTAAAAAAAACCAACTTCATCCTCTTTCCTCTATAAATTATTCTCTCTATCCTAACATAAGATCAACACGACCTAGAGTATAGCATAGCCTGGTCAAATTGCTGCTTAGGATGCTTCTGCGCCCACGCAATCTACCACTGTTGGGAATAAACCTTGCCTCAGATGGCAAGCTCCAACTGGGGAATAGCTCCTTCAGACTTGCTCTTAGGTACCTTGCTTGTAAGCACAAAATCTGGCGCTCCAAGCCAACTTTCAGAACCTCGCCTATGCCGCTCGAGCCAGCAATGTTCACACAACGTTGGAAAGGGAGGAGAATTGAGAAGCATTCGGCCTTTGTGGAGAGGGGCTTGTGCATCCAATCGCGATGGGATCCCTGGCCAGCTTGATCGCCGGGTTGGCAACCGGGTTAGGGGCCTTGCCCGCTCTGTTTCTCCCCTCGCTCTCGGAAAGGGCGCAAGGGATCCTGCTGGGGTTTGGGGGTGGGGTGATGTTGGCGGCCACCTCTTTTTCCCTGCTGGTGCCGGGCACCGAGGCAGCCATGGCGCTGGGGTATTCCCCATTTGGGGCGGCTGTGGTGATGGTGGCAGGCCTGTTGTTGGGGGCGATCTTCCTGGAGAGTGCCCACCGCTTTTTTCCCCACGAGCACTTTTTCAAAGGGGTGGAAGGGGAGAACCGCGCCCATTTGAAACGGATTTGGCTTTTTATCATTGCCATCGCCCTGCACAATTTCCCGGAAGGACTGGCGGTGGGAGTGGGTTTCGCTACCGGCCAAGTCGGCGATGGGTTGGCGTTGGCGTTGGGGATCGGCTTGCAGAACATGCCAGAAGGGCTGGTGGTGGCTTTGTCACTGGTGGGCCAGGGGTACTCGCGGCTGTTCGCTTTTGGCATTGCCCTGGTGACCGGGCTGGTGGAGCCCATCGGCGGCATCCTGGGAGCAACGGTGGTCTCTCTGGCGCAGCCCTTGTTGCCCTGGGGCATGGCTTTTGCGGCAGGGGCGATGTTGTTTGTCATCTCAGATGAGATCATCCCTGAGTCGCACCGGCAGGGGTTGGAGCGGGAGGGCACCTTTGGGGTCATCAGTGGGTTTGTGGTGATGATGTTGCTGGATATCACCTTGGGCTAGCAAGGGATCCCGTCGCGAAGTGGAACGGAGTTTTATTTTTTTATGTTGAGTAACGAACCCTTTTTGTGGCGAGGAGCAGGGGAACACGCCTGTCTGCTGCTGCACGGGTTGGGAGGTGGCATCTACGAGCTGCAGTGGCTGGCAGAGCGGCTGTTGGCGGCTGGCCTGACGGTGCAGGGATTTAACTATCCCGGCCATGACAGTGCTCCGCATCGCTTACACGACCGCCGGTCTGCCCACATGCCCCCTTCCCGCTGGACGGAGTGGTACGGGCGGGCTTTGGAGCATTACCTGGCTTTGCGGCAGGAGTACCCGCGCGTTTCCTTGGTGGGCTTTTCCACCGGCTGTCTGCTGGCTTTGCACCTGGCTTTTGCCCATCCCATCCATAAATTGGTGCTGCTGGCGCCATTTTTCGCCATTCGCCACCGCTGGTACTATCTTTTTCGCCCAGAGCAGTACCTGAACAGCCTGGGGTGGTTGTTGGAGGATGTCCCCCGCTTCCATCTGCCCATTCGGGACGGGGATGTCCGCGCTTTGGCGGAAAAGGTAGCCTATTTCCGCAGCTTTAATCTGTCGGCGGTGCGCAGCGCTCTGGAGCTGATCGAGCGGGTCAAGGGAGAGGTGGCCGGCATCCGGGTTCCCACTCTGATCCTGCAATCTCGCCAAGATACAGTAGTGGATCCTGAACAGGCAGCGTGGCTCTATCAAGAGCTGGGATCCGAGGAGAAGATCTTGCATTGGCTGGAGCACTCCGACCACATCCTCACTTTGGACTGCGAGCGGGAAACGGTGTTTGCCCAGGTTTGCGCCTTTCTCAAACGGGATCCCTCTGCGCCCGGATCAGCGTAACCCCTTGCCAAGCACCGCGGGCATCGTAGTCTCGGCTCAAACGCAAGAGACAGTGGCAGTCTTCCGGCTGCGGAAACCAGCTCAGGCTCACCGAAAAGCTGCGATCCCGCTGGGCAGTGGGGATGGGCAAGGGATCCGGCCCGCCAATCCACAGCCCCCCAGGCAAGGGATCCCAGTTGCTCAACCACTCTGCCCCCGAGCAGTCCACCTCGGTTTCGGCAAACCGGCCCTCAGCAACCGTAAAGCTCTGGGCGATCCCCCGCCATCTCCCCTGTAGACAGGCCCTCAGTCGCTCTCTGCTCAGGGGTGCACAGTCTGCAACGGGATCCAAAGCTTGGCCGCGCCGCTCCAGGATCGCGGTTACCTCTACCAGACGACCTTGGGCATCCCACTGTTGCACCAGCCGCGCCTTGCGATCCCCCCAGAGAAAGCCCTGCTCGACGGCAAAATCACTAAACGGCGCCAGCTGCAGCCGCCCATTGGAAAAAGATCCATCGGGGAAAAAGCGCAATCCCGGCGAGAAATCCTGGTAGACCCAGCTCTGGGAGCTTTCGGGAGTGGGGGATCCCTGTAGGGGGTAGTAGGCGTTGGTTTGGCGGATCGCGCTCCCTGCCGCCGGACTTCCTGAAGAAGAGGATGGAGCCAAGGCCTCAAAGGTGATGAGGCTGCGCTTTTGGCCCCCCAGCTCCCAGCCGCCGGCGGTGGGTCGATAGTTGGAGAAGAGGCCGTGCCACACTCCCAGGTGGAGAGCCAGACATTGTTTTTGGGTTTTCATGAAGCAATGTGAAGCTAAGATTGTGAGGACGTAACGCTGGAGAGCAAGACCTATGGGGAAGAAGCTCCGAGGTGGCATTTTACTGATTTTAGGGTTTATGCTGTCTCCCCTTTCCTGGTGGAATGACTTGTTTTTCAACCTGCCGATTGCCTATGGGTTTGGCTACCTTTGTAGCCTGTGGCAGCCACAGTGGTTTTTGGGCGGAACCCTCGTGGGGTACTGGCTCTCCAACTTGATAGGCATTCTCATGATGCAGTTTGGCGCTACGGACGTCGTCGAGAAAGGCGAGAAACCCCGCAATATGAAACGCGATCTCTTGATTGGGCTGGCTTCTTCTACCGCCTATACTTCGGCAATTGTTGGGCTGCTTCAGTTTCACCTCGTCGATATCAGCGCCATCTTCCCCATTTCTTAACCCTATGCCGCTGGCAATTTTCTGGGCAACTTTAGTCGAAGGGATCCTCGCTTTTGTTGCCACCCATATCGACGACTTTTTCTTGCTGGTTCTGTTGTTTGCCCAGGCGCAGCTGCAACCCCTGTGGAAGGGCTGGCACATTTGGCTGGGAGGCTACTTGGGCTTGGCAGGGTTGATCCTGCTCAGCTCTCTGGGATACCTGGGGGGCCTGCTGTTGCCGCCACCTGCGATTGGGCTGCTGGGGTTGATCCCGATTGCGGTAGGCGGTTGGAAATTGTGGCAACCTGAGCTGGAAGAAGCCCTGGAAGAAGAGCTGGAAGAACTGCAAGAGCGCCCAACCCAAAAGGCTTGGTCAGTTTTTTTGCCCCCACCAGCCCTGATGTCCATGCTCCTCACCTTTGCCAATGGTGGAGATAATGTCAGCCTGTACGTTCCTCTGTTTGCCGGCAGCACCCCTCCTCAGTTGGCCCTTTTTCCCACGATCTTTTTTCTGATGAAGGGATTGTGGTTTGCAGTGGCTCAAAAACTGACAATGCAACCTGAAGTAGCCAAGGTTTTGGCCGAGCGGGGAGAGCGCTGGGTGCCCTGGATTCTCATGGGCTTGGGGGTGTGGATCCTGTTCAAAAATGAGACTTGGAGATGGCTTTTGTCTTAGACTCTGGCCGGGATTTGTTCGTGATAGCGGGACGGGATTCTTTCGAGTTCTAGTCGTTGTGTCGGTCTAGAGAGGGATCCCAGTCCAGATCTTCGTGGCGGTGCTCCCGTTCCCAGCGATGCACCCAGTCCCAAATGCGATAGTGCTGCTCGGCGGTGAGTTGCTTGGGATCTTGGGCCAAAGCGGCAGCCTCTTCTGGGGTGAGCAAAGCAGCCAGGCTGCCGATCTCCACCAAATAGCGGCGTTCTTCCGCAGTGGTGTGGGACTGATTGAGCCGTCGAATTAAACGACGTAAAGTGGCTACATCTTGACTCATAAGCCGATAGGCGAACATCTACAAAAGGCGGTAAGAACAGTTTAAGAGCAGAATCATCAAAATCACCAAAAGAAAACAGTCCAAATTGTCTGCCCAATGCTCCTCTAATCCTCAAAGGATCCCAGAATGCGCACTTCCGGCTCCAAAAGCACCGACCATTGTTGATAGACCTTTTCCTGGGCCAAGCGAATCAAGCGGTAAATGTCCTTGGCACTCGCCTGATGGCAATTGAGGATGAAGTTGGCATGGCGCTCTGAAATTTGGGCCCCACCGATGCGGTACCCCTTCAAGCCGACCTGCTCGATTAGCCAGCCGGCAGGGTGAGACTCTGGGTTGCGAAAGACGCTGCCACAACTGGGCAAATGGTAGGGTTGAGAGCTCAGGCGTTGGTTGAGGTAGCGCTGGGTCTCCCATTGCACTTGGGCCGGATCCCTGCTTGGGATCAACTGCAGCGTCGCTCCTGTCACCGTCCAGGGGGAGTCCTGTAGGCGAGAGCGGCGATAGCCAAATTGCAGATCGGCAGGTTCTAGGCGGCAGGGCTCTTGTTCCTCGTCCAAAATCTGCACTTCCACCAGCACATCCGCCATGGCGCGTCCGTGGGCACCCGCATTCATCACCACGGCTCCCCCCAGGGTGCCCGGGATCCCGATGGCCCACTCCAAACCGCTCCAGCCTTGCTTGGCGGCTGCCCGCGCCAGATTGACCAAAGGCTCTCCGGCAGCGGCCCACATTCTCCCCCCCGCCAACAGTTGCATCCCGCGCAGACGGCGGGTACCGATCACCAGCCCCTTCAACCCCGCATCGCTGATGAGCAGATTGCTACCTGCCCCTAACAGCGTCGTGGGGATCCCTTCTGCTCGCGCCCAAGCCAAACACTGCTGCAGCTCCAGATGGCTACGGGGCTCACAATACCACTCCGCTTTGCCGCCCACGCGAAAGGTGGTCAGAGGAGCCAACGGGATCCCCGATTGAATTCGTCCAGATAGCAGAGCCGCCGGCCCGCGGGGGAGAAGCCTGTCTTCAGCGGTAAGACTTGCCGCCTCAGACTCACAGGAACCGTCCCGCTGAGGCACCACCGGAGCCGTCGTCATGATTCAATACCTCAGAAGCAGCTATCTTTTCAGCTGAAGTTTGGATTTTTGGCTTTCCTTTTCAGCTGAAGTTTGGATTTTTGGCTTGCCCAGGCTGTTCCCTCACCTGAGCCGCATATGCCCGCATCGTAGCGATTATCTGCTGATTTAGGTCCCCTGCGCCCAAAAAAACGGCGAGATCTCCAGGCTGCAGGACGGACGGCAACACCTCCGGCAATTGCGGCAAAGACGACACATAGCGCACATGGGGATGGTGCTCCGCCACCGCCACGGCCAAGCGCAAGCTGTCGGAACCCTCAGGCGCCGGCTCTCCCGCTCCATACGTAGGCACGATCACCACCACGTCCGCCTCCCCAAAGCAGCGGGCAAAATCTTGGAACAGGGCAGCCAAGCGGCTGTGGCGATGGGGCTGAAATACCGCCACCACCCGCCGCTGCTGTAGCCGTGCTGCCTGCAGGGTGGCTCGAATCTCGCTGGGATGATGGGCATAGTCGTCGATAAAGGTGACTTCTTCCACCTCGCCTTTGACTTCAAATCGCCGCTGCACCCCTCGAAACTCGGCCAGAGCCGAGGCAATCACCGCAAACTCCAAGCCCAACTGTCGCCCAACGGCAACCGCCGCCAGGGCATTGCTGAGGTTGTGGGATCCCAACACCTGTAGGCGAAGCTGTCCGAGGAGGGATCCCCTTTCCCAAATCTCGGCGCAGGTGAAACTGGCAGTGTAGAGGATTTGGCGAGCTTGGTACTGGGCTTGGGGATGACCGGTCAGGCTGTAGCCCACATCCACCCTCAGGTGAGCCGCCACGTTGGGACAGTCCAGACAGGCCACCAGGGTTTGGCTTTGCTGCCCATACTGTTGAAAAGCCCGGATCACCTGCCCCAAATCGGCGTAGTGATCGGGGTGATCCAGCTCAATGTTGGTGATCACCCCAATCTTGGGATAGAGCCGCACCAGGGATCCATCCGACTCATCCACCTCGGCCACCCAATACTCCCCCTTACCCAGACGGGCATTGCCATCCCAGGCATCCACTTCCCCGCCGATAATCAAGGTGGGATCCCAGCCCGCCGAGAGCAACACATAGCCGATCATGCTGCTGGTGGTGGTTTTGCCGTGAGTGCCGGCCACCCCAATGCCAGAGCGACGGTTAAACAGAGCCGCCAACAAGTCTGCCCGGTGCCAAACCGTCAATCCCTTGCCCAGGGCAGCAGCCAATTCTGGATTGGTGGGGCGAATGGCGCTGGAATAGACCACCTGGGGATCCCCGACCAACCCCTCCAAGCTGTGGCCCTGAAAGAAGCGCACCCCCAAAGCTTCCAGGCGGCGGGTACGGCCATTGGCGACAATGTCGGATCCGGAAACGCGAAACCCTTGTTTAGCCAGGATATAGGCCAGGGCCGACATCCCCACTCCACCAATGCCCACAAAGTGATAGGTGGAAAGCAAGGGATCTAGGGGATCCAAATGCAGGGGCAGAGGCTGAGACGGAACCGGCAACGGCGGGATGGGATCCCTTCCTCCAACTGTTTCCACCATCGCAACTCCACCCCACTCCTAAAACCGCCACACTCCAAAAAAAGGACTGCGTTCTGCTGACTACAAACAGGTTCGAACAGGCCACATCATATCAGGAATCCCCAGAGCTAGGTAGGCTGCGCCCCACCGGTTGCCGTGATCTGCCGGCACCTTGGGGAACCCACAGGGGGTGAAAATACGGTGAGCACAAGCAACACAGAATACAGCTGGACATTTTCATCCCAAAAACTTTACACTTATTTAAGAAAAAGAGGCGGCGTTTGTCGTCTGCAAAGCCACAGCGGGTAAAAGGCCATGAACCCACGAGCGCTTTGGTCGCTGGCAGGAGTCGGGCTACTTGGTTGTGCCGGTCTGGCATGGCTGGGATTGAGCCAACAGGGAGCCACACAGTCGGTATCGGGAAGTGCAGAGGCAACGGTGGAAATGCGGCTGCCTCCGCAAGTTGGTGCTTTGGGTCGCCTGGAGCCGGAGGGGGAAGTGCTGCGCATTGCCGGTTCCCCCGGAGAACGGCTGGGAGAGCTGCTGGTGGCCGAGGGGGATCGCGTGGTGGCAGGCCAAGTGCTGGCCCGCTTGGAAAGCTACGCCGAGCGGTTGGCGGAGCGAGAGTACGCTGCCGCCCAACTTCAAGAAGCCCGCGCCCGGTTGCAGGCCGAGACCCGTTTCAGTCAGGCCCAAATCCAAGAGGCACGCACCCGCCTCAGCCGTCTGGACGAGCCGCAACAGATGCAAATCCGCTCCCAGGAAGCGGTGGTGGAGCGTATCCGGGCAGAGCTGGCCGATGCTGAGGCCAATCTGGCTCGCTTTCAGGAGCTTTGGCAGGAAGGAGCAATCTCGCAACAAGAGCTGGATCAACGCCGGCTGCTGGTGCGGCAACGACAGGAGGATCTGCGGGCTGCCGAGGCCACCCTGAGCCAACTGCGCCTGGCCCGTGAGCGGGATCTGCTCAATGCCCAAGCCCAAGTCCAAGCTGCCGAGGCGGGACTGAGTCTGGCCCAAGCCCAAGTCCAACTGGGATCCCTGGCCCGCAATCTGGAACTGGCAGAAGCTCGCCTAGAGCGCACCCTCATCCGCGCTCCCCGTGCTGGACAGGTGCTCAAGATCCACACCCGCCCTGGAGAGGTCATCCCCGCCGGCGAGGGCATTCTCGAGCTGGGCAACACTGACCAAATGATGGTGGTGGCCGAGGTCTACGAAACAGACATCTTGCGGGTTCGGCCAGGCCAGCAGGCCACCATTAGCAACCGCGCTCTGCCAGAAACCCTGCAGGGCCGAGTGGAGCGGGTAGGCCTGCAGATTGGCAAGAAAGATGTGCTCAACACCGACCCAGCTGCCGATGTGGATGCCCGTGTGGTAGAGGTGTATATCCGCCTGGATCCGGAGAGCAGCGCCCGCGTGGCTGGCCTGACCAACCTGCAGGTGAATGTGGCCATCGATGTCGAGGGGTAGGCTCAGCCCATGTACAGCCTGTTCAGTGTGGCTTTTATCGCCCATCGGATCCCGTTGGCCTGGCTGCAGTTGACGCGGGAGAAGATCCGCCTGCTGGTGGCCCTGGCGGGCATTGCCTTTGCTTGCATCTTGATGTTCATGCAGTTGGGCTTCCAAGACAGCCTGCTGGAAAGTGCCATCCGCTTCCACGTGGCCCTGAAGGGAGAGATCTTCCTGGTCAGCCCTCAGTCCAACGCCCTGATTGCCATGAACACCTTCTCCCAGCGGCGACTCTATCAGGCTTTGGGCTTTGAGGGGGTGCGGGCCATCTCGCCTGTCTATGTGGGCTTTGCCCTCTGGAAAAACCCAGAGACCCGCCGTACCCGCAGCATTTTTGTGGTAGGAGTGGATCCCTCGGCTGACCTGTTGGACTTGCCGGAACTGACGCCGGACAAGCTGGAAGAGATCAAAAAGGCGGACGTGGTGCTTTTTGACCGCCGCTCCCGCAGCGAGTTTGGCCCCATCCCAGAGTGGTTTGAGTCCGGGCGAGAGGTGGTTACTGAGGTGGGAAACCGCCGCGTCCAGGTGGGGGGCCTGTTTGAGATGGGGGCCACCTTTGGAGCCGACGGCACCATTCTCACCAGCGATCTCAATTTCCTGCGCATTTTTCCGCAGCGGGGGCGCGGCCTAGTGGATATCGGCGTGGTGCAACTCCAGCCGGGTGTGGATCCGGATCCCTTGGTGCGGCAGATGCGGGCTTTGCTGCCGGAAGATGTGCGGGTGCTCTCACGGGCGGAGTTTATCGATATGGAGCAAACCTACTGGGAAGAGGGCACAGCCATCGGCTTTATTTTCGGCCTGGGGGTGGGCATGGGCTTTATTGTCGGCATTGTGATTGTCTATCAAATTCTCTACACCGATGTGTCGGATCACCTGGCGGAATATGCCACTCTCAAAGCCATGGGCTATACCGATACCTACCTGCTGGGGGTGGTATTTCAGGAGGCGCTCCTGCTGGCCGGCTTGGGGTACATTCCTGCCTTTGCCCTGTCGGTTTTGCTCTACGATTTGACGGCCAATGCCACGTTGCTGCCTATTGCCATGACCTTCAACCGGGCGATGCTGGTGCTGGGGCTAGCGGTGAGCATGTGTTTCATCTCAGGAGCGATTGCCGTGCGACGGCTGCGGGCAGCCGATCCTGCCGACATTTTCTAGAGTTTTGGCTGTGGGCAGGGCGCCGGGGCGTTGGTAAGTCAATAGTCTGCCAAAGGGGATCGGATGGATGGTGAAGGGTTTGAGCTAGGCTGTCTAAAAACTTCTGGGATCCTCATCAACGCTCTCCGGCCAAAGGTTTCTAAATGGTCTCATCTCAACGCTCCAAATGACGGCCTAAGTGGTCAATGAGTTGTCAACGCAAAGTTTTGAGATTTTGAGTTTCCTATGCTGACTCCTCTTCTCGATCAAGCTGCCCTTGCTTCTGCCCAGAATGCCGTTGAGCCAGTGGTGAAAGCCGAAGGTGTAAACCACTATTTCGGCGAGGGATCCCTGCGCAAGCAGATTCTCTTCGACATTAGCTTTGCCCTGCAGCCAGGGGAGATCGTGCTGCTGACTGGCCCTTCCGGCTCCGGCAAAACCACCCTGCTGACGCTGCTGGGGGCCTTGCGCTCGGTGCAGGAGGGCAGCTTGCGGGTGTTGGGACAGGAGCTGCGGGGAGCTCAGCCGAGCACTCTCATTCAAATCCGCCGCCAGGTCGGGTACATTTTCCAAGCCCATAACCTGCTGCGATCCCTGACGGCAGCCCAAAACGTGCGCATGGCCCTGGAGCTGCACAACGGCCTCTCTCCTCAGGAAGCCCAGCAGCGAGCGGAAGCAATGCTGGCGGCGGTGGGCCTGGGGGATCGCGTCCACTACTACCCGGAACAGCTTTCCGGCGGACAAAAGCAGCGGGTGGCCATTGCCCGCGCCTTGGTTAGCCATCCCAAGCTGGTGCTGGCGGACGAGCCCACGGCAGCCCTAGATAGTAAGTCGGGCCGCGAGGTGGTGACCCTGATGGAGAAGTTGGCGCGGGAGCAGGGTTGCACCATCCTGATGGTGACCCACGACAACCGCATCCTGGACATTGCAGATCGGGTGCTGCACATGGAAGATGGCCGGCTGGAGAGCCAAGCCGTTGCCTAGCTTTGCCCAGCACAGGCGTGGCAGCGGTACCAGTCGATGGTGCGCTGCAGCCCTTCCCGCAAGCCGACTTTGGCCACAAAACCCATCCTCTCTCGGGCCTTGGAGACATCCAGACAGCGGCGGGGTTGGCCATTGGGCTTGTCCGTTTGCCAGCGGATCTCTCCCCGGAACTCCATCAGCTCGCAGATGAGGGCAATCAGATCCCGGATGGAGATCTCTTCACCGGTGCCCAGGTTCAAGGGATCCGCCCCGTCGTAAAGCTGGGTGGCCATGACAATGCCGCGGGCCGCATCTTCAGCGTAGAAAAACTCGCGGGTGGGGCTGCCATCCCCCCACACTTCGACGTAGTTTTGGCCCCGTTGCTGCGCTTCGTGCACTTTGCGGATCAAGGCTGGGATGACGTGGGAGCTTTCGGGGTCGAAGTTGTCCATGGGGCCGTAGAGGTTCACCGGCAGGAGGTAGATGCCGTTGAAGCCGTACTGCTGCCGGTAGGCCTGCAGCTGCACCAGCAGGGCTTTCTTGGCGATGCCGTAGGGGGCGTTGGTCTCCTCTGGGTAGCCGTTCCAGAGATCCTCTTCCTTGAAGGGAACGGGGGTGAACTTGGGATAGGCGCAGATGGTGCCCACGCAGACAAACTTCTCCACCCCGGCCAGGTAGGCGGCGTGGATGAGCTGGGATCCCATGATGAGGTTGTCGTAGAAGAGTTCTGCCGGCTTGGCTTGGTTGAGGCCGATGCCACCCACGTGGGCGGCCAAATGGATGACGATATCTTGCCCTTGCACCACCTCTTGGCAGACTTCCCAACGGCGCAGATCCTGGGTGCGGGAGCGCGGGATGCGCACCTGCTCCGGCTTTACCCCCAGCACCTGCAACTGTTGCAGCACATGTTTGCCCAAAAAGCCGCTGCCCCCTGTGAGCAAAATGCGCTTCTGGCTGAGATCGACGGAGCTGGGCAAGCTGTTGGGCATAGATCCGACGCAGAGAACTTCCGGCTTTCATTATGCTGCAGACGGGATAGCCGTATTCCAGACTTGTTGGCGATGGTCATCGAGAATAGGCAAGGCATCAACTCCAAACCTGGGCAAACCGCGCCGGCGACAGAGCAGGGATCCATTCATCCGCTTGTCCATAGGCTTGTTGGGCGAAGCGACGGGCCAAAGCGGGCAGGATGGGCAGGGGATTGCTGAAGCCGGAAAACAGTTGTAAGCCTTCCCAGCCGGGCAGGGATCCCACCAGAGGCTGGTGATCAGCGCTGAAGGCCACCAAGCAGTGATACCACCGTCCAGGCAGGTGGGCCAACTTGGGCAGGTAGCGACCGGCTTGTGCCCGGATCTGGGCTTCGCTGGCGGCTGCATCCACCTCGGCATGGGGATCCGTCAATACCCGGCTGATCTGGCCCATGCGAATGCTGCCATCTACAAATTGCAGGATCCCGGCATCCAGAATCGGCGGGCAAAGCTCGTGCCCTGGCTCGTCCCAAAGGGGATCCCGATCGGGATGGGCGGCTTGTCGTTCCAGTTCCAAGCGTTGCACGGGCACGCTCATCACCAACGCTTTCAATTGCAAATCCGAGGGCTCCAGCTCCAGGGATTCGGCATGGGTGTAGTAGATGGGCACCCGGATTCCCGCTTGGCGCAACAGAGCCCGTGTCCAGCCGCCGGCGCACACCACCACCTGGCCTGCTCCGTAGCAGTCGGCTCCGGACTCTACGCCCGTGATGCGCGCTCCCTGCCGCCGCAGGGCCGTTGCTGTTGCGATCAAGAGGGATCCCCCCAATCGTTGAAAGGCTTTTTGAAAGGCCAGCGCCGTCAACAAGGGGTTGATGTGGCCATGCCGAGCCCAGAGGACTACTTCCAGAGCGGCCGGATCCAGCAGCGGCTCCAGCTCGCAGGCTGCCGCCACCGAAATCCGCCGGGGTGGGATGCGACAGTCGGCCAGATCCGCCTCAACGGCCTCTGCATCGTAGCCGGGGGCAATGGGCATGAGCAGATCCAGCTCGCGAAATTGAATATCTGCCTCCAGCTCTTCTGACAGGGTGCGGTAGCGTTGGATCCCTTCTTCCCCCAGAGCTTTGAGCAGCGGCGTTTTGCCCGCCCAATGGGCCAAGCCCCCGTAGCTGTAGCGGGTTGCTCCGTTCAGCACTCCATCTTTCTCCATCAGCAGAACGGATCCCCCCTGGCGGGCCAGTTCATAGCTTAGGGCTGCCCCGGTAATCCCACCGCCGATCAGAATCCAGTCGTAGTTGGCCATCACTTCCCTCTTTGCCCTGAACCTCATCTTGCGGCAAAGAGGCTCAGTTTGGGGTAGCGAGCGCAGCAGAACTCGGATCCGCACTGGTGGCGGTACTGGCTGAAGCGGAACTCACAAAGGGCTTCCTTGAGTCCAGATTGAGAGTCCCCTTGGGTCCAGAGTCAACATAAAAGGCAGGTTAGTGGCATCGGCCATCTGCAAATGAACCTGTGGCGGCATCTGGCCCAGACTTTATCGCTGCACACTTCCCCAACAGGCAAAAGGGGCCAACCTGGACAGAGAACATAGCCAACAGAAACGGGCGGAGATCTCCGGGATCCCTGCCCATCCTGGTTTGAGGCGGGTTATTCTCTGCCCTCAGGCGCTTTCAAGACTCTCCCGCCAGGCGGGCGTAAAACAGGCCTTGAATGCGAACAGTGTGGGGTTCCATCGCCCCTTGCTCGGTGCTGGAAGGCTGAATGCTAACAAAGGATCCCGCCATTTCGCCAGTGCTGGCATCCACGCGAGCAATCCGCAGGGACATTTTCCCCTGGGAAACCTCGTCCACCTTGCGGTTGGTGGCAAAATCATCTTTGGCAGCCTGTAGACCTACCGCAGTGTCGTAGCCGGTGTTGGATCCCCGCCCGCGCGGGTCGAGGAAGGTGCTGCTGTGATAGCCGGGCACCAAGAACTCCCCTTCAAAATCGGTCGAAGGGTCAATAGCGGAGCCCTGGGCAGTGGCGACCAAGTCTTTCACGCTAAACAGAAACGGCACCAGCTCGCGGCGGGGCATTTGGCCGGTGGTCGGCTGAGAGGTGATCCCATCCACCACTTTGAGCTCCAGCGCACCGTCTTTGGGAGTCACCTCAGCTTTAATCGGCCCCAGAGTGGCCGCTGAGATCATGATGTTTTTGGCCTTGATGAACTCTTTCTCGCCGTTCCGCTTTTCCTCTTCCACCTCAATTTGCACCGGCTGGAAGCAGACATCCGTCAGCTTCAGGGATCCCCCCCTAGGCACTTCGATACGGCCCCGGGCATTGTCCGAGACCGAAGGGCAAATGGCGGCCTTGCCGGTGTTGCGGATCTGGTCATAGGTCAGCGGCGCCTTGGCAGCCTTAGCCGGAACAGCAAAGACGCTCAAACAAAGCGCCAACAGGATGGCGAGCAGTGGACGGTACCGCATAATCAACCTCGAAAAACCTTTTTTGAATCTGAACGCTGCTGGGGGAAATAAGCCCGAATGCCCCCATTGTACGCAATCGTGATCCCCCTCAGAGGAAGTGCCTCAAAATTAGCCACCCACCAACAGGGATCCCAGCCAGCGTTCCCGAATCTGGGTGATCAACTCGCGGATAGGCTGTTGGTTGACACGGTAGCTGATGGGATGGGCAATCAGGCGAGCTGTACTCTCGAATAGGCAGTCTCGCTCAATCAGGCCGTTTTCCCTCAGGGTGCGCCCTGTGGCTACCAAGTCGACGATGGCATCGGCCATGCCGGTGAGGGGGGCCAACTCCACCGAACCATAGAGAGAGATAAGCTCCACCGGCAAATCCAGGCGGTCAAAATACTCCCGGGCGCAGCCGACAAACTTAGAAGCCACGCGGGCATGAGCAGGCAACTGAGCTGCCGAGTGGTAGGGGCTATCTTGGGGAAGGGCCACCGACATGCGACAGTGGCCAAATTGGAGATCCAACAGGTGGGCCACCCGCGCTTCGGTGCCGGCATAGCGCTCCCGCAAGACGTCGTAGCCGACAATGCCCAACTGCGCCTGCCCGTACTCCACGTACACCGGCACATCGTGAGTGCGCACCAGCAGCGCTTCGTAGCGTTGTCCGTTCAGCCGGGTGGGGGATTCAATCCGCAGCAGGCGATTGCCGGGATCCAAAAAACGGCTGAAATCGATCCCCACCTGCTGCAGGCATTGAATGGCCTCAGGCAGCAAGGCCCCCTTGGCCAGAGCAATCGTGATGGGTGGGCTGTCGGGACGGCCATCCAGCATCTTTTTCAGGATCTACTACATTTGTTCTGATACATCCGTCTGAATCTTGGGCCAGGAGCAATCAATGTAAGAATGCTGGGATCCCCGTCTGCCGGGTGGAACTCTCAGGAGAGACGGGGCAAAACGAGGGGCTCAGGGGAAACCCTTGGCGAAATGCCCAGAAGAGCAAGCCCCCTTGATTGTAGGGGATCGGAATCCCAGCAGCGATTCCCCAGCCTCTTGAAAGCCCCGCCGGTTCTCTGGAATGCCGATCCTGGGATGATAAAGTCAGAGCACGGTTAGCCCGGAGGAGTGACGACGGCATGAAAGCCATGATCCTGGCAGCAGGCAAAGGCACGCGGGTGCGGCCCATCACCTACATGATGCCGAAGCCGATGATCCCCATTTTGCACAAGCCTGTCATGGAATTTTTGGTGGAGCTGCTGCGGGAACACGGCTTCGACCAGATCATGGTCAACACCAGCCACTTGGCCCACCAAATCGAAGACTACTTTCGAGATGGGCAGCAATGGGGGGTTCACATCGGCTTTTCCTTCGAAGGCCATTTTGAGAACGGCCAGCCGGTGGCCGAACCTCTGGGCTCCGCTGGCGGTATGCGCAAGATCCAGGATTTCTCCGGATTTTTCGACAGTACCTTTGTGGTGCTCTGTGGGGATGCCCTGATCGACCTGAACCTCACGCAGATCGTCAACTTCCACAAATCCAAGGGAGCGCTGGCCACTGTGGTCCTGCGGCAGGTGGATCCCAGCCAGGTCTCCAGCTATGGGGTGGTAGTCACCGACGAGACGGGTCGCATCACTGCTTTCCAAGAAAAGCCTAGGCGGGAAGAGGCCCTCGGCCACACCATCAACACCGGCATCTATGTTTTCGAGCCGGAAGTGTTCGACTACATTCCCCCTGGCTGCCCCTACGACATCGGCAGCGATCTCTTCCCGGCCTTGGTGAAAGCGGGTGCCCCCTTTTATGGGATCACGGCTGACTTTCAGTGGGTGGACATTGGCCGCACCCACGACTACTGGCTGGCAGTGCAAAAAGTGCTGCGCGGCGAGATCAAGGGGGTCAAGGTGCCCGGGATCCAGATTCAACCCGGCGTATGGACGGGGATCAACATCCGCGCCAACTGGGATCGCATCCACATCGAGCCACCGGTCTACATCGGGGCCAGCAGCTATTTGGCGGACGGGGTCAAACTCATCGGCCCCACGGCAATTGGCTACGGATGTGTGTTGAATGAAGGGTGTACGCTGGATGGCAGCTTGATTTTTAACTACACCCAGATTGCGGCAGGCGTGACCCTACGCCACCAGATGGTGATGGGTCGCTACTGCATTTCCTCGGATGGCAATGCCATCGACACCGAAGAGTCCAACCTCACGTGGCTGATCGGAGATGCCCGCAGCAATGCCAACGGCAAATCCCCATAGCGCCCTCTACCTCTACGGGATCGTCGCTGCCCCTGGCCCGCGTCATCTGAGTGTGGTGGGGCTGGACAAGCAGCCGGTGCAGGTTCATGGGCTGGGATCCCTGGCCTTCTTGTACTCCCAGGCTCGACAGGAGCGCTACCTGGCCAGCCGGGCCAACTTGCTCGCCCATGAGGCCGTGCTGGAAAAAGTGATGAACGAGGGACACCGGGCTCTGCTGCCTCTGCAATTTGGCCTGGTGGTGAGCGGCTGGGAGCAGGTGGAACGGGACTTGGTGCAGCCCCGCTTGGCGGATCTGCTGGCTCTGCTGGAGCGCCTGGAGGGCAAGCGGGAGGTGGGAGTCAAAGTCTTCTGGGATCCCGAGCAGGAGCTCAAGCTGGGGCTAGAGGAAAACCCTGCCCTCAAAGCTCGGCGAGACGAAATGGCCGGCGCTCCTCTGGGGCTGGACGCGGTAGTCGAGATCGGACGGGCTCTGGAGCAGCTCTTAGAGCAGCGACGTCAGCGCATTGCCCAGACCTTTACAGCAGCCCTCAGCCCCTTGGCCAGCGACCGCGTAGAAGGAGATCTGCTCACCGAAAACATGGCCTACAACGGCTCGTTTTTGATCAATTGGGAAGATGAGCCGGTTTTTGCCCAAAAAGTAGAGGAGCTAGACCAGACCTTCCAGGGGCGGCTGCGCATTCGCTACAACAACTTCACCGCTCCCTACAATTTCGTCAAACTTTGACACACTCAGCTGTATTGGGTCACTTCTCTACAAAAGACAAGAGGAGACCGCTCGGCTGAATGGTCGAAGGCAGGGATCCTTTTGGAAATCTGCTCAGGTATTGTGGGGATGGGCGCTGCAGTCTGTAAGCCGAGGGAGACGGTATGGGGTTGCTTATTTTTATCTTGTTTTTAGCTCTGGCGGTCGGGATGTTAGCCCTGGCCTTTTATCAAGACAAGAAACGTCGAGAAGCTCTGGAGCGGGTAGCTGCACAGCTAGGAATGCGCTTTTCTGCCCAATTGCCGGAAGAGATCCGATCCCGCCTGGTTCAAGCCGGCTTTGGGCTGTTTGAGCAAGGCCATGGGCGACGTTTCTATAATTCGATGTCCAAGCGGCTGATCGATGGCACTGAGATTACCGTTTTTGATTACCAATACACCCGCGGCAGGGGCAAGAGTTCCAGCACTTATCGCCAGTCCGTCTTCTACGCCTATCACGAGGATCTTCATCTGCCCCGTTTTCGGCTGCACCCCGAAAATGCCTTTTTCCATGGCATCGCCAAAGCTTTTGGCATGCAAGATATCAACTTCGAGAGCCACCCTAAGTTTTCTCGGAGCTATCTCTTGCGAGGACAGGATGAAGCTCAAGTTCGGCTACGTTTTCATCCCGGCGTCCTCAGTTTTTTGGAGCAATATCCCAACTATTGTGCCGAAGGGGCCGGCGCCCACCTCATTCTCTGGCAGAATGACCGACAGGTGAATCCCGAAGAGATAGCAAAATGGATGCGCTTGGGGGAAGAGTTGACTCAACGGCTGCGGCGTAGGTAGCAGCAGAGCCTACGGCCCCCCGCCGCGAACGGTCAACCTCGGCCTAAACCTCACCCCAAGAGGGTGCGCTGCAATCTCAAGAACCTCTCTACTGAGCGCCGAGGGCCGCCAACAAATCATCTGCCAACAACACCGCCGTATAGACCAAAGCCTGTCGTTGCTCAGGAGACAAATCGCCGACGGGAGTCTGGGGATTGCTCACGATACCCTGCAGTACTCTGCTGGCTATGTATTCCCGCTTGGAAACCCCTGGGCTGGAGATGGTGGGGTTATCCAGAGAGAACTTCTGATGGTGCTCGAAGGGGAAGGCGTATTCGGGGGCAACCGGCATCGCTCGACTCCAGATGGATCTCTACACTCTGCTTTGCCTATTTTCCCATCCTCTCTCGCTGGGGATTTTAAAAAAGCGGTGCCTCAAAAAAGACATAACGGGTTATCGTAATCAGAGAGATCCCTATGTGGGGGAAGGATCTGGGCTGCTCTCCCTTGGGAACAGTGGACATGCATTTGAGGGATTCTTTTCGACGCACCAAAATTGTTGCCACCATCGGCCCTGCCAGCTCAAATCCAGCCATTCTCAGGGAGATGATCCTGCAAGGGGCAACCACCCTTCGCCTGAACTTCTCCCATGGGGATCACGAGCTACACCGCCGCAGCATTCGCCTGATCCGCCAAACCGCGATGGATCTGGGCATCCAGGTCGCCATTTTGCAAGACCTGCAGGGGCCCAAAATCCGCCTGGGCAAGTTCGCCGAAGGCTCGATCACCCTCAAGGCTGGGGATCCCTTTGTGTTGACCAGCAAACCTGTCTTGGGATCCCAAGAGCGCAGCTGGGTCACCTACGACAAGCTGGCCCAAGAAGTGCCCGAAGGAGCGACGATCCTCATCGACGATGGTCGAGTGGAGATGCGGGTGGAAGCCGTGGATCCGGAAGCGGGCGAACTCTTCTGCCGCACCATTGTCGGGGGTACCCTCTCCAACAACAAGGGGGTCAATTTCCCCGGTGTGCGCCTGAGCATCCGCGCCGTGACCCCAAAGGATAAAGAAGATCTCTACTTCGGCCTCAACCAAGGGGTGGATTGGGTGGCCCTCAGCTTTGTGCGGGATCCCTCTGATGTGCTGGAGCTGCGGGAGCTCATTGCCTCAGCCAAACGGCCTTCTTCCGGCTCAGCCGACAAGCGGGTACCCATCATCGTCAAGATCGAGAAACACGAGGCCATTGAACAGCTGCCCCAGATTTTGGCCCTCAGCGACGGTGTGATGGTGGCGCGGGGAGATTTGGGGGTAGAGCTGCCTGCGGAAGAGGTGCCGATCCTGCAGAAGCGGGTGATCGCCCTGGCCAACTCCCTGGGGATCCCGGTAATTACGGCCACCCAAATGCTGGACAGCATGGTGCACAGCCCCCGGCCTACCCGTGCCGAAATCTCCGATGTGGCCAACGCCATTTTGGATGGCACCGATGCCGTCATGCTCTCCAACGAGACGGCTGTGGGTAAATACCCTGTCGAGGCCGTTGCCACCATGGCCCGCATTGCCGTGCGCACCGAGCGCGATTACTTTGACCTGACCTCCGCCGACCGACGACAACGCCTTCGCGCCCTTGCCATGCAGGAGCTGAGCCAAAACAACGGCAACAGTCCTGCCGGGATGCGGCCCAAAACCCTGATCACCGACTCGATCAGCCGCGCCGTGGGGGAGATCGCCCAAGAGTTGGATGCTGTAGCCGTGATGACCCTGACCAAAACAGGGGCTACTGCTCGCAATGTCTCTAAGTTTCGCCCCCGCACTCCCATCCTAGCCGTAACCCCCCATGTGGAAGTGGCACGGCGGCTGCAGTTGGTTTGGGGGGTACATCCGCTGTTGGTTATGGATTTGGCCACCACCCGCCAGACCTTTCAAGCGGCCATCAGCTTGGCTCAGGAAGATGGCTTGCTCAAGGACGGCGACTTGGTGGTGCTCAGTGCAGGAACCCTGCCAGGGGTTGCGGGATCCACCGACCTGATCAAGGTGGATGTGGTGAAAGCGGTGGTGGCTCAAGGCAAAGGGTTTGGCAAGGGCATTGTCAGCGGCCCGGCCCGCATCCTGAGATCCAGCCTCGATGCCGGCAAAATCACCGCCGGGGACATTTTGGTTGCCCAATCCACCGACGCCAACTATGTGGAGGCCATCAAACAGGCAGCCGGGGTGATTACCGAGGAAGAGGGAGCTTCCTCTCATGCGGCGGTCATTGGCCTGCGGCTGGGGGTGCCGGTGCTGGTGGGGGTCAAGGATGCCACCCGCTTAATCCGGGATGGGTCTATTGTCACTTTGGATGCAGAAAAAGGCATAGTGACTGCGGGAGCCGATGGCTTAGGCTTTTAACCGGGCTCTGAAGTTATCTGCAATACAAACTTGTATCTCTTGCTACGAAACGAGACCCAGTTCTATGATGGGGGTGACAGGGCAAGATTTTCCCGACCCCTCGGTGCGTCCCATTCATCCCACGTGTAGGTTAAGCTATGCCCACTTTACAAGCCACCCACTATGCGGTTGAGGCTATCCAGGAGGAAGCTCGTCGCCTTGTCCGGCAGGGGGTCTTGCGCCGCTCCGAAGCCATTGCCCACCTGCAACCCTTCTTCCCCCAGCGGGAGTGGCAGGCGATTGCCCAAGAGCTGGAGCTGCAAGACTACTGCCCCTCGGATCCTCTCTGCGATTTGATCGGCAACTGCGAGGAGTGGAGCGAAGACTGACTCTCGATCTGCCGAGGATGGCAAGCGGTCGGCGTTGGCAGACAGCCAATGCTTCTTTCTATTCCACCCGTTTTTTCCCTCTTGATCTGTCGGCGGTTAAGCTGGATGAACTATAGTCAGTAATTAAACATCCCTTTTCGCCGGGTTCGCATGGGTCAGACGGCTGTCATTGCCACCTCAGATGGAGGTCTCGACCTGAATAGCCTCGGTTTTGAGGTGCCAGGGTGGCTGCGTGCTCTGCTTTCCGGTGCCGAGGATCCCGGCGATGGGCTGCGGCCTTACACGGCTGAAGAAGCCAATCTGCTGCGCCGTGCCTTTGAGTTTTCCTATTGTTTGCATCAGGGCCAAAAACGCAAATCGGGGGATCCCTACATTGCCCATCCGGTAGCCGTGGCTACTCTCCTGCGGGAGCTGGGGGGAGATGCGGTGACGGTGGCAGCGGGCCTTTTGCACGATGTTATTGAGGATACAGAAGTTACCCCAGAAGCCCTGGAAGCTGAATTCGGCTCTGAAGTTCGCCTACTGGTAGAAGGAGTTACCAAACTCTCTAAGTTCAATTTCTCCAGCAAAACCGAGCAGCAAGCGGAAAATTTCCGCCGCATGTTTGTGGCCATGGCCAAAGATATTCGAGTCATCGTGGTCAAGCTGGCGGATCGCTTACACAACATGCGCACGCTGCAGTATCTCTCCCCCAGTAAGCAACGGCAAATTGCAGCCGAAACCATGGAAATTTTCGCCCCTTTGGCCAACCGGCTGGGGATCTGGCATTTCAAATGGGAACTGGAAGACTTGGCTTTTAAGTATCTGGACTACGAGGCTTACCGGAAGATTCAGGAATTGGTCAACGCCAAGCGCGCCGAGCGAGAGGCCGAGATCCAAGCTTTTATCGAAGAGCTGCGGCAGAACCTTCTTCAAGCGGGACTGGAACGCTTTGAGATCAGCGGACGGCCCAAACATTTGTACAGCATCTATCGCAAGATGCAGCAGCAGCACAAAGAATTTCACGAGATTTACGATCTCTCGGCAGTGCGGGTGATCGTGCATACCAACAGCGAGTGCTATCGGGTGCTGGCAGTCGTTCACAACTGCTTTCGCCCCATCCCTGGGCGTTTCAAAGACTACATTGGTCTGCCCAAGGCCAATCGTTACCAATCTTTGCATACGGCGGTGATTGGCCCGCAGGGAAGACCGGTGGAGGTGCAGATCCGCACCGAAGAGATGCACCGCGTGGCTGAGTACGGGATCGCCGCCCACTGGAAGTACAAGGAGGCCGGCAGCACCACTGTCAAGCCCGACGAGGAGCGCTTCACCTGGCTGCGACAGCTGTTGGAGTGGCAAAACGACCTCAAAGATGACAAGGAGTATCTGGACACCCTTCGCGAGAACCTGTTTGAGAGCGAGGTTTACGTCTTTACGCCCAAGGGGGACTTGCTGGCTCTGCCCCAGGGATCCTGTCCGGTGGACTTCGCCTATCGCATCCACTCCGAAATTGGGGATCACTGTGCAGGAGCGCGGGTAAACAACAAGATCGTGCCCCTGGATACCCGCCTGCGCAACGGCGACATTGTGCAGATCATCACGCACAAAAATGCCCATCCCAGCCTGGACTGGATCAATTTCGTTGCCACCAGCTCTGCCCGCAATCGCATTCGCCAATGGTTTAAGCGCTCAAATCGTGAGCAAAACATCGCGCGGGGCCGGCATTTACTGGAGCGGGAACTTGGCAAAACGGGCTTTGATGCCCTGCTCAAATCAGAGCGGATGCAGAAGGTAGCCGAAAAGCTCAACTACGCCAGCGTAGAGGATTTGTTGGCCGCTCTGGGTTATGGCGAGACGACCCCCACGCTGGTGATCCATCGGCTACAGGAGGTCAGCAAACCGGCAGTATCCCCCCCTACAGAGGAGGAATCGCTTGAGGGATCCAAGCTGTTGTTGCCGCGGGCTTCTGCGGCTCCCAGTTCTATCAAATCCCAATCTCCCATTCTGGGGGTGGAGGGTCTGAAACACCAGTTGGCCAAGTGTTGTAATCCGCTGCCGGGGGATCCGATTTTGGGCGTAGTCACCCGCTTTAAGGGTATTAGTATCCACCATCAGGACTGTCCACGGGTGGCTCAGGTTTCGGGGGAACGCCTGGTGCCAGTACGCTGGAACGAAGAGCAACTGCGGCAGAGCACCCAGATCTACCCGGTAGAACTGCATCTGGAGGTTATCGACCGCGTTGGGGTGCTGCGGGACATTCTTTCCCGTCTATCGGATCAAGGCATTAATGTTCGCAATGCTAAGGTACAAACTTTTGCCAACCGCACCGCCCTGATCGATCTCTGTATCGATGTACGTGATAAGAAACAGCTCACCCAGGTTCAAAGTCAACTGCGCCAGCTTTCTGACGTGATCGTGCTGCGCTCCCGCCATCACCAAAACGGATCCCGTTGACCTACGCCTGGCCCTTCGCGGGTACGGACTCTAGACCGCATCCCTATTGCGACTCGCTCCTGCAGCAGCCCAATTTTGGGTCAGGCGCTGTCCCATCCTCATCCTGACCTCCTTTGCCGCTTCTGGTGCGCAGAGCGCTTTCCCGCTCCTCTGGGGTCTTGCCAAAAATCCCGTGTCAGCTCACAGGTGGCCAGGCAAGGCCGACAAGCCCAGAGCAATATCCCAGGCTTTCTTCGACAGCCTGTGGAAAACCTGGGGAAATCCAGCGAAGCCCGCCCCAGCTCCGATGGAGTTCCTGGCCATATCTAGGGGGAGGACTCACTACATTACGGGATCCTACACTGACTGTGTGTTAATTTTTATGAATTTGTCAGGAAATCACAACATTAGCCTGTGGAAAACCTGTGGAAAAACCTGAAAAATTTGTGGAAAACCTGTGGAAAAACCCCCCAAGTTATTAACAGGTATAAATACTCTGTGGAAAAGTGGCCAAGTTATCCACAGTTTTTCCACAGGTGGGGAATAAGCTCAAAAGCTCATGGCGCAAGGTGTTGACGATCACTTTCCACAGTTTCCACAGCCCCTACTACTACTAGATCAAAAAATTAAATTAGGCAGGGATCGAAATTTCAGATCTGTCCTACGCGCGAGGCAAATTTTCCAAAACTCGACCGCAAGGGGAGGGATCCAACCGGGGCAGTCGGTGTAGGATCTGCGTGTGCAGCCCTCAAGTGCCCCCCATGGTGCAAGCTCAACGTCCTGTGGATCGAGAACTCGAGGCCGAGTCATTTGCGGCAGTGTTGCGCAGCAGCAAGACTGCAGCTCCTCAGCGTGGGGAGGGATACCTTGACGGGGCCGTGGACTCGTCTCCGGAGGGTTTCAGCTTCACCTGCGAGCAAGCCGATCTCAGCCACCACCTCGCTTCCGTTGGACGGGCTGTGGCCAGCCGCCCCGCCCTGCCCGTTTTAGCCAACGTGTTGGTAGAGGTCGATGCGGAAACTCAACGGGTTGCCCTCACTGCCTTTGACTTGAACTTGTGCATTCGCAGCGAGTTCGAGGCTCAGGTCAAGGGATCCGGTTGCACCACCCTGCCGGCCAAGCTGCTCAGCGACATCGTCAGCCGTCTGCCCAGCGGCCCAGTGACTCTTGACGCGAGCAGCCAAGCCCAGGAGAGTGCCCCTGTGATTCTCATGTCGGCAGCCGGCCAGTACCAAGTGCGCAGCATGTCGGCTGAAGAGTACCCCACCCTACCGGAAATATCGCTCCGCACCGCCGACGCAGATGGCGATTTTGTGGGGGAGGAAAGCCCAACAGCTCAGGCCCTGGAGCTGCCCATCGAGAGCCTGTTGCAAGGGATCGGCCAAACCCTTTTTGCGGCCTCTGGAGATGAGACCAAGCAGGTGCTCACAGGGGTGCATGTCAAGCTCTTGGCGGGGGATCCCCCTTGCCTGGAGTTTGCAGCCACCGATGGGCACCGTCTGGCGATGGTGCAGGTGGAGGCCGAAGGGATCCCGGTTGCTTCGGCCCATGGGGAAATAGGGTTGGATTTCACCATTCCCGCTCGCACTTTGCGAGAGGTGGAGCGCATCCTCGGCACCCAGACCGCGGCCTCTACGGTGGAATTGCGGTTTGACCGATCCCAGGTGCAGTTTGTGCTGCCTCCTCGCGCCAGCAAAACGCAGTGCCAACAGCGGATCACCAGCCGCCTTTTGGAGGGCCAATATCCCGACTACAACCGCCTGATTCCCAGGCAATTTGAGCGGCAGATAACCCTGGAGCGTCGGCCTTTGATTGAGTCGCTGGAACGGGTGGGAGTACTTGCTGCCCAAAGAAACGACATCGTCAAGTTCAATCTTTCTGCCGCAACCCAAACCCTGCGCATCAGCACCGAGGCGCCCGATGTGGGCAGTGGCGAGGAATCGTTGCCGGTGCAAATGTCCGGCCCTGACCTGGAGCTGGCCTTCAATGTGCGTTACCTGCTGGATGCCCTCAGGGTGTTTCATACGCAGCAGGTGAGCCTGGAGCTAAACGGCGCCACGCAGCCGGCCATCTGGAAGCCCCTTGGGGCAATGCGGCTCTGTTATTTGGTTATGCCGGTGCAGCTACGGGCTACCTAGTCTTAGGAGAGCTCCACCCAGCTCTAGTCCAAAACTCTCAAGGTCATCTCAGCTAGAAATCGCAGGAGCCCCGCACTGTACCCGTAGGGTCAGTGCCGGGAGGAATGCGCTTTGATGAAGTACAATGAACTTATGAGCCAAGTCCTGACCATATCCTGTAAGCTCAAGGCGTTCCCGTCACAAGCCGCCAAATTGGACGCGACGATGGATGTCTTTGTGCAGGCATTGAACTGGGTCAACCAGAACACGCCGGAGAAGATCGTCAACGCGGTTAAACTGCAATCCCTTTGCTACTACGAGATTCGAGCTCGGTTCGGCTTGTCCAGTAACTTGGCTCAACAGGTGTGCAGACGGGTGGCGGGCGCTCGCAAAGTGGCGAGACAGCGCAACCGTCCGGTTAAAGAGTTCAAGCGTAGGTTCGTTACCTACGACGCACGTATCTTCTCATTTCGCGAGAAAGACTGGACGGTGTCGCTGACCACGGTGGAAGGGAGAGAACGCTTTGAGCTAGCCATTGGTAACTACCAGAGGGGAATGCTGGCTGGCTCTAACCCCAAATCGGCCACCCTAGTCCAGCGGAAGGATGGCTCCTACTACATCCAGATTTGCGTAGAGAAAAAACCACCCAGGCAACAAGATACCGACAAGGTGATCGGGGTGGACTTGGGAAGGACAGATATTGCCCATACGTCAGAGGGGGACAACTGGAATGGACAGCAGTTGAACAGAGTCCGCGACCACTACTCCCGGTTGAGGGCGGCACTCCAACGCAAAGCCAGTAAGGGCACACGCAGTTCGCGGCGCAGATGCAGAGAACTGTTGCAACGGCTGTCTGGCAAGGAGAGACGCTTTCAGTCGCGTCAGCGTTGCGTAGCAAAAACGTGGGTCAATCATCGCATCTCCAAAGCTATTGTCTCTAGGGCAAAAGCTACCAACAGCGCTATTGCTCTGGAAGACCTGACAGGGATCCGGGAAAGGGTCAATCAACAACCCCGCAGCAAAGCCGAGCGGCGTAGGACCAACAGTTGGGCGTTCTACCAACTACGTCAGTTTCTGGAGTACAAGGCGAGGGTTGCAGGGGTTTCTCTGATTCTTGTTCCGCCTGCTTACACGTCGCAGACCTGCCACCGGTGTTTGCACATCCATCCCGACCCTGCGCAATCCTACCGCAGTGGCAAGTCGTTCAAGTGTGGGCACTGTGGATGGGAAGGGGATGCGGATTTGAATGGTGCGAATGTGATTGCGCTCTTGGGGGCTGTCGTAAACCAGCCTAGAGGTCCGGGCTTGTTTTGTTCTCTGGTAGAGCAGAACAGGCTCAGGGCTACTGAAAGCCCGCTCCGTACCGCTTAGCGGTCGGAGCCGGGTAGTTTACGGAGTGTCCTAATCTAGCTTGAAATGACCGTGTTTTAGGTGGGGCTACTGTGTTTGAGTCGATCCAGCTCAAACAAAGCGGTGGGTAAACTCCTGCACCAAGTCCACACGTCCTTTGCGCAAAACCGCTCCCACGAGAGCAAGACCATGGCGGCCCAGCACTGTGGCCTCAGAAAGAGGGTAGGGCATGTATGTTAGCTTGCGTCCCTGGCCCAGAGACAATAGCCCCACCATTTTCTGGCGCCGGCCTCGAGGCCGCAAGATCCTGCTAGGAAAGCGTATCCAAGTTAAGTAGAGGGGGCTTCCAAATCGTTGCTGCCAGCTGCAGAGCTGGAATTGCCTTCCAGGGCTGCTTGGGCGTTGCGGCGCAGGCGGTGGGCCTTGAGCCGGCGCAGGGCAGAGGCCGGAAACTTGTGGTCGAATTCCCGATCATCGATCCGGGCCAGCTCCTGGAGATCAGGGGCAACATTCCAAGAGTAGGGCTGAAAATCCGGGATCCGGCTGGGTTGGGCAAAGCGTTGGTTCCAAGGGCAGACCTCCTGGCAGATGTCACAGCCGGCCACCCAGTTGTGCAGGTTCTGGGCAATCTTGGCAGGGATCCGCTCGGCGTGGCTTTCTAGAGTGTGGTAGGCAACGCAGCGGCGGGAATCCACCACCCCTGGGCTGACGATGGCCTGCGTGGGGCAAGCCTCTAGGCAGCGGGTACAGGTGCCGCAGTGAGCGGTGTGGGGCTGGTCAGGGAGCAACGGCAGGGTGGTCAGGATCACTCCCAGAAACACCCAGGAGCCGTACTCGCGGGTGAGCAACAGGCTGTTTTTGCCGATCCAACCCAAGCCCGCCTGCATGGCCCAGGGCTTTTCCGCCACCGGGCCGGTATCGACATAGCATCGACCGCGGTAGTTCGGAAATTGCGCTTGCATCCAGAGGTGGAGCTGCTTCAGCCGCCGCCCCAACACGCGGTGATAATCTCGCCCCCAGGCGTAGCGGGAGATCTTGCCCTTGCCGGGATCCTGGCTGTGGCGGATGGGGGTGTAGTAATTCAAAGCCACACAGATCAACGACTGCACCCCCGGCAGCACCTGCTTTGGATCCATTCGCCTAGGATCCGCCATCCAGGCCATGTCGGCGGCCATGCCCGCAGCCAGCCAAGCTTGCAGGCCCCGCAAGTCGGGGGGATCCTCTGTGCTGGCAATGCCAACTTTGTCAAAGCCCAGCGCCAGCGCCTGTCGTTTCACCTGCTCTGTGATGCTGGCCCGGTCTGCTTCTTCTGGCCACACAGGGACATCCAACGCTACTTTGGCAAGCCCATCACCCGACGATAACGAGCTTCCAGATGCTCTGCCTGCTGGGATCGGCGGAAGGGATCCCAGGTGCTGTGGGCAAACAGATCCTGCCGCAGCTTGGCCACATCCACCGTCGTCACGGCTCCGCCGGACACCACCTGTTTTCCTCGCACCCAAACGCTATGCACTGCCTGGGTGGGCCGACCCAACACCAGCAGCCCAATGGGATCGGTACGGGGCAACAGCGACAGTTGGGTGAGATCGTACAGCACCAGATCCGCTTGCTTGCCCACTTCCAGGGATCCCATCTGATCCCCCAGGCCCAAGCCGATTGCCCCACCTCGGGCTGCCATCTCGATGCTCTCGCGGGGAGAAATCCAGTGGCGGTAGTCGGGATCCGTGATGTTGTGCAGGATGGTGCCGATTTTGATGGCCTCTAGCAAATCCTGCGAATCGTTGCTGGCGGATCCATCGCAGCCAAAGGCCACGTTCACCCCTGCCCGGCGGTATTTCAAGATGGGGGCAATGCCGCTGCCTAGGCGCAGGTTGCTCAAGGGGTTGTGAACAACCGTAGAGCCGGTACGGGCCAGGATTTCAATATCGGCATCGCTGAGCCAGACGCAGTGAGCCAGGGAAGTTCTCTGGTCTAGGTAGCCCAGGCGCTCCAGATGCTCGACTGCGCTGCAGCCGTACTTTTCCTGGGCCAGCATCTGCTGGGCACGGGTTTCCAGCAGGTGAGCGTGGCGGGGTAGGTCATACTTCTGGCTTAACTCCGCACAGCCCTTGAACAGCTCGTCTGAGCACAGTTGGATCCCTGTAGGGGCCACCATCAGGCTGATGCCTTCCTCGGGGCGGTGGTATTTCTGAACTGCCTCTTCCAGGATGGCCAACACCTCCAGGGTGGAGAGGGGATAAGCTGTTGGCTCTCCTTCCCCGCCCGGCAGGCAAGTGGGGAGAGCCTGATCCTGAAGCAGCGGGCCAATGAAAGCGCGGATCCCGGCCTCCCGGTAGGCCCGCACTGCTGCCTCAATGGTGGCCAGTTCCTGGCCAGGGATCAGCACCAGATGATCCACCACTGTTGTGCCGCCCGTCAGCAGGGTCTCCACCGCCGTAGCCAGGGCGCTGAGGTAGACCTTTTCCGGCTCTGGCGGCGAGTACTCGTGCAGTTGCGCCAGCCACAGCTCCAGGGGGTAGGGTGGGATGATCCCTCGTTGCCACATTTCGGAAGAATGGGTGTGGGCATTGACAAAGCCCGGCAGCAAGAGTTGGTTACTGGCATCCAGTTCCAGGCTGTCTGCGCCCGTTGCGGGTAACCCTCTGCCTATGGCAGCAATCCGTTCCCCCTCGATTCGCACATCTGCGGTTTCGTAGCCGGTGGCGGTGGGAATTAACGCATTGCGCAAGATAAAACTCATGCCCGGGATCCAAAAAGGCCGTCTGCTACCTTAGCGTGCTGGAGTTAACCCTGCCAAGGCGGGAGGATCAGAACATTTGCATGCATAACCTAGCCTTTCCCCCAAGGGATACCCAAGCGTAGTGGTTATAGAACTGCCGACATAGAGGTGCCCACACTCTCCATAACGCAGTTTCAACGCCTCTGCACCGCCGACATGGCCCTACAGCTCAGCCTTGACCGGCTATTTCTTTTTCTTGGCGGAGCCTTTTTTGGCCGGCTTGCTCTCGGCAGCAGGGGCCGGTTCTGGGGCAGGTTCTTCAGGAGGAGCGGGTGGAGTCTCTTCCACTTTGGGGGCCTCTGCCGGCTTGAGACCGGCTTGAGCGGCAACCTCAGCAGCAAAATCCACTTCTTCTTTCTCGATCCCCTCTCCCAGGACAAAGCGCACAAACCGCCGCACCCGAATGTTTTCCCCCAGTTTGGCAATGTGCTGCTTGACCAATTCCTCCACCGTGATCGAGGAATCTTTAATGAAGGGTTGATCCAACAGGGATAACTCTTTCAGGCGCTTTTCGATGCGACCTTGCACGATCTTCTCGCGTATGTTCTCTGGCTTATTGGCCAGATCTTCTTTGCCCATTTCAATGGCTTTTTCCCGCTCCACCACTTCAGCAGGGATCTGGTCAACGCTGACGTATTCTACGTTTTGGCAGGCGGCAATCTGCTTGGCGATGTCTTGCACCAGTTTCTTAAAATCTTCGCTGCGGGCCACGAAGTCCGTCTCGCAGTTCACTTCCACCAACACCCCAATTCGATTGCCGAAGTGGATGTAGCTGTCAACTGCCCCCTCTGCCGCGACGCGACTGGCCTTTTTGGCTGCCCCTGCCAACCCTTTCTGTCGCAGCCAGGTGATGGCTTTCTCCATATCGCCACCGGAATCTTCCAGGGCTTTTTTGCAGTCCATCATGCCTGCGCCCGTCTTTTCGCGCAGCTCTTTGACCAGTTTGGCATCAATGCTCATGAGGGCTCCTCGAATGAAAGAACGGGAAGAATGTGGCGGGATATGAGTGAGAATGAGCGGGCTTCGGTAGAATTGTAAACCTAGATTTCAAGAATACACGCCTCTGGATAGGGAACAGGCAGGGAAGTACCCGGATTGCACGGGATCCCTGCCCTCGGTCTAGCCTTCCTCGGCTTCTCCTTCTTCTTCGTCCTCCATATCCTCCAGCATGTCGTCGTCCAGATCCATGGCCCCTTCGTAGTCGTACTCATCCTCTTCAACGGTGTCGAGCTGCCCATGCCGCCCTTCGTAGATGGCATCCGCCAACTTGCCTACAATCAGCTTAATCGCTCGAATGGCATCGTCGTTAGAGGGAATGAAGATATCGCTGAGATCGGGGTCGCAGTTGGTGTCCAGCAGTGAGATGATCGGGATGTTCAGCCTGATACATTCCTGAACGGCGTTGGCCTCCCGCCGCTGATCGACGATGATCACCGCATCGGGGAGCTTGCGCATGGTTTTAATGCCGCCCAAGTACTTTTCCAGCCTGGCCAACTCTCGCCGCAGACGGCTGGCCTCTTGTTTGGGCAGGCGATCCAGAAGACCACTGCTCTCCATCTCCTCAATTTCTTTGAGGCGGTCGATGCGGGTTTTGATGGTGGCCCAGTTGGTGAGCATACCCCCCAACCAGCGCTGGTTGACATAGTAGCTGCCACAGCGACGAGCCTCTTGAGCGATGATCCCGGCAGCTTGCCGTTTGGTGCCCACAAACAGGAAGCGCCAACCCCTGTCAGCAGCATCCCGCACATACTCGTAGGCTTCGTTCAGATAGCGGGCCGTCTGCACCAAATCGATAATGTGGATGCCGTTCCGCTCGGTAAAGATGTAGGGCCGCATTTTCGGGTTCCAGCGGCTGGCCTTGTGGCCGAAGTGAACCCCTGCCTCCAACAGTTGAGGCAAACTGACTACGCTCATGAGTTTTTCCTCTCCTACGGGTTAGCCTCCGCCCGAACGGATCCCAGTTACGGCCTTCCCGCCGGTTACCTGCATAGAGCGCTCTACCCCCATTGGCAAGGAACTCAGGAGCTGTTGCAGCAAACCGCGAAAGGGCTGTAAGGACACCCGGTGGTTCAGGCGTGCGATTTCTTAACGGCTTAACTAAGCTAGCATGTTTTCCACGGGATCCCGCAGCTTGGGGTTAACTCTGGCGGCGATCCAATGCTAAACTGGCTAAGCGCTTCATAGGCTTCTACCTGTAAGTGCGTCGGGGCGTAGCGCAGCTTGGTAGCGCACCACTTTGGGGTAGTGGGGGTCGTGGGTTCAAATCCCGCCGCTCCGATACTGAGTAATCAGGGGAGGGCTTGAGCCGGACAAAGCCCACTATGCCGGAAACTTTGAGGTACTTTGGCTCCGCTGTCAATCCCTTGCCATTGGCTCCGTTGATCGGCAGCCTTAAGAATCAGGTCACAAGCTTGGCCGGACAATATGGGATCCCGGTTTTACGGTGCTGGATCCCGATGCGGAGCCGACCTTGAACAACACGGGGTTTCGACGGATCTGGAGCGCTTAATCACGGCCCAGGATCCAGGCAATAAGGGGGGGATCCCTGTGGTCAAGATAATACCGAACGGCTTGGGTCAGGTCGATTTCCAGGTCGCGGTTTTGGATGTCGGTGATCATCCTGTGCATAAGCTCCAGATGGATGCGGTCGTCTTGGGTGAGCAGAGCATACTTGCCATTGGGGCTGTTGTTGAGGGCGGCCAAGGCCGCTTGGGTGGCGGTAGCCGTTTTGGAAGGAGGCTTAAGGCGGGCATCCCGTAGCAAAAGAAACTGAAGCTCAGGGTGAGCAATCACCAATTGGTTGAAGTTCTTGAGCTGTCCACACATGCTGCCAGCAGCCACTTGGATAAAGGCAATCACCCGCTTTTGGCTGGGGAAATAGAGGTGATCTGGAAGCTTGCGTTTGCCCAGTCTCAGGGCACTCATGGGGACAGGATGGATCCCTTGCAGGGCATTGACGATGGTGCGCAATTTGCCGATATCAGCTGTGCTGTCCATAATCGCCTCTTGGGGATAGGCGGCGCGGAGCTGAGCCTCAGTGGTGCGGAGATAGGGATCCAGCGTCTCAACAAGATCGGCAGATGGGCTGGGATCCCGAAGGGGTGGAGATAGAACGATGGAGGGGCCGTGGGCAGGCAGAAGGGGGATGAGCAGTTGTTTGAGGGTTTGCAGCTCAGTTTCGAGCCGCTGGACACGGGCGGCTAGATTGCTGGCAGTGGGTACAACTTGCACCTGGGGAGGGAGAGGGATCCCGTTGATGTAGTGGCGATAGTAGGCTGAGGCCCGGTTGAGAATGGCCCGGATGGAGGGTTGGCTGAGGATATCGCTGAGGTCATCGGCGGTAAAGAGAGCTTGGAGGTGGATCCCTGAAGGCAGGCGGCTCTGGAGAAGGGCTTGAAGCTGGGGAAGAGAGGGGAGATCTAGGGAGAGGACGGTTTGGGAGAGGCGATCGACGGTAGCCCGGTCAAATTGGGTTTGGAAATGTTGCCAACGATCAGGAAACAAATTAAGGACAAACAGACTGTTGGGAATACGGGTAAAAAGCTCTTTTAGAGCATCGCCAAAGTTGAGAAGGATATCTCGATTTTCCTCTCGGCCCAAAGCTTCCAATTGGTCAAAGACAATAATGAGAGGTCGGTCAAGCAGCGAGAGCCTACCGATGACTTTCATCCCTTCTAGAGCAAAGGTGTTGCGGTCGAGATCTGCACTCCAAGGGGGCAACCCAATCAAGTTGGTTTCTTCAGGATCCAGGTCGGTACCGCTGAGCCAGCGGATGATCTGGTGACGGCGGTTGGGATCCCTGTAGCTGCAGTATTTGATGATGCCCTTGAGAATGTTTTCGGTGGAACCGGTAAGGAAGTTTTGCTCTGCCCACCAGCGCAGAACCAGTTTTTCAATGGCTTGCCATTGCTGACGACGACGCTCGCTGCCTTCTGCTCCCAGGCGATGAAAGAGGTTGAGGGGATCCGCCGTGAGAAGGGAGAGAAGCTCTTCAGTTTTTGAGGTTTGGGGGAAGGTTTTCAAGATTTCCACAAAGCTCTTGGCAATCAAGTAGTCGAGCTGGGTGTGGTGATGGGCATCTACCCGTTCGCGCAGGGATTCCAGGGTGTGGCTGTAGATGTGGTGGTAGATGTTGTCGGGATGGGTGGGCTGAGGGATAAACAGGAGACGGTTGTGGCGCAGGAGGTTTTGGGCCACCCGCATGATCAGGTGGGTCTTGCCGGATCCAGGTTCTCCCAGTAAGACAACCCCTCGGCTCTGGTGGTTGGGATCCCGTTGGATGTCCTGTAGGGTGGCAGTGAGCTGCTGGTACTGAGGCTGATAGATGGTGGTCTCGTCGGGATAATGCTGAAAGGGATTGTCAACTCTGCTGTTGGCGAAAGGATTGGGAACATTCTGGGCTTTGAGCTGAGCGTGGGTGAGGTGGCGATAGAGGTGGTAGGTAAAGAGGGCATCGTAGCTGGCGTCGTGGGCCAGTTTGGAGTTGAAGTAACCGCTCTCCAGTTGGATCCCAAGATGTTTGCTGAGATACTCTAGGCTGTAACCGGCAAGGTTGGGAAAACATTGCTTGGCGGCTGACCAAGTACAGAAGATGGGGTTAGGAAGCCAATCTTGGTTAACTTGGTCAAAGGCTTGTTTAAGGATTTTTAGGTCGTGATCTGCATGGTGGAAAACAAGGGTTTTACCTTGTGTCAAGCGCTGTAGATCCGCAACGATCTGGGTCAGGGGCTTGGGCTGGGGGTGGTGGGGCGAGTATTCTTGGGTGTAGGCGTGGTAGATGAGCTGGCCGCTGCTGTCGATAAGGGCGATTTCTTTGAGGTTGGGGTTGCCCTCGGTGTCGATAACCAAGTAGCTCATGGAGGGGCGGGATCCCGTGATGCTAATGTGCTCAATATCTCAGTGTAATTCTGGGTAGGCGGGTTCACCCGACACCAAGGGAACTAGAGATGAGTGAGCAGTGGTATTTTGCATACTAACCTAGATGCCCAGCAGATGGGACACCGTGCTGTTGATTTCAAGGAAGCTAGGCGTGCTCGTTTGCAGGGATACCGCCTGACGTTCAACAAGCGCGGCAACGATGGAACTGGCAAGGCCAACATTGTCCGGGATCCCTCTGGGGTTGTGTGGGGAGTTGCCTATCTGTGCAGCTCGGACAGGCTGGAGAGGATGGATCGGTATAAAGGAATTCCGGGAGGTCATTACCGTCGCCAGCAGGTTCAGGTTCGAAGCGATGAGGGTGAAGTGATCGAAGCAATGACTTACGTGGCGGGAGATTCATTCATTGATGATTCATTGATCCCAAGCGAGGGATATCTTCAAGGAATCTTGAAGGGGGCACGAGAGCATGGGCTTCCCCCCGACTACATTCATCAAATTGAAGCGATGGGGTTGGGTGGCTGAGAGCACTCTGTCCAAGGGGATTGAGGCTGCTGGCAAACAGGTTCCTGCCCCTGACCTTAAGATGGAGCCTCAAACCAGGTGGGTTGATCCCGAACGGTTTTGGCAGCGTCCAGATCCAAGAGAGTGCGGCCTATCCGATAAAAGTGACGGCACATCCGTTGGCAATCCGAAAGGTCGGCGACTGTTATCTCAATCACCTACAACCATGCCAAACAGGCCACAGTAAAAGGCTGGCCATCGCAATGGTACTCCTCTTGCGTCTACAGATGCGGTGGGGCTAGTGTTGCCAGACTCTCATCTAACTCAGTAACTGTTCTTGCAACACGGAGTTTCTCAATAAAACGATGTAGTCTTGAATCTCTTGCGGAAGCATTTTAATGTCGCTATCCATTTGTCGATGAACAGAGAGAACCTCAACTCCAACCAGTTGATTTTCCTTGTCGAAATCCAAAACAACCCCAGGGGCAATCTCCTCTGAGCTTTGGACTTGAGCTGTTGTCAAACGAATATATCCAGCATCCACATCAGGATCAAACTCGATGAAAGGTCTCATGGCAGCTTTTTCCCCATTGTTCGATCAAAAAAGATAGTCACCACTGTCCAAGGATCCGTTGATTCATCGTAAACAATCTTCAGGAGGCGATTGCCGTACTCCGGAATTCGACCATAGGCTTGCTTGAGCTGAGGATCTTTGGGATCCACTTGTACGTAGTCAGGGCAGCTCAGAACTCTCTCGATCCACTGGCTTGCGATCTCTTGTCGCTGCTGCAGCCGTCTCAACGCATGCTCAGACTCTAACACGAGCTACCCAAATGAGATAAGGAGCCGCTGGCGGGAACTGACAACTCTTTTTTTCCTGCGGTTAAAGAGTAAACCTTGCCATATCATCTTCTCCACCGGATCTCGACCGTCAAACGGGGGGATCCCTGAGCAAGCTAGCTCTGAGATAGGCGCTTCACCTCAGCTCCAGAGAGCAGGCGATGGGCTTCTTGCAACAAAGCCGGGATCCGGTCGCGGTGGGGGCTGTGGATAAGATAAGGTCGCAGGGCTTCGGCATCCACTTTGTCTGCCCGCTGGCCGGGGAGCCAACTGCCGGCATTGCCCAACAGGTTGTAACGGCTCTTGGCATAGTCCACCAAGTCATAGGCCAAGACCAAATTGCGCAGCAGCAGAATGAACGGGATATTCACTTGTCCGGGGGTTTGGTCGTAGCGAGGCAGGCCCTGGTGCCAAGTTTTGGCGTAGTGTTCCCCCACCTGCTCGATCAAAGCTTGCTCTAGGCGGGCCAGGATCGGCGGCAACAGCTCATCAGCCCGATCCAACAGCTCCACCGCCCGCAGGTGCTCATCAAAATCGCTGGGTCGGGCCGCCCCAATGCTGAGGGTGTGAACCTGGGGATGGGACAGACAGAACAGGTCGTTGAAGACCATCGGGCTGAGGGGTTGGCACAACTGCACCAGCTTGGCGGGCGGATCGTAAAGCTTGCCCCCCTTATCCGAGGGACTGATGATGAATACCCCCATATCCTGCTGAGCGGCGGCCTCAATGGCAGGCCAGTTGGTCTGGTTGACAAAATACCAGTGCAGGTTGACGTAATCGAAGCCCCCTGACTGTATGGCTTCCACAATCAACTCCGTTGGCCCATGGGTGGAGAAGCCAACGAAACGCACCCGTCCCTGCCGTACTAGGCGCTGACACACCTCCAGACACCCCCCTGGACGCAGGCTGTGCTCCAAGTCTTCCCAGGTATTCAACCCGTGGATGGCCAGCAGATCCACATAATCGAGGTTCAAGTAGCTCATCGATTGCTCGAACTTGGCCAGGAACTGCTGCGGGTCGGCGCTGGGGCCAATTTTCGTCTGCACAATCAGATCTTGCCGGGGAAAGAGCGGCAAAATGCGGCCCAACTGCATTTCAGAAGTGCCATAGCCGCGGGCAGTTTCGATGTGGTTGATGCCCACCTCCAAGGCCCGGCGAATCGTCGCCTCCAGGTTCTGCTGGCTTGCCGCTGGGATCCCTGACCAAGGAGTATCTTGCCAACTGTGTTGATAGCGCATGCCACCACAGCTCAGCACGGGCATAGACAGCTCGGTACGCCCAAATCTGCGATACTGCATGGTTTTTCCCCTGGACTAAGCCCCATTTTAGGGCGGGCTTTCCATACCCCACCGCCGAAACTTGAACCCTGAGCCGGCCGCATTGTGCAGCAGTCACCGTCAGAAATCAAGAAATCAGATCAGTCTGGAAATGTGAGGGCTGCAGGGGAGCGACTAAGCTAGAGTGTTTTAGGAGTACGGGGCTGACGGGGCTCGAACCCGCAACTTCCGCCGTGACAGGGCGGTGCTCTAACCAATTGAACTACAGCCCCAATCGCTGCGAATATCTATTCTGGATGTGGATGAGGATTGTTGTCAATCATGGTGGTTAGTTTGGCAGCACAGGCCGCAACCCTTGTGGATACTGCTCCCCAAAACGGGATCCCGACGGCGGCAATGCAACAGGTGGCGGATGTGCTCACCCAGGTGGCCCAACACCTGGATCACCTGCAATACACCACCTTGCGCTACCCCGATGGCGGCTGGCTGACGGTGCGGGTGGTCGAGGAGCCTGCTGCTGGCGACTCATCCTCAGAGGGATCCCAGCCGACGACCCATCTGTGGATCCCGGCCTTCGGCCACCTGGAAGATGCCCACACCACGCTGGCAGAGCTTAAGGATCGAGCGCCGGAGCTGGAGACCGCTTCTTTTGGGGTTTTGGAGCTGTTGTTCTTGGCGTTGGGCCTTTCCCGGGCCGATGGTATTGTCTTTTACGACCAAGCTGGGGATCGGCAACAGGGCAAGACCGTGGCCTGCCGAGCTTTGATGGAACAGGTCAATCAATCGCTTCGCAGATGGGCCTCTCCACCCCCTTCAATGGCTTGAGCTCTTGAACTTTTCTCTTTTATGGTTTTGTGGTCATTTCGATTCAAACTAGGACAAAGCGTTGAATGCGGAGGGCCAGAAGGCTTTTCTAAGGACTCCGTCCCGCCGGCGCGATCAGTAGCCCAGACGTCTCATCCTAACCTGAAACAACTATAAAACTATTAAAACTATTAAAGATCTATAAAGTTTAAAGATCGCAACGCAAAATTCCAGATCCGCCAGATCCGCAGTCCGCCCTGCGTCAGCTCAAAATGGCTCCCTGCCGACGGGCAAACTTCCGTAGCTTCTCGTCCATCCGCGCCCCCCGCAGATCTGCTTTGCAAAAGTTGGTAAAGCGCTTGCTCTTTTCTTCTGGGTATCGAGCCAAACGAACCCCACCGCCCATCGACCAGATCACCGAGCTGGCCACCACCAAGGCGATCCCAGCCGCTCCTAACGCATAAACCAAATTGCCCGTGGTCAGGCGGACAAGCAAAAAGGCCAGGATCCCTGAGCCCAGCAGCCCCCCCAAGCCTGTCAGGATCCCTCCCAACGTCTTGGCCGATCCAGACAGTTGGATCAAAACCCGCAGCCAGTAGGGTTGAGGGGTGTTGAAGAGGATGCCGCGCAGATCCGCCCCCTGCAAGTTGGCCCCTGAGAAATCGGCCCCCCGCAGATCGGCCTGGCGCAAATCATAGCCGGCCAAGTTTTGGTTGGCAAAGGACTTGCCCCGTAGATCGGCCCCCGCCATGGAAGGGATCCGCGGTGGGGTAGCCGGCTTGATCCGTCCGCTGCCTGTGATGCTGCTGGCTCGGCCCAGTTGGGTAAAACCGGTGGTGCTCCCCCACTCAGAGGGGATGGATAGCGGGCTGCTGGCTGTCATTCCCCCTGCGGTGGACGGAGGTAGGGGTGTGGGCGAGAAACCGCCTGAGCGGCGCTTGGCCCAGTAGCCGGAGATCACCGATGTGCTGGGATTGGCAGACAGGGGAGAGCTGGGCAACACAATCGGCTGAGAGATCGGGCCGCCTGCCTCTTCCACCGGGATCCCTTGCAGCGCCCGCAAGACCTCGGTGGCGGTGGCAAAGCGCTGATTGATGGCCGGCTGCAACATGCGGTGCAGAATGGCGTCGAATTCCGGGCTGAGCTGCAGGCAATCCGACCAATCCCACTGTCCCGTTTCATGGTTATAAAACTTGGCCGGAGATTCCAACGTCATCAAGTTGATGCAGGTGGCAGCCAAGGCATAGAGATCGCTAGAGGGACCGACCGCCTGGCCGGCTACTTGCTCCGGGGGAGAAAAGCCAAGGGAGCGGATTGCTGTCACTTCTGCCGCCTGCTCCTGGGCTGGCCCCAGTTCCTTTACGGCCCCAAAGTCGATCAGCACCAGCCGCTGATCCTCTTTGCGGCGAATGAGGTTGGCAGGTTTAATGTCTCGGTGAACCGTGTTTTGGCTGTGGACATAGCTGAGGATCAGCAGCACCTCCTGCATCACCTGCCGGGTTTGTTCTTCGGAAAAGGGCCCATTGCGACGCATTTCTTGGGAGAGGGTGGTGCCCTGGATAAATTCCTGCACCAAGTAGAACTTGCCGCCTTCCTGAAAGTGGGCGTAGAGCTTGGGGATCTGCGAATGTTCGCCCAGGCGCTCCAACACTTGGGCCTCGCGATTGAAGAGCTCCTCCGCCAGCTTGGCCAGTTGCGGGGATCCCTCGACCGGGCGCAACTGCTTGATCACCCGCCAAGGTTTGGAGGGCATGTCCTCATCCCGCGCCAAAAAGGTAGAGCCAAATCCCCCCTGGCCGATGCGCTTGAAGGCCCGGTAGCGATTGCGCAGCAGCAAGGGATGGCCACAAGAGGCACAGGTAGAAGCGTCCGCCGGGTTTTCCGGGTGCAAACAGGCAGGGTTAAGGCAGTAGCAGTTGGGCATACCAGTTTGGGGTTACCGGCTGGCGATCCGGACAACCGAGACGGAGCCAAGAAGTCGGCAGGCAAGTTGTGAGAGATACATACAGGTTAGACCAAGAAGAAACAAATCTTGCACAACTGCCTCAGATAGGCTGATCTTAGCGTCTGCCCGCCCTGAGGTTAATCGGACAAATCGCTTAGGTTTTCGGCGGATGGGGTTTGGTGGAACAGAGGAGAACAACAAGGGCTGGACTGCCCTGCAGAGGGAAAACTTAGAATTGATGAATACAGCCATCTTCGCCTGTCATGTTTCCAGCGCTTTCCGGTGCTGCCATTCGGCAAACTTTTCTGGACTTCTACGCTCAGCGGGGCCACCAGGTGTTGCCCAGCGCCTCCTTGGTGCCGGAAGATCCGACGGTGCTGCTGACCATTGCCGGCATGTTGCCCTTTAAGCCCATTTTCCTGGGGCAACGGGATCCGGAGTACCCACGGGTTACAACGGCCCAGAAATGTGTGCGCACCAACGACATCGAGAATGTGGGCCGAACGGCGCGCCACCACACCTTCTTCGAGATGCTGGGCAACTTCAGCTTTGGCGACTACTTCAAAAAGGAGGCCATCGCCTGGGCCTGGGAGCTGGTGACGGAGGTTTTCGGCCTGCCCCCGGAACGGCTGGTGGTGAGCGTCTTTCGCGAAGATGAGGAGGCTTTTGCCCTCTGGCGAGATGAGATAGGGATCCCGGCCCACCGCATCCAGCGCATGGGAGAGGCGGATAATTTCTGGGCTGCCGGCCCCACCGGCCCCTGTGGCCCTTGTTCTGAGATTTACTACGACTTCAAGCCGGAGCTGGGGGATGAGCGGATCGATTTGGAGGATGACTCCCGCTTTCTGGAGATCTACAACCTGGTGTTCATGGAGCTGAACCGGGATAGCGAAGGTCACCTGATGCCGCTGGCCAAGCAAAACATCGACACCGGCCTGGGGTTGGAGCGGTTGGCCCAAGTGTTGCAGGGGGTGCCCAACAACTACGAGACAGACTTGATCTTTCCCATCATTCAGACGGCGGCTGGGATCGCCGGGCTGAACTACTCCAAGGCCAACCCGGAGCAGCAGATCTCTCTGAAGGTGATCGGGGATCACGCGCGGGCAGTGATGCACTTGATTGCCGATGGGGTGCTCCCTTCCAATGTGGATCGGGGCTATGTGCTGCGGCGGCTGATCCGGCGGATGGTGCGCCACGGTCGGTTGCTGGGGATCGGCGAGCCTTTCACCATCCCGGTGATCGAGACCGCGATTCAGTTGGCCGAGGCTGCCTATCCTCAGGTGCGGGAGCGAGAAACCCTGATCAAGACCGAGCTGCAACGGGAGGAGGAGCAATTTCTCAAAACCCTGGAGCGGGGGGAACGGCTACTGCTGGATTTGTTTACTGCCGTCGAATCTTCCCGCCGTGACAGCAGCTCGCCAAAGCAGATCTCCGGCGCCGACGCCTTCAAGCTCTTCGATACCTACGGTTTTCCGCTGGAGCTAACCCAAGAAATTGCCCAGGAACACGGCTTCAGCGTGGATCTGGAGGGCTTTGAGCAAGAGATGGAGAAACAGCGGCAGCGGGCCCGCGCCGCCCACCAAACCATCGACCTCACAGCCCAGGGATCCCTGGACGAGCTGGCGGATTTCCTCAGCCAAACGGAGTTTTTGGGGTACAGCCAATCTTCTGCCCGCGGCGTGGTCGAGGCCCTGCTGGTCGGGGGAAAATCGGTGCCCCAAGTGGAGGCAGGGCAGGCAGTGCAGGTCGTTTTGGATCGCACGCCCTTCTACGCCGAAGCCGGTGGACAAATTGGTGACCGGGGCTACCTTTCTGGGGACGGCCTGCTGGTGCGGATTGAAGATGTGCAAAAGCAAGGGGATCTGTTCGTTCACTTTGGCCGTGTGGAACGCGGGATCCTGCGGGTGGGGGATCCCGTCCAAGCCCAAATCGACCTGGCCTGTCGGCGGCGCGCCCAAGCCCACCACACCGCCACCCACCTGCTGCAGGCAGCCCTGAAAAGAATTGTCGATCCCTCGATTGGTCAGGCGGGATCCCTGGTGGCCTTTGACCGGCTGCGCTTTGATTTCACCCTATCCCGGCCAGTCACCCCTGAGGAGCTGGAACAGATCGAGAACTTGGTGAACACCTGGATCGCCGAGGCCCATGCTGCTCAGGTGGCGATCATGCCCTTGGCCGAGGCCAAAGCCAGAGGTGCTGTGGCCATGTTCGGGGAAAAATACGGCGCCGAGGTGCGGGTAATCGACTTTCCGGGGGTGTCGATGGAGCTGTGCGGTGGCACCCACGTCAACAACACCGCTGAGATTGGCCTGTTCAAGATCATCGCCGAGACTGGAGTGGCTGCTGGGATCCGTCGCATCGAGGCCGTGGCCGGGCCGGCTGTACTGGAATACCTGAACGAGCGGGACAGGGTGGTGCGGGAGCTGAGCGCCCAATTCAAAGCCAAGCCCCAGGAACTGCCGGAGCGGGTTGCTGCCCTACAGGCGGAGCTGAAAGCTGCTCAGAAGGAGCTGGAGGAGGTGCGCAGCCAGTTGGCCTTGGTGCAGGCCGAACGTTTGCTGGCCCAAGCGGTTGCCGTCGGAGATCTCAAGGTGCTGGTGGCCGAACTGGGATCCACCACCCCTGAGGCCCTCAAAACCGCTGCCGAGCATCTGCTCCACAAGCTGGGGGAAGGGGCAGTGGTGCTGGGATCGGTGCCGGAAGCCGGCAAGGTCAGCCTGGTGGCTGCCTTTAGCCCTGCTGTGCAGCAACTTGGCCTGAAGGCGGGATCCTTCATTGGCGAGATTGCCAAACTCACCGGAGGGGGCGGCGGCGGACGGCCCAACTTGGCCCAAGCTGGGGGCAAACAGCCGGAACAATTGCCAAAGGCTTTGCAGGTGGCCCGGGAGCGGTTGCAAGCGGAGCTGATCTCGCGCTAGGGGAGCGAAGCCCTTTTGAGCACCAACAGGCCGTCCATCAGCCACTACAGTCTGTTCAGTTTAGGGTGAGACACTCGGGCTATAGAGAGAAGCCTTCTGGCCGCGTATGGGGTTATGGGTTTAGTGTCCTAGTTTGAATCGAAATGACTATAAATCTTCGGCCAGTGGGGTTTCCGACATGTCTTCCAGGCTCAGTTGCACCTGCCGCTGCAGCGCCTGAATCGCTTGGTATTCCTGCTGGATGCTGGCCTGGTACTGGGCGGCCAGGGCAGTGTTGCCTTCGGAAAAGGCTTGATCCCACAGTTGGGTCCAGTAGCGGTAGCGCTTCTGGCGAATTTCCAGCTCCATGTTGGCAATGGCGGCCCGCACCACCATCTGCGGACGCATCAGGGCTACGCGGGTATTTTCGTCCAACCAGAGCAGATGGCTGAGGCGCTCGTTGAGCTGCTCATCTTGGGCACAGAGGGTGCGCAAAGCCGTCAGCAAAGTCTCTCCCCGGTCTTCCAGCTCCGGCTGTGCCGAGATCAGTTCCAAGATCCGCTGCCACAGCTCCCGGTGGGGGCGAAAACTAAATTGCAGCTCTCGCTCCAGCAAAGTTTGCCGAATTTCGTGGCGATACTCGCCAAAATGCAGAAAGATCTGCAAAAGATGGGACTCAGATTGCAAGAGTTTGGATCCCTTATTGAGGGAAGGTTGCCGGGGTTTGGCCCAGCGGTACTGCCGCACCGCTCGGCGCAGGTCTTCTTCCAAGTCTCGACTGAGGCGACCGTTGCCGCGGCTGAGCAATTCTGCCACTTTGTGCAAATACAAAGAGCGCCATTGTCCACCCAAACCGGCCAGCAGTCGCACAAGGGCTTGACGGGCCTGCTGAAAATCGGTGGCCCGGCTCAGATCCCGACCGGCCAACACCTGTTCAATTCGCCAATCCAGCCACAGGGGAGCTTGCTCGATCAGGGTTTGCAGTTCAGAAACCGCTCGCGTCGGCGGGGCCGAGCTCTTGTACTCCCGCAAAAACTCGTCGGCATCTTTGCCCTCAGGAAGGGTGAGAATGCGCAGCTCAATTTCTCCGCGCCGCGCTTGTTCTTCAACGGCTTCAATGGCTCGGTTGGCGGCGTTCAAACCGGCCCGATCCGCATCAAAATTGAGGATCAGCCGCTTCGACTGGGTGTAGCGCAGCAGGGTCTTCACCTGGTGGGGTGTCAAAGCGGTGCCCATAGCGGCTACGGCATAGGCAACCCCCGCCTGATGCAGGGCGATGACATCGAAATAGCCTTCCACCACCAAGACTTGATCGGCTTTGGCAATGGCATCGCGGGCAAAGTTGAGGCCATAGACCACCTGGCTTTTGTTGAAGAGCTCTGTTTCTGGAGAGTTGAGGTACTTGGGCTGTCCTGACTCCCCCAAGGCTCTGCCGGCAAACCCGATCACCCGCCCCTGCACATCGAAAATGGGCAGCATGATCCGGTTGCGAAAGCGGTCGTAGTGGCCGGATCCCTGCTGGCGGGGAACCAGCAATCCAGCCTCTTCTAAAAGTTTGACCGGTTGGCGCTTGTGGTTGACCAAGTATTCGTAGAGAGATTGCCAGCCGGGGGGAGCAAAGCCAATTTGAAATTTTTGCAAGGTTTCCTCGCTCAGGTGGCGGCTGTGCAGGTACTGGCGGGCGGCGGATCCTAGCTGGGAGCGGAGGGCATGCCGATAAAAATCGGCAGCCATGGCCAAAATCTCCAGCAGCTTTTCCCGGTGGGAGAGCTCCCGCTCATCAAGGGATCCCAAGGGCTGCGCCTCGGGATTGCGGGTGGGCAGAGGGATGTGGTATCGCCGCGCCAAGTGGCGCACGGCCTCAGCAAAGGAGAGATGCTCGGTCTGCATGACAAAGCGCAGCACATCTCCCCCTGCCCCGCAGGAGAAGCACTTGTAGATCTGCTTGCTGGGGCTGACCTGAAAACTGGGTTTGTGGTCGTTGTGGAAAGGGCAAAGCCCAACGAAGTTCTTTCCCTGCTTGCGCAGCACCACTTTTTCGGCCACCACTTCCACGAGGTCGGCCTTTTGGCGCACCAACTGAATGAAATCGGGGGGCAGACCGCTCATGGCTTCGGGGGATCCTGACCTTATGGTAGCCGGGGGAAACTCGACAGGCTGTCTTTTGACCTGGCCCAACGGGCTTGGGACAATAAGCCAGCTTTGTTCGCGTTAGCGGTGCAAAGCACGAAGGCTAGTTTTGGGTCAATCTCTGAGATGAAAATGCGAATGATCAACCTTTTTATAGGGCTTTTGTTGGCAGTCTCTGCCCTCTTTTTGAGCCCGCAAGCGGCTTCTGCCGAGCCGGATTTGGCCTTGGGAGCTAAGGTCTTTCAGGCCAAATGCGTGGGCTGTCACTTGAACGGGCGCAACACTTTGGTGGCAGCGAAAAACCTTTCTCTGGCAGCTCTTCATGAGTACCACGTGGATACCCCTGAGCTGATCCAGGCCCAGGTGAGAAACGGCAAAGGAGCCATGCCGGCTTTTGCCAAGATCCTCAAGCCGGAGGAGATCGAGGCAGTGGCGGCCTATGTCTTGGATCGCGCTGAGCACAACTGGAGTAAAGGCTAGTGGCCAAAGAGAAGACTCAAGATCCAGCCTTGCTGCAGGAAAGCCCGGCGGAGCGGCTGCCTCACGAGCAGGGATGTGAAGGGAAGGGATCCCGCCGCAAAATCCTGTCGGTTGGCGTGGGAGCCCATGGCTTGGTGGCGGTGGGCATTTCCGCCCATGGGGTGGTGGCCATCGGCGTGGTGACTCACGGCATCCTCTCTATCGGCCTGGTGGCTATGGGAGCGCTCTCGTTCGGGCTGGTGTCGATGGGCTTGGCCAGTGCCGGCCTGGTGTCGATGGGCCTCTCCAGTTGGGGACAGCACAGCATGAGCGTAACGGAATCCCACGGATCCCATCACCACCCCTAGGTTTTGACCAACAAACACTGCATTTTTCTCTTTCTCTACAGGCTTGCAAGGAGCATCTGCAAATGTTCAGTCTGCAAAGTTACTTGACCCTGGCCAAGCAATCTCTGCTGGCCCTGGGAATGAGTTTTTTACCCCTTTCCTCTGCCTGGGCCCATGTTACCGTCCATCCCAAAGAGGCCCCGGCGGGCAGCTTTGCCAAGCTCACCTTTCGGGTGCCCCATGGCTGCGATGGATCCCCGACCGTGCGCCTGCGGGTGCAGATCCCGGAGGGATTCGTCTCTGTGAAGCCGATGGTGCATCCCCTGTGGAAAATCGAGACGGTCAAAAAGCCGCTGGAGACCCCCTATGAGTCGCATGGGAAGATGATTACCGAAACGGTTGCCGAGGTGATCTGGAGCGGCGGCTCGCTGCCCGATGAGTTCATGGATGAGTTCAGCATCAGCCTCAAGCTGCCGAATCGCCCCGGTGAGGTCATCCCCATCCCAGTGATTCAGGAGTGCGAGCAGGGCATGTACCGCTGGATTCAGGTGGCTCAGCCTGGCGAGGATCCCAACAGTTTGCCGGAGCCGGCTCCGCTGCTGAAGCTGACAGGTGGAGACAGTGGACATGGGCACGGCCACGGGCATGGACATGGGCATGGTCACGGTACCCGCTAAGCGGTCTGCTTAGGAGCATGTTTCATCCCAAAAGGGGTTTTGCTTGGATTTGGTCTGGGATCCTCTGCCTCTTGCTGTGGGTGGCCGGGATCCCGCCCGCTTTTGCCCATGCCAGCTTGCTCTCCACCTTCCCGGAGGATGGGGCAGTGTTGCAGGAAGCTCCGGCCCAGGTGCGGCTGGTCTTCAATGAGCCGGTGCGGATCACGCAACTCCAGGTTTTGGGTAGCAGCGGACGGGCGCTAGCTTTGGAAAACGTGGTGAGCACCGGCAACGCGCCGCAGGGGGATCTGCCCCAGGAGATCCCAGAGGGGGTTTACATTGTCAGCTGGCGGGCCATTTCTGCCGATTCTCATCCGGTAAGCGGTTCGTTTGTTTTCCTGGTGGGAGCGGATCCGGAGCGAGTTCAGACGGTGAGGGCGACCCAGCTTCAAGGAAGGGATCCCTTGTACTGGCCGCTGGTGGGGGTACGCTGGGGGATCTACTTGGGCAGCCTCTTTGTGGTGGGGGTGCTGGGCTGGTGGCGACTGTTGCGGGGGCAGCGGAGCAGTTTCGCCGATTCTGATCGCGTCAGCGGGGCGGAGCCCTTATCTTGGGCTTTTGCGACAGCTTGGATCACCCTCAGCTTGACCGCGGTGGCCTTCAGTCTGCATTTGGCCCAGCTCTACCCTTACTTTAATGGGCGAGAGCTGCTGCGTGTGATGCTTTCTCCCTACGGTTGGGGTACAGGGCTGCGGCTGGTGGGGCTAGGGATCCTGATCTGGGCCTGTGAGGGAGGTGCCGTCTGGGCCAGCGGTATGGGGTCGGTGTTGGTGCTCGGCTCCTTTTTGCCCATTGGCCATGCTCTCACCAGTGAGCATCCGATGGGGACAATGGCGCTGCTGGGGCTGCATCTGGCCGGTTCAGCTTTCTGGTTGGGAGGGTTGTGGGGGCTGGAGCGCCTGCTGGGCAAGGAATCTGCTCCCTACCCATCTGTAGGCATCATCCAACGGTTTTCTGACGTGGCCACCTGGGCGGTACCGGGGCTTATCCTGGCGGGGGTGGGGATGGGTGGGATCCACCGCGGCTGGGACTGGGATCATCCGTATGGGCAGTATCTCTGGGCCAAGCTGCTGCTGGTGCTGATGATGGTGGGGCTGGGCGCTCACAACAAGTTTCGGCTGGTGCCGGCATTGCAACAGGGTGGGCAGACGGTGGGCCGGTCGCTGCGCCGGATCGTCCGCCTGGAGTTGGTGGGGCTGATGCTGGTGCTGGCCTTGACCAGCTTCCTGGTGGCCCAGGCTCCTCCCAGTAATGGAAGGCACGGCATGGGATCCCCCCTGGAATCAGGTTGGCAGACCAGTTGTGAAGAGAGCTTGAACTGGCCGGAAGGCAGCCTGCACCTGAAGATTCTGCCCTGTCGTCCTGGGGAAAATCAAATTCGGGCTGAGGTGAAGGGAGTCCCGGCCCAGGAATTGACCCTTGGGTTTTCCCTGCCAGAACAGGGGATCCCCCCTCTACGCCGCACTGTAGCGCCGGATGGGCCTGGCCAATTTGTGGTGGAAAATGTGCCCCTAGCCCTGGCGGGGGAATGGCAGATCGAGGTGAGACTGCTGATCAGCGATTTTGAAGAGCGGCGAGGTCAGATCGCGGTTTCTCTCTGACTGAATTGTTACAGACATTGAAGATCGCGAAAAGAAAAAGCAGAAAAAGACCCTGGATAGGAGCTGTGGGTTGCTCCGCCCAAGGGCGTCGGCCTGTGGCAGAATCGAGCCAGCTCGTAGTGGCAAAAGGCTGCTCCGCTCAGGCGACTGGCTTGGCTATGGAAGACAAGATCAGAGCGGGAAGTGTGCTCAGGGGACGCTATCGCATTCTCCATCCCCTCGGGGAAGGAGGGTTTGGCGTAACCTACAAGGCGGTGGATCAAGACACCTTCGATAGCCCTTGCGTCGTCAAGCGCCTTCGCCCCCTCTCCACGGATCCCTATACGTTGGCCACGGCTCGCAAGCTCTTTGAACGGGAAGCCAAGGTTCTCAACCGGCTCAACCACTTCGACCAGGTGCCCCGCCTTTTGGCCCACTTCGAGCAGGATCAGGATTTTTACTTGGTGCAAGAGTTTGTTGCCGGGCATGATCTCAGCCAGGAGCTGATCCCGGGCAAGCCGCTGAGCGAGGCCGAGGTTTTGAAACTGTTGTGGGATATTTTGGAGATCCTGCGCCATGTACACGCCCACCAGATCGTCCATCGGGATATCAAGCCGGCCAACCTGATGCGCCGCGATGCCGATGGCAAGTTGGTGTTGATCGACTTTGGGGCAGTCAAGGAAGTGGGGCGGTTGGTCAGCCATGCCCCCGGCCAAACCCAGTTGGCGACGGTGATTGGCTCGGTTGGCTACATGGCGCCCGAACAGCTCAACGGCAAGCCCCAGCCCTGCAGCGACCTGTACTCCGTAGGGGTGCTGGCCATCCAAGCCCTCACCGGTCGTCCTCCCCATAAGATCCGGGACGATCCCCGCACCGGCCAACTGCTCTGGCGGGATTTGGTTCAGGTCAGCGAGGAGCTGGCCGAGATTTTGGATCGCCTGATCTGCCCCCACTGGCAAGAGCGCTTCCAGTCCGCTGCTGAAGTGTTGGAGGCGCTGCGGCCCCTGTTGCCTTTTCCCCAAGAGGCGACGCTCGGCGATGTTTCGGTGGATCAGGTTTTGGCGACGCGCCTGTTGGCCCGCGCACAGGAGAAAGCTCGCCAAGGGGATTTCCAGGGGGCGATTGCCGACTGCACGTTGGCCATTCAATTGGATCCCCAAAATAGCCGCGCCTACAGCCAGCGGGGCAGCGCCCGCTACAAAAGTGGGGACTTGGCAGGGGCCATCGCAGATTACACCCAAGTTATTCAACTGGCAGGGGACGCCCGCGCCTATTTCAACCGCGGCATTGCCCGCTACCGGCTGGAGGACTACGAGGGAGCTGTTGCCGACTACACCCAGGCTCTCGGCCTCAACCCACAATGGGCGGTGGCCTACTACAACCGTGGCAATGCTTACCGGCAACTCAATCAGCAGCAGCAGGCCATCGAAGACTATTCGCGGGCCATTGAGCTCAACCCGGAAGATGTGCGGGCCTATTTCAACCGCGGCGTGGTGCGCGGCCATCTGGGAGATGCGCAGGGGGCAGCAGCCGATTTTTCCGAGGTGATCAAGCGGGACCCTCAGGACGGGGAAGCCTACTTCAACCGGGGAGTGGCGCGGGTCCAGTTGTCAGATTTGCAAGGGGCCGTCGAGGACTACACCCAAGCGCTGCAGTTGGATCCTCGCCACGGCAAAGCCTATTACCACCGGGGCCTGGCCCGGCAAGCGTTGGGGGATCCCCAAGGGGCCGTTGAAGATTTTTCTCAGGCCCTATCCCTACGGTCTGCTGAGGCCACTGAGCTACCTGAGGCAGAGGCGGCAGCCCAGGCGGATCTCTACTTGCAGCGGGCCATGGCCTACCTGAGCAGCAACACCCTGGAGCCGGCGCTGGCCGATTGTGAACAGGCTCTCCGTCTGGATCCCAACCTGTCGCGGGCCTATCTCTGCCGGGGCTTGGCTCGCCAGGGGCTGGGGGATCCCGGCGGCGCTCTGGCAGACTTCAACCGCGCCCTGGAGCTGGATCCCCAGATGGCCAAAGCCTACCTCAACCGGGGCATTGCCCACCTGGACTTGGGCAACATCGAAGCGGCTTTGTCGGACTTGAGCCAGGCCATCGCTCTGGATCCCCAAGATGCCAGTGCCTACAGCAGCCGCGGGCGAATTCATTGGCTGCTGGGGGATCCCCTAGCGGCTCTGCAGGATTACACGGCTGCCCTGGAGCGGGATCCGCAGAACCCTCAGCTCTACTTCAACCGCGGCCAACTCCATGTTGAGCGGGAAGATTGGCCGGCAGCCTGTGAGGACTTCTCGCAGGTGTTGCAGTGGGCGGCGAGGCCTGGGATCCCACGCGGGCCGGAGCTGCTGGTTAATGCCCATCTGCGCCGCGGTATGGCACGGCAACGGTTGGGGGATTGGCAGGGAGCGCTGGCCGATTTCGACCAAGCTCTGCAAGGGGATCCTCAGTCGGGCTTGGCTTATTTCCATCGCGGCCAAGTGCGGGCTGCTCTGGGAGATGGGCTGGGGGCCATCCAGGATTACCACCAGGCTTTGGCGCTGGGGGTGGCAGTGGCCGAGGCGGATATCCGCCGAGATCTGGCGCGGGCCCAAATCCAGACGGGAGATCTGCAGGCGGCCTTGGAGCAGTTGAACGAGGCGGTGCGCTTGCAGCCGGAACGGCGGGATCTGCGCCAAGAGCGAGCTGAGTTGTGCCGACAGCTGGGCCGGTGGCCAGAGGCCATTGCCGACTACGACGAGGTGTTGCGGCAGGATCCTCAGGACTGGACGGCTTGGCTGGGACGGGGCATGGCCCATGGACAGGTGGGCAACTGGGATTCCGCCATTCAGGATCTCAGCCGGGTTTTGCAGCAGGATCCTGACCACAGGGAAGCGCTGTGGCACCGAGGACAAGCCCTGCAGCAGTTGGGTCAGACCGAAGCGGCCTTGCAAGATCTAAACCGTCTGCTGCAGCGGGATCCCCAACACAGGATGGCCCGCTTGGCCCGCGGCTCTCTGTTGTTGACGTTGGCAGTGCGCGGCACCGATGGCCCTACCAACCGTGCGGAGCAGGATCGCGTCAGCGGGACGGAGTCCTTGGAGCTGGGGTACTACGCGCAGGCTGAATCCGACTTCGACCAAGTCATCCAGGAAGAGGCCCAAGACGGGGAACAGTCCCGGCAGCTCTATCTGGAGGCCCACCTGAAGCGGGCCCAAGTCCGCCGCCTGCGCCACAACCTGGAGGGGGCAATAGCCGATTGGGATCGGGTCTTGGAGCTGGCCAGCCCAGGGGATCCAGAAGTGCTGGTCACCGAAGCCCTGTTGTATCGGGGCTTGTGTCGCCAAGAGAGGGGGGATCTGGCTGGGGCGTTGGCCGATTTCACGGCGCTGATCCAGCAGCAACCGCAGGCTTCTCAGGCTTTTGCTTTGCGGGCAAGGGTGCATCTGGCTTTGGGGGATCAAGAGGCGGCATTGGCGGATCTCAACCAAGCTCTGAGCCTCGACCAGAACTGGGGGGTGGCCGATGCTGCCCTGGCCTACCGTCAACGGGGGGATCTACACCGGCAGGCCAATTGCCCTGAGCTGGCCATTGCCGACTACACGCAGGCCCTGGCCTTGAACCCCCAGGAGCACTCTGCTTTGCTCCACCGAGCTCTCCTGTGGGATGGCGAGGGACAGACGGACAAAGCGATAGAAGACTACACCCGACTGCTGCAACTGGAGCTGGATCCCCAGGAGCGGGTCTGGGTTTTGAACAACCGCGGCTGGGCCTACGCCCAACAGGGGGATTTTTCGGCGGCCATCCGCGACTACGACCAAGCCATAACACTCTGCACTGCTGACGCGAGCGATAGGGATCCCTGCCACCTCAAGGCCCACCTCAACCGCGCCCTGGCCCGGACTGCCCTTGGGGATTGGCAGAGAGCCTGCCAGGATTTCCAGGCTGCCCTCCAGATGCAAGGGTACGAAGGTCGGCTTTTGGAAGACGTTATCGCTAGTTATTTCAAAATAGGTTGAGACACTTCCCAAAGGCTCCGCGCCGTCGCCGCGGCCACCTCCAACCTCTCTTAGAAATCGATGGGATTTGAATGGACAGTTAGAGGGATCGGCTCAAGCCTCCTCCGCCACTTCTCCCGTCTCGGGCCGCAGCAGCGGAAAGGCAATGACATCGCGAATGCTGGGAGCGTCGCACAGCAGCATCACCAAGCGGTCGATCCCCACGCCCAGGCCGCCGGTGGGGGGCAGGCCATATTCCAAGGCCGTGAGGAAGTCTTCATCCAGAAAGTGGGCCTCCTCATCTCCGGCTGCCTTCAGGGCTGCCTGGGCCTCCAGCCGCTGCCGCTGATCCACCGGATCGGTGAGCTCGGAGTAGGCGTTGGCCGTCTCCCGCCCAACGATGAACAGCTCGAAGCGCTCGGCCAACCCCGGTTTGCTGCGGTGGGGCTTGGTGAGGGGACACACATCCAGGGGGTAGTCCAGAACAAAGGTGGGCTGGCGCAGGCGGCTCTCGCAGCAGTGCTCAAAGGCTTTGACCAGCAACTGGCCGGGGGAGTCCTGGGGGGAGAGATCGGGGATCCCTTGGGCGGCCAAGGCCGGCAAGAGCTCTTCAGGGCATCCCTTTTCCACATCGATGAAAATGCCAGTGGCCTCCTCCACCAGCTCCTGCATCGTCACCCGTCGCCAGGGAGGGGTGAGGTCGATGGCTTCCCCTTGGTAGGTGAGCTGCAGGGATCCCCGCACCGCCAGGGCGGCGTTGCAGACCAGGGTTTCCGTCAGCTCCATCATGGTGTGGTAGTCGGCGAAGGCTTGATAGGCCTCTAGAGAGGTGAACTCCGGGTTGTGGCGGGTGGAGATGCCTTCGTTGCGAAAGACCCGCCCAATTTCATAGACTCGCTCGATCCCGCCCACCACCAGCCGCTTCAGGTGCAGCTCGGTGGCAATGCGCAAGTAGAGATCCAGATCCAGGGCGTTGTGGTGGGTAACAAAAGGCCGCGCCTCCGCCCCGCCGGGGATCACCTGCAACACTGGCGTCTCAATTTCCACAAAACCTCGCTCTTCCAGAGTCTGCCGCAGGGAGCGGATGATCTGGGCGCGGTCGAGCAAGGTCTGCTTGACCTCAGGGTTGACGATGAGATCGACGTAGCGCTGGCGGTAGCGTTTCTCCACATCCCGCAGGCCGTGCCACTTGTCCGGCAGCGGCAACAGCGCCTTGGTTAGCACCTGGTACTCGTCCACCCGCACCGACAATTCCCCTTTTTCGGTGCGCTTGAGGCAGCCCTTGGCCCCCAGCCAATCGCCCACGTCGATGAGCTTGTCCAAGTTCTTGAAGGCCAACTCCCCCATATGCTCCGTCAGCCGTTGCTTCTCCAGGTAAAGCTGGATGGTGCCGGAGCGATCCTGAAGGGTAAAGAAAGCCAGCTTGCCCATGACCCGCCGCGCCCGGATCCGCCCGGCCACCGCCACCTGCACATCCTCCCGCTCGCCGCCGGGCTCTAGGTCGGCAAATTGCTCCTGCAGCTCGGCAGCCAGATGGGTAACAGGAAAAGAATAGGCATAGGGCGGGATCCCTTGTTCCCGCAGGTGTTGGGCTTTTTCCAGGCGGGCGGCCCGTTGGGCAACTTCGCTGCTGCTGGGGAGGGTAGACATGGCGGTGGATAGGCAATGGACAATGGAAGCCCCGTTAGGGACGGGATTTTTCAGGCTGCCGGCGGTGCGATCGCGTTAGCGGGACGGAGTCCTTTCGCGTTAGCGGGACGGAGTCCTTTCGCGTTAGCGGGACGGAGTCCTTTCGCGTTAGCGGGACGGAGTCCTTTGCCGTGGGAACGCAGCAGCTCCAAAAGGGCTTCGGCCCGTTGGCGTTCTGCCTCAGCGCGCTGTTGTTCCAGAGCAGCCTTTTCTTCGCCGGTGGGCAAAACCTGCCCCTCCCGATCACACCAGCGTAGCCATTCGGTATTCACGACCTCAAAGGATCGCTGCCAGAGGGTTAAGCCCAGCCCGATCGCGTTAGCGGGACGGAGTCCTTTCTCCTCCAGCCATGTGGACGCGAAGGGGACAAACTCACCTCCCCGCCGCTGAAAAAGGGCCAGAGGGGATCCCTGCAGTTCCCTTAGTTGCCGCAAGGGAGAGGCTACGCCCGCTGTGCGATCGTAGACCGCGTAGTAGCTGACGCCGGCGCGGGCATAGTCTTTGCGTTTGCGGCCCAGCTCTTCCCCTTTGCGCTTGGAGACAATCTCAATGACCACATCCGGCGGCTTACCCATCTCCCAGACCAGGTAGGTGCGATCTTCCTTGCGCTCAAAGCTGGCGGGGGGAGCCACCTCCAGGCTGAGCGTCACATCGGGCATCAGGGGGGGCAGTTTGAGGGCATAGAACAGACCGACATTGGCCGTGGCCAAAAAGGGGATCGGTTCCCCGGTGTCTTTGGCCTTGGGCTGGAATGAGGTGTAGAGGGCACCGGTGAGCAGGCGCTGCAGCTTCTCCGAGTGAATGCTGTCCACAGGCTCATCGTCCTCGATGACCAGGTCACTAATATCCGGTGGCTCTGGCAGAGGAAATGCCGCCTCCGGCATCGAGGGCTGGACTGGGCTGGAGAGTGCAGAAACCATGCTCACCGGGATCCGTTGCTGGTGCCGCTAACTGAGGGCTGGGGTTTGACTCATGCTACTGAGCTGTTCGCGCAGCAGGCGTAACCTTTTTTGAGAGTAACAAAAGTCTTCGGGAAAGTGATGAAGGCACCACCAGAGCAGCCGACGATGTTCCTGCAGCAGGCGTAGCCTCTGGAGATAGGGCGCAGCAAAACCCGGCGACGGGATGAAGTGCAAGGGGATTTTCTTGGGCAACTGCCCTCATTCTGGGCTCTGGGAACCGGGCAGAGCCACGAGCAGAGCCTCCAGCACCCGCTGCACCCGGCTCAAGCGCAATCCATAATCTGACAAAACGGGACTGTTGGGAATGATGGCGTGGCGAAACCCCAGCTTGCTGGCTTCTTTCAAGCGCTGCTCCAATTGGGCCACCGGGCGCACCTGTCCTCCCAACCCCACTTCGCCGATCAAGACCGTCAAGGGATCCACCTGTCGATCCCGGAAGCTGGCGGCCACGGCCACTGCTACCCCCAAGTCGGCAGCTGGCTCGGCTACCTGAATGCCGCCGGCAGAGGCGATGTAAGCATCGTATTTGGAAAGCGGGATCCCCACCCGTTTTTCCAGCACAGCCAAGATCTGCAAAAAGCGGTTGATTTCAATGCCGGTGGAGGTGCGGCGGGGGGAGCTGTAGCTGGTGGGGCTGACTAGGGCCTGCACTTCCACCACCAAGGGGCGGGTGCCCTCGCAGGCAACGATGGTGGCTGTTCCGGGCATGGCCTGATCCCGGCTACTCAAAAAAAGCTGCGAGGGGTTCTCCACCTCCACCAAGCCAGAGGCGGTCATCTCAAAAACACCCATTTCCTGGGCTGCCCCAAAGCGGTTTTTGACGGCGCGCAATAGGCGGTGGCTTTGGAAGCGATCCCCCTCAAAGTACAAGACCGTGTCCACCAAATGCTCCAGCACCTTCGGCCCGGCCAGGGATCCGTCTTTGGTAACATGGCCTACAATCAGCAGAGCCACCCCCAGTTTTTTGGCCAGCCGCATTAACAGGCCGGTGCATTCCCGCACCTGGGAAACGGATCCCGGCGCCGAGGTGAGTTGCCCCCAGAAGATGGCTTGAATGCTGTCGATCACCGCCACCTGCGGTTGCAGAGCCTGGATCTCCGCCACGATGGCCTCCAGGTCGGTCTCGGCCAAGAGGTAGAGCTGCTCGCTTTCCACCCCCAGCCGCTCGGCGCGTAGCTTGATCTGCTGGGCTGATTCTTCCCCCGACACGTATAAGATGGGCCCGCTCTTGGCCAGGTGGGCAGCGCTCTGCAGCAGCAGGGTGCTCTTGCCAATGCCCGGATCCCCGCCAATCAACACCAGGGATCCCGGCACAATGCCACCTCCCAACACCCGGTCAAACTCGCCATAGCCGGAGGAGAGGCGAGGGTGGCGATCTGAGGAGACCTGGGAGAGGGGGAGGGCCGACCGGGGGATCCCATTGGCGCGGTTGGACCTAGGAGCGAGGGCTTGGGCCCGTGGGGACTTGGCCGCTGGGGCGACGACCACTTCCGTCAGGGTGTTCCAGGCGCCGCAATGGTCGCAGCGGCCCAAAAACTTGGCATAGCGCTCGCCGCACTGGCTGCACTCCCAGACGGTTTTGGCCTTGGCCATAGCCGGGGACTCCTAGGCCTGGGGAGCAGCGGCGACAGGGAGGGGCACCTCCGGCAAGACCAGGGATCCGCACTGGGCGTGGTGGCGCAGCAGATGGTCGCAGAGGACCAGGGCCACCATCGCCTCCACCATCGGCACTGCCCGCGGCAAGACACAGGGATCGTGGCGTCCCCGCGCCGCCAAAACCGTCTCTTGCCCATTGAGGGTGACGGTGTTTTGAGGCTGGCGAATGGTGGCAGTGGGCTTAAAGGCTACCCGCAGGACGATGTCTTCGCCGTTGCTGATGCCCCCCTGGATGCCGCCGGAGCGGTTGCTGCGGGTGCGCCAGCCGCCGGGGGTCATGTAAAACTCGTCGTTGTGCTGCTTGCCCGTCAGGTAGGTGCCGGCAAACCCCGAGCCAATCTCAAACCCCTTGCTGGCTGGCAGGGACATCACCGCCTTGGCCAAGTCGGCCTCCAGCTTGTCAAACACCGGGGATCCCAGCCCGCGCGGCACCCGGCGGGCTACACACTCCACCACTCCCCCCAGCGAATCCCCTTCCCGCGCCGCCTCCTCAATTTTTTGGATCATGGCCGCCGCCGCTTGGGGATCGGGGCAGCGGACGATGTTGGCCTCCACCTGCTCTGCAGTTACCGAGCTGGGATCCACCTGGGCTTCCACGTCTTTTACCCGCTGCACGTAGGCCAGGATCTCCACCCCTGCCGCTAGGCGCAGGATCTTCTTGGCAATGGCCCCGGCAGCCACCCGGCCAATGGTTTCTCGCGCTGAGGCCCGTCCGCCCCCCTGCCAGTTGCGGATGCCGTACTTGGCCTGGTAGGTGGCATCGGCATGGGAAGGGCGGAAGGTGGTGGCCATCTCCTGGTAGTCCTGGGGGCGGGCATCCTGGTTGCGCACCAGGATGTGGATGGGGGTGCCCAGCGTAAAGCCCTGAAAAACCCCGGAGAGGATCTGGCAGCGATCCGCTTCCTGGCGGGGCGTCGTGATGGGGCTCTGGCCAGGACGCCGCCGATCCAGCTCTGCCTGAATGTCGGCCTCGCTCAAGGGCAGCCGCGGCGGGCAGCCATCCACCACCACCCCCACCGCCCCCCCGTGGGACTCGCCATAGGTGGTCACGCAAAACAGGACACCGAAGGAGTTGCCGTTGGCCATGGGATCCCCAAGCAAGAAGCCGTTACTCGCAGGCGGCTGGGAGAGACTGTTTTCTATTCTGCACTAGGGGAGTGGCGGGCAGTGCGGTGCAGCTGGCGGCAGCCGGCAATTCCCCGCAACACCAGGTGGGGATCCCAGCGCAGCTCTGGGTCAAGCGGGCCCAAGTGAGGGTGGAGCCACTTCCCATCCCCGCCGGTCAGCAGCAGGGGGCCTTGGGGAAAGCGGCGACGCCAGTCGGCAATGAACTCGCGCAAGCCAGCCAAGAGGGTGTGGAGGATGCCGCTGCGGATGGCAGCCACGGTGTCGTTGGCCCAGCGAGGGGGCAAGGGATCCTGCGGATCCCACTGCACTTTGGGCAGCAGGGCTGTGTGATCAGCCAACGCCTGCGCCTGCAACCCCAGGCCGGGCAAGATGGCCCCTCCCACCAGGGATCCTTCAGAGTCAGCTCCTGTGAGGGTCAGGGCAGTACCCGCGTCGATGACCAAACAGGGCCAGCCGTAGTGGATCCCAGCAGCCCACAGGGCCAAAGCCCGATCCAGCCCCAACCCCGGGTAGGGATCCCGCAGCGGCACCTGCGACAGCTCCAACTGATGCACCCAGGGCGATGCTGGCGGCAGGGGGGCAGAGCCCACAGGAGCCAGCCACAGCTCTGTCTGCTGCGGCCAGGACAAGGGCTGGTGAGCAGGAAACCGCTCCACCTTCACCAGGGTCTCCTCCACAAACCAACCCCAGCGCACGTGAGTGTTGCCCAGCACGGCTGCCAGCCACTCACGACAACAGTGCGAAGCGTTGAGATCTGCCCCCTCCTCAAAACTCATGCAGCAGCTCTGCCTCCACGCGAAACAGCTCCACCGGCTGGTCGGCAGGGATCCCGGCCAACCTCTTGGCAGTGGCGAGCTGCCATTCCGTCGTCAAAGCTTCTCCCGGCAGCAACACCGCCCCCCGTGTTCCGGAGCGGATAAACAAGCCCGTGCGGGTTGGATCCACCTGCTCCACGGCGGCGAAAGGACTCCGTCCCGCCGACGCAATGGGCACCACCCGCCGCACAATGGCTACCTGAATGGAGGCCGACTCCAGCTCCCCAGGTCGCAGAGGCACGTAGCGCCAATCGCGGGTGACTGCCCCCACCGCCGCCCGGATGGTGGCCCTGACCAGGTCCTCGCCGCTGGGATCCAAGCTGCCCCAGCAGCCGCGGGGCCGACCCCCTGTACTCACCGTTACAAAAACCCCCGCAGAGCGCCGCCAGTGGGGCGGGATCTCCTCTGGAGGTGGCAGCACCTGGCCGGTGGCGAAGTAGTAGGCAATGGCCTGACGCGCCAGCGCCGGCAGGGTGTCAGGGAGAGGTTGTCGCCGGCTGGGAGAGGGGATCCCTGCTGATCGCGTTAGCGGGACGGAGTCCTTATTGAACTCCGTCTCGCCCGTGCGGTTGTGCCAGCGGTGCGGACCACCCACGGATCCCGTCCACAAGCCCAGCCCCGCAGCCAGGAGCAGGCCGAGAAGACCCAGCAATCGAACCGTGAAGTGAACTCGGCAGGTGAACACCCAAGAGAATCCCGTTGGTGGTCACAACAACCGTACTCTAAAAGCTACGCCCTCTCTGCTGCAAATACTTGAAAACGGTGTTCAAATCCTTGTCGCCGCGCCCAGAACAGTTGACCACTACCCGTTGCTGGGATCCGAGCTGTGGGGCCAAAGTTTTCAGGTAGGCCAGCGCATGGGCCGTCTCCAGCGCGGGGATGATCCCTTCCAGCCGCGACAGCAGCAGCAGCGCTTCCACCGCTTCGTCGTCAGTAACCGCGTAGTACTCGGCCCGCCCGATTTCTTTTAGGTAGCTGTGCTCTGGCCCCACGCCAGGATAATCCAAGCCAGCGCTGATGGAGTGGGCCTCCTGCACCTGACCTTCTTCATCCTGCAGCAGGTAGCTCATCGCCCCGTGCAAGACCCCGATGCGACCGCGGTTGAGGGTAGCGGCGTGGCGGGGCGTGTGCAGCCCTTCTCCGGCAGCTTCAATGCCGATCAGCCGCACCTGGGGATCCCGGACAAACTCGTTGAACAGCCCCAGCGCGTTGGATCCACCCCCCACACAGGCCAGCAACACATCCGGCAGCCCTCCCCATTTTTCCTGGCACTGCTGCCGCGTCTCCTGGCCGATGACATCGTGAAAGGCCCGCACCAGCTTCGGGTAAGGGTGGGGCCCCGCCACCGTGCCGATGACGTAGTGGGTGGTCTCCACGTTGGTTACCCAGTCGCGGATGGCCTCGGAGAGGGCGTCTTTGAGGGTGCGCGTGCCCGATTCCACTCCCCGCACCTCAGCGCCCAAAAGGCGCATCCGCTGCACATTGGGGGCCTGCCGCTCCATATCCAGCGCCCCCATGTAGATGACGCATTCTAGGCCAAAGCGGGCGCACACGGTTGCCGTGGCCACCCCATGTTGGCCGGCGCCAGTCTCGGCAATGATCCGCCGCTTGCCCATGCGCACCGCCAGCAGCACTTGGCCAAGGGCGTTGTTGATCTTGTGGGCGCCGGTGTGGTTGAGATCTTCCCGCTTCAGGTAGATCTGCGGGCCGCCGTAGTATTCGGTTAGCCGCTGGGCAAAGTAGAGGGGGCTGGGCCGCCCAACAAAATCCCGCAACAGGTTGTGAAACTCGGCGCGAAAGTCGGGATCCCGCCAATGCTGCTCAAAGGCTTCCTCCAGCTCCGTTAGGGCGCTCATCAGGGTTTCCGGCACAAACCGACCCCCAAACGGCCCAAACCGCCCCTGGGGATCCGGACGCACTTGAGGGTCAAGGGGATCCAAAACACGAGGGGAAAAAGCAAAAGAAGCTGAGGTCATGGCAGAGTCCGTCCGGGCCTTGTAGCCTGCAACTAGAGAGAGGCTTTCCCATTCTACAGAAGGAAGGGGCGATGACCAGTCTCGCCTCTCTTCTTCTGCCGTGGGATCCCGAAAAGTTGTTTTGAACAAGGGTCTTCCCAGGATTTTTAAGATAAGGCCGTCAGGTTTGGGTGGCCTATGGACGAACATCTACAAGAGTTGCTGCGGCAAGAAGATCAAAAAAGAGCGGATGCAGAAATTCGTCGTACCTATGCCCTTTCTCAAAAGTCTCAGGGGGTGGCGATCTTTTTGTCCATTCTGCTTGCCTTCGGAGCCTACCTCTACACGCGGCGGTGGAAAGCTCTGATGATCTTTCTGGGGTGGTGTCTCTTCATCGGCGTGTTGTTTAGCGACGAAGAAGGAGAGGTTTCTCTCCCTGGGCTGTTTCTGGCCTCTACCTGGGCAGCGGTAGACAATTGCAGCGCTATCCAGCGGGCAAGAGAAGAAATCGAACGGCTGCGCTCCGGCCAAAACCCTGATGTTGATCGGCAAACTTAAACTTGGTCGACAAAACAAAATAGTGGCCCAAAAATCGGTATTTTATTTCAAACTCTCGAAAAAGATGCTATACCTACTATTTCAAGTGGCACCCAGATACAAGCGGCGCAACCGACCCATTCTCAACGGCAGTGAAACTTGGATTCCTATTCCCTTTGTCTTTTGGGAAAGAGCTTGGACAAACCAAATTCTGTCCCCCTAGGAGAGGGGCTGGAGGTGAGAGAGCTTAGGATAGCTACAGATTAGAGCAATCAAAACCATGAAGTCTGCTGCTCGCCTAGCTTGTCTGCTTGCCGGACTGATCCTAGGAGCGGGGATCCCCGTCATTGCTCCCGCCCCCGCCCTTCCCGTTGCCCAAGCCGGTTTCCGGCCCTATCTCAATGCCCGTTTCGGCTACCGCATCGACTACCCGGCAGACTTTATCCCGCAAGGGGAATCCGACAACGGCGATGGCCAAGTGTTTCTCGGTCAAGACGGGGCTGAGCTGCGCGTTTGGGGTGAGTACAACATTTTTCAAGCAACGCCCGCCAGCGCCCTGCAGGAAGAACTTCGCCGCAGCCGGGAAAACCAACGCCGGGTTACTTACCAAGCTGTTGGCCGGGATTTCTTTGTGGTCTCCGGCTACGAGCCCGTTCGTGTCAGCGGTGCGGACCCCTTTGGCCAGCGGATTTTCTATCTCAAAACAGTTGTCCGCCCTTCGCTGCAAGCTGGCTTTGAGTTCGTGTACCCGGCCAGCCGGCGCGAGCGCTATGACCGAGATGTGGAAGCTATAGCCCGTTCCCTGCGCCTTGCCGATCCCTGAGCCAAGCCCCGAATCTGGGACAAGATCGGTAGGGATCCCTGGCAAAAACGATGGTGAAGAAACCTCTGGATGATTGCCTGCTGGAGCGGATGCGGGTTGTTGGCCTGTCTTCTTGGCGGGCTTTACAGGCCCAGGCCGGGATCAGCCGCCGCGCCCTTGATCAGGTGCGCCAGGGGAAGTGGGGATCCCTGCGCCTGGAGCAACTGCAAAAGTTGGCTGCCGCTCTGCAGTGGGATTTGGGATCCCTGCTGCGCCTCAACGGGAATGACAAAATGGGAGCCACCGATTCCTCAGAAGTCCTCTTCTCTCTGCTGCAGCCGCTGCTGACCAGCTACCCCACTGTCCGCCAGATTGCCCAGCGCAAGCCCGATTGGCCGGCCCAAAACGTGATTGCCTTGTTTCGATCCCTGGATGCTCTGCTGCAGCACTGGGGGTATGAGTCCATTGGCAGCCCCCTTGAATCCGTCCCCTTCGATCCGCAACGGCATCAGCCGGATCAGCCGGATATTCAGAAGGGGGATCCCGTTTACATTCGCTTTGTCGGCTACCGCCGCGGTGACCACGTCCTCTGCCCAGCCAAAGTCAGCCGTTCCCTGCCTGGAGGATTGAGCTGATGGCACCTGCCCCCAAAGCGACCCTAGCCATTGATTTTGGCACCAGCAACACGGTGGTGGCAGTTTGGGATCCCGCCCAAGCAGTGCCCCGTCTCCTCACTCTTCCCGGCCTCTCTCGCCCAGACCACTCGGCTATTCCCAGCTTGGTCTACGTGAAGGGAAAAGGCCAGCTCCTGGTGGGGGAAACCGTGCGCGCCGGTCGGTGGGGGGCAGTGGATCCGCAACGGCTGTTTCAGGGGTTTAAGCGGGACTTGGTGGCGGAGTTTGTCCCTCCGCCGCGAGTTCTAGATGGAGAGCGCTACGACGCCGAGAGGGTGGCCCAAGCTTTTTTGCAGACGGTGATGGAAGCTGTCCCGAAAGAACACCTGCAGCCGCAACAGCTGGTGTTCACCGCCCCTGTCGGCTCTTTTGAGCGCTACCTCAATTGGCTGCGGGGAGTGGCCAGTGCCTGTGGCTGGGATCCCGTTCAAATTGTCGATGAAGCCACGGCAGCAGCCCTGGGCTATGCGGTTGGCCAGCCGGGATCCCTAGTGCTGGTGGTGGATTTCGGCGGCGGTACCTTGGATCTCAGCTTGGTGCGCACCCTCGCTCCCCAAGCGGGTAGCCCTGTCCTCAAAGCGGAGGTGATCGCCAAGGCCGATGCCTATGTGGGCGGGGTGGACATCGACATTTGGATTGCCGACTACCTACTGCAGCAACTGGGGCTAAGCCGACAGCAAATTGGAGCTCTGGGCTGGCTCAACCTCCTGGAGCAGGCGGAACAGCTCAAGATCGCCCTTTCCACTCAGATGGAAGCGGTGGGCAGTTGGTTTGACGACGAAGCCCTCACTGCCCATGAGTTGAAGTTAAGCCGGCAGGAGCTGGAAGAGATCCTGGAAGCTCGTCAGCTTTTGGATCAAATCCGCCAGTGCCTAGACGACGTTCTCCTCACCGCCCAGGCGAGGGGATTGGGCAAGAACCAAATTGAGCAGGTGCTCTTGGTAGGAGGCAGCTCCCAACTGCCAGCAGTTCAAGAGCTGCTGCGCTCCTACTTCGGCAAAAAGAAAGTGCGCTGCGAACGCCCCTTCGATGCTGTGGCCCTGGGCGCCCTGCAGGTGGGCCGCCAGGTGAAGCTGGAGGATCGCCTGCACCACAGCTATGCCCTCCGCCTCTGGGATCCCTTGCAGAAAAGCTACATCTACTACCCCCTCTTCGAACAGGGCAGCCCCTATCCCTGCCGACGGGCTGAGCCCTTGATCCTGCAAGTGGCCAATGACGGACAAACGGAGATTCGCCTAGAGGTGGGAGAAGTGGCCCAGGTAGTCCAGTCGGAAGTGGTTTACGACGAGCTGGGGCGGATGAGCAGCCGTCAACTCACCCGGCAAACCGATTTCCGATCCCTAGCTCCTCTTGGATCCCCAACCGTTCGCGCTACTTCGACGGAGTCATCACCAATTTGTCTGGCCCGTTTGCAGCCCCCTGGCCGCGTGGGAGAGGATCGCCTTCGCGTCGAATTTGCCATTGATAGCTCGCGGCGCTTGTTGGTCACCATCACCGACCTGCAAACTCAGGCGCTCTTGGCAGAGGCCCAGCCTGTAGCCACCTTGAGTTAAGAGACGAAAGTAGAGAGAAGAGAGCGTCTTCACTGCAACGGAAGACAAAGAAAGCAATGTAAAGGGCACGACATGGCCACGATTCCCAACTCTCATCTCCCCTTGTGAGAGAGGGGTCGGGGGCTTGAGGAGAGTAGAGAGCGGTTGCGCCGACGGCGTGGGGTCTCAGGGGAAGGATCTCAATCATTGATATTGTTGATATTGATTATTGATTGAGAATGGCTGCATATCCAGTGATCTCTGTAGCGACTTGATGAATAATCTGAGCGATGGGATATGAATCTGATTTGCGTTTAACTACACTTCTTCTCTTGAGCTACCTTGGGAACAAATCTTGCTCTTGTCACCACCGCCCCATTTTGCCCGTCCTCCCCTCGACTTTATTCCGCCCGCCTATAGCGCCTGGGTGCTACGGCTCGTCCACGGGATCCTGCCCCTGCTCTTGCGGGTGAGGGTGCGGCGCTGGCTTCCTTCCGGCATTGCCAAAATCGAGGCCACAGGGGCGGAGATCTTGGCGCGGCTCTACCACCAGTTCCAGGAGGGTCAAATTCGCCTAGTCCTGGCTTTCCGACATGTGGAGGTGGATGACCCGCTGGTGGGCCTGTACGTTCTATCTCGCCTGGTGCCCGAAGCCGCCCGTCGACAAGGGATCCGCCTTCGAGAACCCCTTCACGCCCATTTTCTCTACGACCGGGGCATGCCCCTCTGGGGAGGGGAATGGCTGGGGTGGCTGTTGTCTCGCCTGGGCGGGATCCCTATACGCCGCGGTCGGAGGGTGGATCGGGTGGCGCTAAAGGCGGCCCGGCAACTGCTCCTGGATGGGCAATTTCCCTTTGCAATCGCCCCAGAAGGAGCCACCAACGGCCACAGCGAACGGATCAATCCCCTGGAACCGGGAATGGCTCAGCTGTGCTTTTGGTGCGCCGAGGACCTGGCCAAAGCTGGTCGCTCAGAGACCGTCATTTTGCTGCCCATTGGCATTCGGTACTACTACACGGATCCCTCCTGGACGAAGCTGGAGCGCCTGCTGGCGCGCCTTGAGCACCTGAGTGGGTTGACGCCTCCGAAGCCAGAGCCAAGATCCTCCAGGAGCCCCAACCTTCGCTACACCCAGCGGATCTGCCGCCTAGCCCAGCATCTCCTGGGACAACTGGAAGCTTTCTACGACCTACCTCCCTTCATCTCTGGGAGAGATGAAGAAGAACCACGGATAGAGCAGAGGCTAGCCCCTGGCCACTTTAACGCTCGCCTGGAGCGGCTGCTCCACAGAGCCCTGGAAACCGCAGAGACCTACTTTGGCCTATCTCCCCAGGGGGATTGGAACAGCCGCTGCCGCCGCATTGAAGAAGTCGCCTGGATCCAGATTTACCGAGAAGAATTGCGGCATCCTGGATCCCTGTCTCCCCTGCAGCGGGGGTTGCTCGACTGGAAAGCCCACCAGGCAACGCTCTACCTGCAGCACATGCGCTTGGTGGAAAGCTGTGTAGCCGTCCAGGAAGAGTATTTGCTGAGCAAACCCTCTTTTGAGCGGCTGGCAGAAACTGCCCTCATTCTATTTGATGTGCTGGCCCGCCTTCGAGGGGAATCCTACCCAGCCCGCCCTCGCTTAGGCTGGCGGGGGGTTCACGTGACCGTCGGGGATCCCATCTCCGTTAGCGAGCGGTTAGAGCGGTATTGCCGAGGCCGCCAGGAAGCCAAACAGGCGGTGACCGAGCTAACTCAGGATGTTTTTTCTTTCCAATTTCTTTCTTTTTCCAATTTCTAGGGATCCCCCAAAGGGGGAACCAGCTTAGGTGAGAAGCCTGGCACTACTGCCGAGAGACTGCTGAAAGATAAACCACCTTCCCATCATAGAACAGAGCTGAGCCTTGGTCGCCCCGCTGGGACTCTGCTCGGTACTCCCAGCAGCAATAGGAACTCACTGTGGTTTTCCACAACCAGGTGAGGTACTGCTCCGGCCTCGCTCACCTCGGTGATGGTTGCTTCCTTGGTTTGCAGATCTGGAAGGCGATAGGCAACTTCCTGCTCCCCCTGAGAAAAGAGAGGGAAAACCTGGAAACTGCCCTCTTGAATGGGATCCCCAATACGCAGGGTTGGAAAGTTAAGGCTGGCCATCGACTCCTCCTTCTCGTTGAAGTTGCAAGGGTGTTGCGGAAGCTGCCCTTCCCCTTGTTGGCTTGGGATCAGCTCGCCGGATCCTGCTCCAATCTAAAGTCCTTTGGAAATGCTCCCTTCCTAAAAAAAAAAAAGAGGTGAGGGGACAGCCTTCGCCTTTCGGGACTCTGGTAGCGCGGATGGAAATCATCCTGACCAAAAGAGAGGGATCCCTAAAAAAGGGATCCCTGCCTCAATATCTGGGGTTGATCTCTAGCCTGAAATAATTGAAATTAATCAGCACTAGTGAGTATCAAAGCACTCCGGGACTAGTCCCGCTCAATGTACAAAAAAAGCACTGCCATGCCTACCGCAGGAAGCAGCCAACCAACAATGGGGATAAAAATCCAAGGAAGATAAGCAGCAGCGTAAGAACCGGTCATGATTTTGCTCCTCTCAAGTGATGTGACAAACTTGACAACTAATTCACCAACCCTCGAAAGATGGCGTCGATCCCGGCAAAGTTCTCCAGCAGGAAGTAGGCAGCGAACACTCCACCCATACCTCCCAAGAAAAATCCTGCCGTCAGATCCCCCCAACCCCGAGCTGTAGCCAGAGGAGCGGCCCCCGGCGTCTCCGGCTTGTTTCCGAAGGTAACGCTGCCATAGGCCGACATGCAGGCGGTTCCCAGCAGCACAATCGCCATCGCCGTAACCAGCCCGCCTAAGTTAGCTGCCTCAGGGTAATCCCGCAGCGGCCCCAGCACAATTTCTGGCCCTACCAAGAAATAGCCATGGGCCAGCCCAATTTCTAGACCCCGCAACAGCGGCGATAAGCCAGGACGGTTGATGGGGAGATTGTTGATAAACAGACGGGTGACAGGAGAATCGCTGATGGGCGTCGAAAGATGCCCCTCGCAGGGATCGTCGTTAAAGGTGCGAATGTAATCCATGTCCGAATGTCCTGCCTGGAATTTTGCGATTCATTCTACGGGGCCTAAGTTACCCTCTCGGCAACCACCACCCGGATCGTTAAAAAAGTTCATGCTCGCTTAACACAGAGATAACTCTTCTAAATAAGTTTGAGACATAAGTTTGAGACATTCCCTCGCAGAACCTGTCCTCAGCAATTCGCGCTCTTGCCCATGATCCCTGACCTGCTAACGCGAACTTCACCCTCTCCAGGGGGAGAAGAGAGAAGTCCAGATTCACCGCCTGGTTGTAACCAGTGGTGAGGAATAGCGGCAGCTTTTTCGGACTGTGTATTGAGTATTAAGTTGAGTATTAAGGTCTGCAATGAAGTGGGATCCCTGCTGGGCAAGGGATCGATATTGCGCTGTGGTAGGTAGCCCCGAAAAAAGTGGTAGATACACTGGCCATGGGTCAACAAAGCCTAACTGAATTCGGCTAGGTCGTAAAAACCATGGGACCCTTTACCCCTACCTATTGGGGGCTACTACCAGACCGAAAACCTCAAACCTACAGACTAGAGCCTAGGCCCACATAGGAGCCATAGAAAAAGAGCCCAACTACCGTGATCACACCCAAACCGGCAACCACAGCCACTATCCACAAAGGGATCCTTGCTTGACTGGTCATAGCAACTGGTCTCCAAAAAAGACAGAACTAGCAGCAATTACATTCTCAGTAAACTTAGCAAAGGGGAGCAAGGGCTAGCCAAAAGCCAGCATTGTCCCCTGCGCTCTTTCCCAACTCCAAGAGCAGAGTGGGATCCTGGCCTCAGTTGAGAAAATAGCTGGAGAACAACAGCCCAACCACAAACACCAGCAGCAAACCCAGGTAAAGGGAAGTGCGGTTTAGCTCCACCGGTTGGGAGTTGGGATTCCTTTCGGGTTGATCAGCCATTGGGTTCACCGTTGAATAAACTGCATTGCAGCAATAGCTCCCAAGAAGAAAACAGTTGGGATCGCCAAGGTATGCACCGCCAGCCAACGGACGGTAAAAACAGGGTAAAAAACGGGTTCATCAGATTTAGTGGCCATAGATATCACCCTACGCAAAAAGCTCAATCAACTTACAAATTGCAACAACGAATAGTCCACTTACCCACGGGCACTCCTAGCGAGTCAGCCTCTCCAGCTCCTCCAGAGCATTGAAGCGATCGCTAACGATCGGCAACTCCTGGCGCTCTGCCGTGAAATACTCATTGGGGCGCGGGGTGCCAAAAATATCATAGGCCAGGCCAGTGCTCACAAAAAGCCAGCCTGCCAAAAACAAAGCGGGAATGGTCAGGGCGTGAATAACCCAGTAGCGGACACTGGTAATGATATCGACAAAAGGTCGCTCTCCGGTGCTGCCAGCCATGAAACTCCTCCCTAGGGTAGGGGCAAAAGTGCTTTCTGAACTTTCTGAGTCTATAACACAATGATAAGGATTTGGATGCACAACTACAAGTTACGAGACCCTTGCTTAGGCCCTTTGCTGTCAAGCCGGATCCCGTCTTGCATAGGTAAAATCTCCTAAGGGATCCCTGCGGCGAACCTTCTTACCCGAGTTTTCAGAATCTCACTGCCAAAGGGCGCAATCCCAAGGGGCATCGAGGGCTTGAGGATGGGGCGGAAGTTTGAGATAAGCTGGCCCTGAGGGGATGTTGTTGGAACAGGAGTGACAGCTATGCGGTGCTCGTGGCCCCTAGCTCTGAGCTTGTGTTGGACGCTGGGCTGGTCGGGTGTCAGCTTGCCGGCTTGGTCCCAAGGGGTGGAGCAGCAAGCCTCGCTGGCCTGGACCGACCCCTACGTGGCGGCTCTGGAACGTCAGACAGATGTGGTGATCACCCAAGAACCCCTGTCAGCCACCCTGACCCGTCTGGAATTGGCCCAGTGGCTGACGGAGTTTTTCGGCTACATTCCCAATCCCAACCAGGTGCAGGAGATTCGCGACCTAGAGCCCAACACCCCCGACTATTGGACTGCCCAAGCCGTGCTGCAGGCGGGGGCCATGCGCCTATACGAGGGCAACGAGTTTCGCCCGCAAGGGGATATCACCCACCTGGAAGCCCTGGCCATTTTGGTGCGGGCTCTGCAATTGCCTGCTCCCACCCAGGCCGACATTGAGCGCTGGATGGCTCTGTACACCGATGCGGCTGATGTGCCGGAGGTAGGGCGGGCTTTTGTGGCCATGGCAGGCGAAGCGGGGCTGCTGGTGAATGTGCCGGATCCAGCTCGTCTTCAGCCCAATCGCGTGCTGAGGCGAGCAGAAGGGGCGGTGTTGTTGCATCAGGCCCTGGTGTATCGCGGTCAGCTTCCGCCCTTGCCACCCCCTGTGGCCCAGTTGCGTCCCTCCCCAGCCCGGGTGGCCGAGACTGTCCAACCCGAAATCTTCCAAACGCGGATCACTCCCGAGGGAGGAAGCGTTCCTGCAGGGGGAACCTTGACCATTGAAGCGCAGGCCACTCCCAACGGCAGGGCTACGGTTGATATCGGCAGCGTGGTTCAGGGTCTGCCGATGCAGGAGGTGCAGCCCGGCTACTACCGCGCAGTTTATAGCCTTGGTCCTCAGGATGCCGTCTTTGGCCCCGACATCAGTATTCAGTTGACCCTCAATGGCGTCAGTACCCGCGTTCAACGGCGGCTACCTCAACTGGCCTTGGGCAATGTCGCTCCCCCGCCGGTGGAGTCGGTGTTTCCGCCCCCAGCTCCTCTGCCGCAGCCAGCCCCTCTGACTGCAGCCAGCAATCGCTATCCGCGCATTGAGGCCATTCGCTTGGATCCCCAGCGCGACTTGGTGGAAGGGGATATTCTCACCATTGCCATTTGGGGAGAGTCCGGAGGGATCGCCCAGTTTGATCTGGGGAATCTGGCCCTGAACCAGCCGATGCGGGAGGTACGACCCAACCACTACGAAGGCACCTACGTGGTAGCCCCCACCCACCAGGCCAACAATCCCACCTTGAGGATTGTGCTCACCAAGGACGGCCTCAGCCAGGAACATCGGGAGATTTTTCCTTTTTCCATCGATGGCTCCAGAGGAACCCGCTCCACCATTCAGCCGGTTTCCGCACCCGTCGCCACGGGACTGCCCCAGATTTTCAGTGTCACCACCAACAGCACCAATCTGCGCATGGGAGAAATTCTCAAAGTCACCATGCGAGGGGATCCGGGGGGGCGGGCTGCTTTTCGGATTGTTGGGGTAACGCCGGAAGTCGAAATGCGGGAGGTAGCGCCGGGCCTATACGAAACCCAGCAGCAGTTGCCCTTCAACATGCAGCCGGTCAACAACGGCATCATCGAGGTGATTTTGCAAAGAGGGGGCCAAAAGACCACCCAAACCAGCCCCTCGCCCATTACCATCGCCCCTTAGCTAGGATCCCCGAGAAGGCTAAACTGCTGCCTCAAAGGGATCGGCGCTGCGCTGGATCTGGGTAGAGAGCTTGGGGATTACCTGCAGGTTGAACTGTTGCTCGAAGACTTTTTTCTTCTCGTTTAAGCTCCACAACTCTAGGGCACAGTCGTCTTTGGGATGCCTGGGATCCAAAATCAACTCCATGCGGCGGGGGCCTTCTCCCAGGAGCTGAAAACGGCAGTGCAGGGCTTGAATGGCCTGCAGGCGGCGGCGATCCAAAGCACAGGCTATGCGCAGCAGGGGGCTCAGTTCCAGCACCACTTGGCGATCCCGCTCGTCGCTGAGGCGCTGGAAGTTCTCGTGCTTCTTCTTGGGGGGCGACTTGCGGTGGTAGCGGGCCAAGTTGGCGATCACCTCCACCTCTTCTTCGTTGAAGCCCAAGAGTTCTCCATGGCGGATCAGGTAGTAGGAGTGCTTGTGGTGGGCGGCATGGCTGATGAAGTGGCCGCAGTTGTGCAGCATGGCCGCCGCCCAGAGAAGAGCCCGCTCCCGGGATCCCCAGCCATGCAGGATGCCGCGGGTTTGATCGAAAAGGCTGAGGGCAAACTCGGCCACCCGCTCGGCATAGGGGATCTCCACCTGGTATTTTTCCGCCAACTTGAGGACGCTGCGCCGCCGCACCGAGCTGTGGTAGCGCAGCCGATCCTCAATCAGCCCTTGGCCGATCATCCAGTCCACGATCAGCCCTTCCCGCAGAGCCCGTTCGCAAAACTGGATCCGCTCCACCCCCAGCAGGGTCATCACTTCTTCCAAGATGACCGCCCCGGCTAGGATGATCTCCCCCCGCCTTTCCCCCAGGCCGGGCAGCTTTTGCCGTTCGGCCACCGTGAGGGAGCGCAGCTCTTTGATGTAGCCGCGCAGGGCTTCCAGGCTGAACTCATACCCCTGCAGGCGATGGGGGAGAGCGCCCAACCGACGGCGGGCATCCAACTGGGCCAGGCACTCGACGGTGCCAGAGGTGCCCACCAAAGGCAGGGATCCCTGTTGTTGTGAAGATGCGACGATCCGTTTCATCTGCTCAATGGGGGATTCCAGCATGCCGCGGATGTGCTGGCGCAGGGCTTGCAGTTCGCCAGAAGTGGGCGGATCGTGGTGCAAAAAAGCCTGGGTTAGACGCACAGCTCCCACCTTGATGCTGCGCAGAAACTCCGGCTCTTGGCCATTGCCCAAGATCAGCTCGGTGGAGCCACCGCCGATATCCACCACCGCGTGCATCCGGTTGTGGAACTCCATCGCCGAGAGCACTCCCAGATAAATGCGGCGGGCCTCTTCCTGCCCCGAGATTAACTCCACCCGCAGGCCCAGCTCCCGTTCAATCCGCTTCAAAAACTCCGGCCCATTGGGGGCCTCGCGCACAGCACTGGTGGCCACCGCAACAATGGAATGCACCTGAAAGCTCTCGGCAATGCGGCAAAATCGTTCCAGGGCCACTCGGGCCCGCTCCATGGCTGCAGGGGTCAGGGCACCCGTCTGGTTGCAGTATTCCCCCAGCCGCACGGTGGCTTTTTCGCGGGAGATGATGGTGAAGCTGGGGATACGGGGATTGATGCGCACCACCACCATGTGGAGAGAGTTGCTGCCCACATCGATGGCGGCCAGAACGGGGGCAGCCCAAGATTCAGGACGAGAAGCCGGGCCGGTTTCGGAAACTGGGGGAGCAGAGGCGACAGGGCATTCCGTGAAGTCGGTGCGCGAAGAGATCATGGCTCGGGTGTGGGGGTCAACCCCTTTAGGATACTGTGTACTTTCCCCCCTTGTTCCGGGCCCAGTTGTCAGGTTTGCGATTGACTCGGCAAACAGGGGAATGGACTCAGCTTGGGATCCCTGCCGCTCTCGCCCCAGCCTAAGATAGGGACACAGTATTTGATTTGTTTGTTTCAAAGTAGGTTCCGATGTCTCAGCCAGCCGAATCACCTCAGAAGGCCAACAGCACCCTCAAACTGCTGCGCACTCACGAGTCTCCCCAACTGGAGCGCATCCGCCACACCACTTCCCATGTCCTGGCTATGGCGGTGCAAAAGCTGTTTCCCAAGGCCCAGGTGACCATCGGCCCCACCACCGACTACGGCTTCTATTACGATTTTGACCATCCCGAACCCTTTACGCCTGAGGATCTCGACCGCATCAAAAAAGAGATGCAGGCGATCATCAAAAAAGGTTTGCCGGTGATCCGCGAGGAGGTGAGCCGGGAAGAAGCCAGGCGCAGAATCGAAGCCCTCGGCGAACCCTATAAGCTGGAGATCTTGGACAGCATTCCCGAAGGAGAGGTCATCAGCATTTATCACTTGGGGGATGAATGGTGGGATCTCTGTGCTGGCCCCCACGTGGAAAACACCCGAGATCTCAACCCCAGAGCCTTTGATTTGCTCAGTGTGGCCGGCGCTTATTGGCGGGGGGATGAAACCAAGCCGCAGCTCCAACGCATCTACGGCACCGCCTGGGAGACCCCAGAGGAGCTGAAAGAATACAAACGGCGGCTGGAAGAAGCCAAACGGCGGGATCACCGCAAGCTGGGCAAAGAACTGGGCCTATTTTTGTTTTCGGATGAGGTGGGGCCGGGGCTGCCTCTCTGGACACCCAAGGGCACCATTCTGCGCTCGGTGCTGGAGGATTTTCTCAAGCAGGAGCAGCTCAAGCGGGGCTACCTGCCGGTGGTTACCCCTCATATTGCCCGTGTGGACTTGTTCAAGATCTCCGGCCACTGGCAAAAGTATCGGGAAGATATGTTTCCCATGATGTCAGAGAATGAGCAGGCGCGTGCGGCTGAACAGGGCTTTGTCATGAAGCCGATGAATTGTCCTTTTCACATCCAAATCTACAAATCCGAGCTGAGATCCTACCGCGATTTGCCCCTACGATATGCCGAGTTCGGCACCGTTTATCGCTACGAGCAATCGGGGGAATTGGGAGGTCTGACGCGAGTGCGTGGCTTCACGGTGGACGATGCCCATTTGTTTGTTCGCCCCGATCAATTGGAGGAGGAGTTTCTCAAGGTTGTCGATCTCATTTTGGTGGTTTTCGATAAGCTCAAGCTCAAGGATTTTCGCGCCCGCCTCAGCTTCCGGGATCCCAAGTCGGACAAATATCTGGGATCCCCCGAAGATTGGGACAAAGCCGAAAATGCCATCCGTCGCGCTGTGGAGAAGTTGTCGATGCCCCACTTTGAAGGGATCGGAGAGGCAGCCTTCTATGGGCCGAAGCTGGATTTTATTTTCCGCGACGCGCTGGATCGGGAGTGGCAACTGGGCACGGTTCAGGTGGACTACCAAAACCCACAGCGCTTTGATCTGCAATACGTAGCTGAGGATGGATCCCGGCAGCGTCCGGTGATGATTCACCGTGCTCCCTTTGGCTCGCTGGAGCGACTCATTGGGATCCTGATTGAAGAATACGCTGGGGATTTTCCCTTCTGGCTGGCCCCGGAACAGGTGCGTATTTTGCCCATTTCCGATCAGTATCTGGGCTATGCCACCCAAGTGCGGGATCAACTGCGGGAACATGGGATCCGCGTTCACATCGATGCCGACAGCGATCGTTTGCCCAAAAAAATCCGCAATGCCGAGAAGGCCCGGATCCCTTTTATGTTGATCGTGGGAGAACAGGAACAAACGGCAGGAACGGTGAGCGTACGCCAGCGTCATGGGCAAGAGCTGGGATCCCTGACGGTGGCAGATTTCCTAGCCCAGCTACAGGCACTTGACTAGCTTGGGCATTCGGGATCCCTGGCTTGCGGCAACTGGGTTTTCAGAACTTGAGGATCCCAGGTTCTGAGGATCTCAAGAAAGAGCTTGAGTTTCCCTTTCTCAAGGGAAGCCAAGGGGGCTAATTGAAAAATCAGGATTTGGCCGACAACCCACCATGTTCTCTAGGGATTTTCTGGAGAGGATCCTGCAACGCTTTAGGAGCTGACGGCTAAATCGATCTGTCGCCGAATGGATTGGCCGTTACTTTGGTGAATTGATTGATAGTTACTTTGAATTGCAGTGAAATAGCCTGTCGATCTAAGCTCCTCATCTCCCGCTCTGCGATTGTAGATAACAGCACTATGAATTGTAGCTTTTACTACAGTATTAGCTTCTCTATTGGAGATAGGCTTTTGTGCATTCAAAGTCTGACCGCAGAGTGATGACTCAAGGATAGGATCCCATGCCCAAAACGCTGTTTAAAGTTGACCTGACTAAGCCAATGGATCAACAGGATCTACCGGGTCACAACCGCTGGCATCCTGATATTCCCGCTGTGGTTTCTGTAAACCCTGGCGAGGTATTCCGAATTGAGTGTAAAGACTGGACGGATGGGCAAATCAAAAACAACGATGATCCTTCCGACATTGAGCAGGTTGACCTAAGCGTTGTCCATGTTTTGAGTGGGCCTATTTGGGTTAACGGCGCCCAGCCTGGAGATATCCTGGTTGTCGATCTGTTAGACATTGGGCCACTGCCGGGAGACGAGTGGGGGTTTACAGGTATTTTTGCCAAAGAAAATGGAGGGGGATTCCTCACCGATCATTTTCCCAACGCGGCCAAAGCCATCTGGGATTTTCAAGGCATTTACACCACTTCCAGACACATTCCCCATGTGCGCTTTGCCGGCATCATTCACCCCGGCCTCATTGGCTGTGCCCCATCTCACGAGTTGCTGGCGGCTTGGAATAAGCGGGAAGCTGAGCTGGTCGCTTCGGCTCCCGATTTGCGCACTTACGGCGCGGGGCTATCCGGCAATCAGCCTGTGCTGGCCGCCTTGCCCAATCCCAAGAACGCAATTTTGGGAACTTTGCCCAAGTCAGAGTATGAGCGGGTTGCTGCTGAAGCGGCTCGGACGGTGCCCCCGCGAGAGCACGGCGGTAATTGCGATATTAAAAACCTGTCTAAAGGAACACGGATCTACTTCCCGGTTTACGTGGAGGGTGCCAAGCTGTCGATGGGAGATATTCACTTCTCGCAAGGGGATGGGGAGATCTCTTTTTGTGGCGCTATTGAGATGTCGGGCTACATCGATCTCCACGTCGATCTAATCAAGGGTGGTGTTGAGAAGTACAGATTGGTTAACCCCATTTTTAAGCCCGGCCCTGTTGAGCCACGTTACTCGGAATACCTTGTGTTTGAGGGCATTTCTGTGGACGAGCTTACAGGTAAGCAGCATTATATGGATGTTCACATTGCCTATCGACGCGCCTGCTTAAATGCCATCGAATATCTGAAAAAATTCGGCTTTACGGGAGAACAAGCTTATCTGCTGCTCAGTTCTGCACCGGTGGAGGGCAGAGTGAGTGGGATCGTCGATATTCCCAATGCTTGCTGTACGGTGGCTGTTCCTACGCAAATCTTCGACATAGATATTCTCCCTAGGTGAATGTTATCCGATGCCTCGTTCAAGGGGGTGGAATAGGAAGATGCCGCTGTATGAGTTTAAGTGTCAAACCTGTGGGGAGTTTGAGGTATGGCGGCCCTTATCTCAATATCGAGATCCGGCCTATTGTCCTTCTTGCAATCAGGAAGGGAAACGTCTCATTTCAGTTCCCATGGTTCAGCTTTCCAGCTCTTTGCCTATTTCAAAGGGGGGAAGAGAACCCAAACTGATCAAGCGTGAACAGCACTCAAATTCTGATCCAAACTCGCCAAAATATCGCTCCCAATCCTGTGGGCGACCTTGGATGTTGCACCATTAGTTATTAGACATAGTTGTTTCAGGCTAGGGTAAGACGCCTGGGCTATTGAAAAAAGCCTTCTGGCCCCGTGCATTATTGCTCCGCAGCGCTATTGCTATGCCTACGGCACCCTGACGGGAACCGCAATGCTGACGCGACGATGCGACGACGTAACGACGTGACCAACGTTTTAGGTGTGGGTGCAGTGTCCCAGTTTGAATCGAAATGACCATAGTGCTTAGAAAAAGAGAGACTCTCACAATACCCCCAGAAATGCTTTCCTCTGGCATGGCAGTTCACAACCTATGCTGGAAAAGGCGTTCAAGAAGCACCTCATGAGTGGGCCTGATCCTTCTTTGGCAGAGGGATCCCATCGCAGCGATATTGCCCTTCGCTTGCAGGGGATCACCAAGCGTTATCCTCTGGTGCTGGCCAACGACCACATCGATCTGGAGGTGCGTTGGGGAGAGATTCTGGCGCTGATGGGGGAGAACGGGGCGGGCAAGTCTACCCTGATGAAGATCGTCTATGGGTTGGTCAGCCCGGACGAGGGATCCATTCAAGTGGATGGGCAACCGGCCAAAATTCACAGTCCTGCCGATGCCATTCGGTTGGGAATTGGGATGGTGCATCAACACTTTATGTTGGTGGATCCCTTGACGGTTACGGAAAACGTGGTTCTTGGGGCCGAACCCGGCCATCTTTTTCAGGTCGATTTCCGTCGGGCCAGGGCTGAGGTGGCTCAGTTGATTGCCGAGATGGGCTTCCATCTGGATCCCGACGCCAGAGTGGAGGATCTGCCGGTAGGCCTACAGCAGCGGGTGGAGATCTTGAAAATGCTCTACCGCAAGGCCCGCATCTTGATTTTGGATGAGCCGACGGCAGTGTTGACTCCGCAGGAGGCAGGCGAGCTGTTTGCGTTTTTGCGCCGCTTTGCCCGGCGGGGGGGAGCTGTCATTTTCATCAGCCACAAGCTGAAGGAGGTAATGCAACTGGCCGACCGCGTCACCGTCATTCGGGATGGCAAGGTGGTGGCGACGTTGCCCACTGCCCAAACCGATGCCCAGGAACTGGCGCGGCTGATGGTGGGGCGGGAAGTCAGTCTGACCGTTGAAAAAAAGGCCGCTACCCCTGGGGAGGTGTTGCTGGATGTGCGAGATCTGTGGGTGGATATACCGGGGCGGAAGCCGGCGGTGGCGGGGGCGAGCTTCCAGGTACGTGCCGGCGAGATTGTGGGCCTTGCCGGTGTGGAGGGAAACGGCCAAACGGAATTGGTGGAGGCGATCACCGGCTTGAGAAGCTACCGCGGCCAAATTCGCTATGGAGCCGGATCCCTGTCTGCTTCGGCCCGACAGGTGCGTTGCTGGGGTCTGAGTCATATCCCCGAAGATCGCAATGTGAGAGGTTTGGTGCTGGATTTCCCCACCCGCGACAACCTGATCCTGGGGGATCACCATCAAAAGCCGTATACCGGCTGGTTGGGATTTTTTCGGGAAGAGGCCATTGACCAACATGCCCGCCAGGTGGTGGAGAGCTTCGACGTTCGCCCCCGCAGCATTTCCCTGACGGCCCGCCGCTATTCTGGCGGCAATGCCCAGAAGATCGTTGTGGGGCGGGAGCTTTCCTGTGGATCCAAGGTGCTGGTGGCTGCCCAACCGACGCGGGGGGTGGATGTGGGGGCCATCGAGGCCATTCATCGGCGCATCCTGCAGGCGCGGGATCAGGGCATGGGGGTGCTGCTGGTATCGGCGGATTTGAATGAGGTGATCAGCTTGTCGGATCGCATTTTGGTGATCCATGAGGGCCGCCTGGTAGGAGAACTCAGGCCTGAAGAGGCCACCGAAGAGCAGCTAGGGCTGCTGATGGGCGGGATCCAGCATTAGACGAGGCTGGGGGCAGCTTGAGAAGACCCTGCCGCCCGTTCTTGGGCTAGGGCTGCTCGCCGTTGCTCCAACTCTTGAGGAGAGATGCGCCCGTAGGTGACGCTCATCTCGGCCAGGCGCTGGATCATGTTCTGCCGCAGCATCTCTTCGCGGTAGCGCCAGGCCCAGTTGTTCTCGGTGGTGCCGGGGAAGTTCATGCGCGCCTCTGCCCCCAAGCCCATCACATCTTGCAGGGGAATGATGGCCAGATCGGCTACGGAAGCAAGGGCTAGGCGAATGAGATCCCAATGGATGCCCTCGGATCCCTGGCAGCCCAAATAGCGCAGCAGGTTTTGTTTTTCCCACTCCGAGCGATCCGGGTCATTAAACCAACCCACCACCGTGTTGTTGTCGTGGGTGCCGGTGTAAACGACAAAGTTGCGCTCATAGGCATGGGGCAAATAGGGGTTATCGGGCCCAGAGCCGAAGGCAAAGAGCAACACCTTCATGCCGGGCAAGCCAAATTGATCCCGCAGTTGCAACACCTCGGGCGTGATGTCTCCCAGATCTTCGGCAATCACCGGGATTTCCCCCAACTTGTCGGCCAGGGTCTGAAAGAAATCTGCCCCCGGCCCTTTTTGCCACTCCCCTTCCACAGCCGTTTCTGCATCGCCTGGAATGGCCCAGTAGCTCTCGAAGCCGCGAAAGTGGTCGATGCGCACACAATCCACTTGCTTGAGAATGGCCTGCATGCGTTTGATCCACCAGTCGTAGCCACGGGCCTTGAGCACTTCCCAGTTGTAGAGGGGGTTGCCCCAGCGCTGCCCGGTGGGGCTGAAATAGTCCGGCGGCACACCGGCTACTTGTAAAGGCCGTCCCTGTTCATCCAGGTGAAACAGCTCCCGGTTGGCCCACACGTCGGCACTGTTGGGGGCAACGTAGATGGGCACATCCCCAATGAGCCGCACTTGATGCCGATGAGCATACTCCCTTAGGGATCCCCACTGCTGGGCGAACAGATACTGCCAAAACATCTGCTCGGTAATGGCATCGGCATAGCGGTCGCGAGCCTCTTGCAGGGCCGGCGGATCCCGTCGCACCAAGGCCGGATCCCATTGGTTCCACTCTTGCTCGCCGTACACATCCTTGAGGGCCATGAACAGGGCATAGTCCGGCAGCCAGTCGGCCTCGGCAGCGCAATAGGCTTGGAAAGCTTCCCAATCGGGGCCGGAAGCTTTTTCTTTGAAGGTAGCCCAGGCGCGGTGCAACAGGCCCAGCTTGAAGGGGATCACGGTTTCGTAGTCCACCCGCTCGGTGGATCCGGCTTGGATCGTTGGCCATTGGGGCAGATCCTGCCAACTGTTGGGATCCAGCCAACCGGCCCCCACCAATAGCTCCGGGCTGATGAGCAGCGGGTTGCCGGCAATGGAGGAAAAGCTCATGTAGGGGGAGTTGCCCCAGCCGGTCGGCCCAAGAGGAAGAACCTGCCAGAGGCGCTGGCCGCTCTCCACCAGAAAGTCCACAAAACGATAAGCCGATGGCCCCAGATCGCCGATGCCAAATGGCCCCGGTAGCGAGGTGGGGTGCAGGAGGATCCCACTGAGTCTGCCCATGCGCATGGCCAAGCCCTTTTGCCCTAGGTGGTTTCACCGCCTATGCTGTCACTTCTGGAGCCACGGTGGACAGCTCCAGACAAGACAAAATTAGAACAAAGTTAAAAAATGAGCAGGATCCAAGGCCAAGACGCGCTTTTCCCTCTGGCCAGGGGATCCCGTCAGGGCGTCTCAGGAGCAGGGCAGGCTTGGGCATACCAGTCGTAGAGGCCATCACCGGTGGTGAGCCAAGTCTGAGGGCGAGATTGGATGTGCTGCAAGGCTTTTTTCAGGGATCCCATCCGCAGAGGCTGCCCGACAATGAAAGGATGTAGGCCGATGGCCATGACGCGGGGGGAGCGTTCCCCATCTTGCCACAGTTGATCAAACTGGTCGATGAGGGCTTGGGCAAAGGCTTCTGCCGGCAGGCGGGCGCTCAGACAAAGGCTGATGTCGTTGGCCTCTAGAGTGTAGGGGATCCCCAAGAGAGGGCCGGCGGCAGTCTGCAGCCAGTAGGGTTGGTCGTCGTTTACCCAGTCGGTGGTGTAGCGGATCCCGGCAGCCTTGAGCAGGTCAAAGGTGTTCTCGCTAACGGAAAACCCCGGCGTCAGCCAGCCCCAAGGGCGGGATCCCGACACCTTCTCCAAAAGGGACAAACTGCGCTCAATGAGCTCCTGTTCGACGTCACGGGCCAGGCCGCTGTGGCCGGTGGAGTTGTTCCAGCCGTGGGCCAGCACCGACCAGCCGTATTGGCGGATCCCTTCGATGATGGGGGGGTAAAGCTGCACCATTTCCGCGTTCAGGGCGGCAGTCACCGGGATCCCCAGCTCGGCAAACAGCTCAAACAGGCGCCAAATGCCCACCCGATTGCCGTAGTCCCGCCAGCCATAGTTGGCGATCTCAGGGGAGCTGGTGAGATGGGGTTGAATGGCCGTGCCCAGCTTGCCAAAGGTGAAGTGCTCGATGTTCATCACCACGTACACAGCCACCCGCGCCCGATGCGGTAGGCTCGGCAGATTTCGGCTGGGCAGAGCTGAGTAGGCAGGGGGCAGCATGTCCGCTCTCCAAAGCTTTGATGCTCACCAAGGGGGCAGGCTAGTCCTTTGATTTTCCTGAGGTCAAGGCCCGATGGCAAGCCTGCACTTCTGGAAGGGTGAATAGGCGACGAAAGGCGATCCCTGCTTCTCGGCAGCGGTCTTCTGCCCCTTCCAGCCGATCCACCAAAGCCAGGATCCCTTCCGCCCGGTAGCCGGCTGCCCGCACCCGTTCGACAGCCTTCAAAGCAGAACTGCCGGTGGTCACCACATCTTCCAGGATCCACACCCGACTGCCTGCCGGCAGTTCTGGCCCCTCGATCCAGGCTTGCGTGCCGTGCCCCTTGGGCTCTTTGCGCACGATTAGGGCGGCTAGGTTGGCAGGCTCAGCACCAAGAGAGGCCAAACTCACCGCCGTCACCAGGGGATCTGCCCCCAGCGTCATCCCAGCCACTGCTTCGGTTTCGGGAGGCAACAGCCGGTGCAGCAGGGATCCCACCCAATAAGCCCCCTGGGGGTGAAGGGTGACCGGCTTGCAGTTGATGTAGTGGGGGCTCTTCTGTCCAGAAGTGAGGGTAAAGGAGCCTTCTCGGTAAGCCAGTTGGGCCAGGAGATATAGCAGTTTCTCCCGCGCTTCTTCTGGGGAAAGGGTCAGGGGAGAGCAGTCAAGAAGCAACACAGCAGGGATCCCCTTGGTTCAATGGCTGGCAAGAAAGATCACTCAGGACATTTCATTATACGGCAAATCTCCACCGAATCCAATCTCCCGTTTTTCGGCTTCACGGGAGGGATCCCTGTCCCACAAAAGATACGCCTGTGTTGGCTGGGGTCGATGTTGCTAAAAAAAGCTGTAGCCTGCTGGATACCTGAAAATCTGTTCAAACAACCACCTGGGGCATCATTTGCTCAACCAACAGAAGCAACGTGTTGGCAACAGAAGCCGGCTCTTGAGCATTCAAAGTGGTGTGGGGAATCGCGCCGTCTTGATTCCCCAAAATTAACAAAATGTCTTCTGGATCCCAGGCATTGGGTTGATCGACGTGGGTGATCCCAATCACGCAGGGGGCACTTGTCCTGGCTTTCATAAAAGATTGAATAGCTTGGGCGTTGCGAAATTGGCCCGGCAAGTGCGCAGGCACCAGAAGAACATAGCCGTGGGCGCGCTTAATTAAAATATCCCACATAAAGTTAAAGCGAGACTGGCCGGGAGTGCCGTAGAGATGCAGCCACATCTCTTCTTCCTCCTCTCCAATTCTCAAGCGGCCGAAGTCCATGCTTACCGTCGTGGTTTTCTTCAGTTCTGCTACCTCGTCTGTTGCTTTGCAATCGGTGTCTACTACCTCAATCTCGCTAATCGTGCGAATAAAGGTAGACTTTCCAGCTCCCACCGGCCCTGTTACAACAATGCGGAGAATATTGCTCATGGTTAGCCTCAGCCGTAAACCCCCAGCGCAGACGGGCCTACTCAATCCTGATTAAGAGGAAGCCAAGCTGTTAGCCCCGGTAGCAATCAAGCGCTTAAACAAGGCCTCGCTCATGCCTGTTTCCTGTTGCACGGCGTTATAGGCCACCTCAAGGTAAGCTTGCTCAATAAAAGAGAGGTCAATCATACAGACCTTGCTCAAGCTGGTGCGCAACTGCTCAGGCTTGCCTTCTTTCACCAACCGCCGACTGACCTCCTGCACAACTGTGGCCATAGCAGGCACAACATGTTGAGGGCCGATCCCAACGCGCACATGAACTATGCCAATCTTCCAGCGCCGCTCAGCGTATTGTGGCCCCCAGTTATCCATGCCCGTAAACATTTCCTTGAACCAGTCGGCAAAGGTTTGGCCCAGCCGCTGCCGGTTGTGCTTGGCTATCACTGCCGCCATTTCGGCATCGCGATCCAGATAGCCGTAAAAGGCGTCTGACATTTCCGCCGCGATACTGCCGCCCCAGTCGGCGCTTTGCTGCAAAATTTTCTTGTCATCATCTGTGAATTGCGTGCGCGAGATCAGGACTTGGAGCAGCTCAGAAGGTTTAATGGCCATACTTCCCTCAACGTCAGGACAGAATCAAAAACTTAGCCTCCACATTTGATTTTCTTACTTCATTGCCTCTGCAATGCTTGCCGCGACTCGCTTAATTTCCAAAAAGAGCAAGCCTTGCTTGACTTCATGGCTGGCAATTGTCAGCAAGACGGCATCGGGGCCACAACTGGTTAAAACCCCGTATCCTTTTTCCCCCTGTACAAAAACTCTCTCTATGGCTCCGCGCCCTAGCTCTCTCCCAATCCGTTCGCCCAAAGAAAGCATGGCAGCCGACATAGCAGAGGTTCTCTCTTCATCCATACCCACAGGCAGTGTGGAAGCTAAAGGTAGCCCGTCGGGGGTGACCACTGCTGCTCCCTGGACTTCCGGTGTGTTGGCAACATAGCTCTGGAGGATCGCCTGCAAAGAGGACAGATTAGCCATCCTACATCTCCCTGCTGATTCACTATTTCTAATGTTTCTACCCGAAAACCGAAAACATGACTGCAAATATCCCTATGCTTTTATTTTTCGCGCATGCCCTTGAGGAGGGTGGCTAATCGACTGACCAGAGAAGGCTTAACCGGGCCGCTCTCATCCTGAAGACTAGGCACCTTTGCCCCCAGCCTCTCCCTCACCGGCTCGGGATTCACCTCCTCAGCAATCGACTTGGACAGCTCCCAGTGACCAGACCGAGCCAGAACCGTTGGCCCCTCACAAGGGCTGATCAACCCCAGCTTCGCCAGACGGGCGCAGGCATAGCGCACCTCCAGCAGGTCTGCCCCCAGTGCTCGAGCCAAAGCCGTCAGCTTGCGGGAAGGCGACACCTGCTCCAGGATCCCCCACTCCAGCGCAGAAAGTTTGAACAGAGGCAGTTCGGTGCTGGTACGCCAAAAGCAGCTATCGGGTTCGGGCAGGTCTTTTTCGGGCTGCTGCTCTAGCTTGAGCTGCTGCAGGGCTTCCAGGACGGCAGCGGTGGCGCTTTTGCTGAGGCCAGTCATTTCTCGGTAGGGCATGGGCACGTTGGGCAGGAAGCTGAACTGGCCGGATTCGAGGGCGAAGAGGCTGTAGAGGCCGGTTTGCAGTTGATGGCGGAAGAGCTTGGCCAGGGCTGCTGGGGTAATCAACCCTTGCCGCTGCAGGCAACGTCCCAAGGGCTCCTCCAAGCCACAAAAGGAAGCCAGCTTCTCGACTACCCGCTCGCTCACCAAGCCAGAGTGGGCCAGCAGGCTCTCCAGGCGGTGTTCTTCTTGGGGGGGTAGGGCGGCAATGACCCGACCTTGGTAAAACCAAATCCGGTAAATACCTCTGGGCGCCCAGATACAGAGCTGTCCTGTTTTGCTGCCTCTCTCGATCAGCTGCAACAGATCGGGCAAGGAAAATTCTTGGAGGTCTCCAACTATAGCCATAAGAATTTTTTGAACCTCCACTTCGATGGAATGGGCGAAAAATCAATGCTTCAGTGATTTTTTAGACATCCCTATTCTTGTACATGGACTCTCGGTCAACAATCGTGTATCTACGACCGTGTTTTTTTTAGCTCGATACTCTGCCCGCTAGCAATTACACTGACCGTCCGGGAAAATCTATCATGGAGTACAATCAGAATACGATCAGGCGGTACTCTCAATCCTCTCACAGAAGGCTTCTGGTTCGCTTTGTTTCGGCCTTGGCCTGGATCATGTTGCTTTGTAAAGTAAAACCCCTATTTTTGCTTTCTCTTTGAACAGAAGTTAGATAAAAGTTAGCAGGATCTCCCAACTTCTTTACAAAGCCAGAGGATTGTTCTCCCTCTGTCGGTTTGCCTCACTTTTCGCGCATGCCCTTGAGGAGAGTGGCTAATCGACTGACCAGAGAAGGCTTGACCGGGCCGCTCTCATCCTGAAAACCGGGCACCCTTACCCCCAGCCTCTCCCTCACCGGCTCGGGATTCACCTCCTCAGCAATCGACTTGGACAGCTCCCAGTGACCAGACCGAGCCAGAACCGTTGGCCCCTCACAGGGACTGATCAACCCCAGCTTGGCCAGACGGGCACAGGCATAGCGCACCTCCAGCAGGTCTGCCCCCAGTGCTCGAGCCAAAGCCGTCAGCTTGCGAGAAGGCGACACCTGCTCCAGGATCCCCCACTCCAGCGCAGAAAGCTTGAACAGAGGCAGTTCGGTGCTGGTACGCCAAAAGCAACTATCGGGTTCGGGCAGGTCTTTTTCGGGGCGCTGGTCTAGCTTGAGCTGCTGCAGGGCTTCCAGGACAGCAGCGGTGGCGCCTTTGCTCAGGCCGGTCATTTCTCGGTAGGGCATGGGCACGTTGGGCAGGAAGCTGAACTGGCCGGATTCGAGGGCGAAGAGGCTGTAGAGGCCGGTTTGCAGTTGATGGCGAAAGAGCTTGGCCAAATCTACGGGCGAGATCAACCCTTGCCGCTGCAGGCAACACCCCAGAGGCTCCTCCAAGCCCCTAGCGACCAACTGGCTGACCACCTGCTCGTCCACCAAGCCAAAGCGCGTCAGCAGGCTTTCCAAACGATGTTTTTCTTCAGGGGTGAGGGCGGCGACCACCCGACCTTGGTAAAACCAAATCCGCTGAATGCCATTGGGTGCCCAGATGGATAATTGCCCTGCTTTCTTACCCTTTTCCATTAAATGCAACAGGTCGCATAAGGAAAATTCCTGAAGATCTCCAAGCATCGCCATACTTTTGCTCCCTTCACCGCTGCAAGATGCGCTTTCTCAGTATTTTCACGGTTTTTGCTTTGCTAAGTAAGAAACCAGAAGATGCGCTTACAGCTTGGTTTCGGTCTAATCTTACAACCAAATCCTCAAAAGTTAAAGCGGATTAATCTTTTTAATCAAATGTAATCGAAGTTGCCGAATTTTTGGCTTGGACGCAGCGGAAATTGTGTCAGAAGCTCAGTAAAACCTCGGAAGACTTAACGATCGATACTTAGTCATTCGTAATTTTTAACACTTTTTTAGCTGCGGCTACTCGAAGATCTACGGGGTACAAAAGTTCGCCTCAAGAGGAGTGAATTGAGGATTACACTGAGGGAACTCAAGGCCATGAGACCCCCAGCGATTGCCGGGCTAAGCCCAATGCCAAAGGGGGGTAGGAGCACGCCTGCTGCCACTGGGATCCCTACCAGGTTGTAGCCGACAGCCCAGAGGAGGTTCTGCTGGATCTTGCGGAAGGTGGCGCGGCTGAGGCGGATAGCTTCCACCACATCCCAGAGGCGGTTGCGCATGAGGATGATATCGGCGGTTTCTAAGGCCGCATCAGTGGCTGAGTGCAGGGCGATGCCCACATCGGCTTGGGCCAAAGCCGGAGCGTCGTTAATGCCATCTCCCACCATGGCAACTCTCTGGCCTTGGGTCTGCAGGTCGCGGATGACTTGAGCTTTGTCTGCCGGGTGAACCTCGGCGATAACGCGGAGACCTGGCACTTGCAGAGCCTCAGCCACCTGGTGGGCCACCTCCGCCCGATCGCCGGTTAGCAAAACCACCTGCAGGCCCATTTTCCGGAGCTGTTGCAGCGTTGCCTGCGCATCGGGCCGCAAGGGATCCTGGGCTGCCAGCAGCCCCACCAAGGATCCCCCTAGAGCCACGCCCACCACCGTTTTGCCGGCTGCCAGTAGCGCCTCGGCCTGGGCCTGCGCCTCTGGGGAAATTGGGATCCCCAAAGCAGCCAGCCCATCCAGGGATCCCAATACCACTGCCTGCCCTTCCACTTGGGCGGCGACTCCTATCCCCGGCTGGGTTTGAAACTCGCCGGCGGAGAGCAACGGCAAACCCTGGGTGCGGACGGCTTGCAAAATGGCTTGCGCCAGAGGGTGGCGAGTGCCGCTTTCCACTGTGGCCGCCAGTTGGAGTAGGCGATGGGGATCCAAAGATGGGTCAAGGCTGAGACAGTCCGTCAGGTGGGGATCCCCTTGGGTGAGGGTGCCGGTTTTGTCGAAGACCACCGTTTGCAAGCGATGGGCTTTCTCCAGAACATCTCCCCCTCGGATGAGCAAACCCCGCTCGGCTCCCAAGCCAGTACCCACCAGGATGGCCATCGGCGTAGCCAACCCCAAAGCACAGGGGCAGGCCACCACCAAAACCGCAATGGCCATCTTGAGGCTGCTGAGCAGGGGTGTGGGGTGAGGGGGATGGTCACCCAGATGCAGATGGGCGTGCAGGCTGAACCCCGCCAGGACGAAGTGCTCCGCACCGCCGCTCCCCCAAAGCGGGATCCCAATCCAGTACCAGAACCCAAAGGTGAGAATGGCCAGCGTGACCACCCCATAGGTGAAGTAGCCCGCCACCTGGTCGGCTATCCCTTGGATGGGGGCCTTGCGAGCTTGGGCCTCTTCCACCAGGCGAATGACCTGGGCCAAGGTGGTGTCTTTCCCGGTGCGCGTCGCCCGGCACAGCAGCAACCCCGATTGGTTCAGCGTTCCCGCCACCACGGGATCCCCCGCTTGTTTCAGCACCGGCAAGGGTTCCCCTGTCAGCATCCCCTCGTTGACCGTGGCCTGGCCGGCAATGACTTCTCCATCCACCGGGATCTGTTCGCCGGCCCGCACTTGGAGCCAATCCCCCACTCGCACCTGTTCGACAGGGCACCATTCTCCGGTTTGGGATCCCAGATCCAGGTTCCCCTCTGGGCTGGAAGCCAGAGATCCCGCCTTCTCTGCAGGCTGAACCCGCCGAGCCAAACTGGGACACAAGCTCACCAGCGATTGCAGGCTGCTGGCCGCCCGCAGGCGGCTGTGCTGTTCCAAGGCCCGTCCCAACAGGATGAAGCTGAGCATCATGACGGGCTCGTCGAAAAAGCACTCCCAGCCCACCTGAGGGGCCAACAACCCCACCAGACTGGCCAGGTAAGCGGATCCGGATCCCAGGGTGACCAGGGTGTTCATGTTGGGGGCCAGCCGCCGTGCCCCTCTCCAACCATCCAGGACAATGCCGCGAGCTGGGCCGACAAAAGTCAAGGTCGCCAAGCCCCAGTGCAGCCAGACATCATTAAGGAGGGGCAAGCCCAGACGGGCGAAGAGATCCAAGTGTCCGGCGGCAGAAATCAGCAGCAAAAAAGCGGCGGTGAGCGCTTGGCGAATGTGGTGTCGGGTCTGCTGTCGCTGCCGAGAGAGGGGATCCGCAGGCACATCCAAGGCTTCTTCCCACCCACCGGGAGGGGAAGAGGGATCTTGAGAGTGCTCCGCACCGCTGACGCGAACGGAACTCCCGCCGGAGAGGGCCTCACCCTCTGAACTGTAGCGGCTGGGAAACCCTGCCTCTGTCAAAATCTGGGCTAGGTGCTGCGGGTCGGGCCGGATCCCAGGGGCAAATTCCACAAGGGCCGACTCGGTAACCAGGTTAACGCTGGCCTTGACCACCCCCGGCTGTCTCAGTAGAGCCTGCTCGACAGTGCGGACGCAGCCGGCACAACTCATGCCCCCCACCTGGAGAATCAGGGATCCCGCCTGAGAAGGCGCTGTGGGCCCATTCTGGTCAGCCGGATCCCTTGGCCTGTCTGCCTTATGGGCCTTATGGGTCAGAGTGCTCCGCACCGCTGACGCGAATGCATCTGGGATGGCCATCTTTGTTCTCCCGTGGTTAACAGCCCCCTCGCCCTACTGGCCAGTTATGTAGCGGTAGGACAGGGCTCTACATCCCATTTTTTGCCAAACTCAATCGTAGGACTGGGATCCCGGCAATCTGGGCAAGGGTACGGGTTAGGCAGCGCGGGCAGGCGGGGACATAAAGCTGGGGGGAATGGACTCGGGAACATACCTTTGCAAAATATCCTCGATGGTCTGCATCGCTTCCGCATCCAACGACCAGCCCCAAAGGCCGGATATTGCCTCCAGATGATAGGGCTTGCGTGCCCCCCACAGCGCCACACTCACCCCCGGTTGATCCAGCAGCCAGCGCACCGCCAACTGGGCCAAGGTCTTGGCATAGCAATCCTGAGCAAACCGGCTCAATGCCTCTGCCGCTTTTAGGTACTGGGAGTAGCGCGGTTCAACAAACTTGGGATCGATCCCGGCGCGCATGTCCCCTGGGGGGAAGGTGGTTTGCGGCGTCATCCGTCCGCTCAGCAGACCTCGGCAGAGGGGACTGTACACCAAAGTGTGAATGCCGTGCTCTCGACAGTAGGGCAAGACCTCTGCTTCAATCTGCCGCTCGAACAGGTTGTAGGGGGGCTGGGCGGTGTGCAGAGGAGCCACCTGGCGAAACCGATCCATCTGTTCTGGGGAAAAGTTGCTGACCCCAATGGCGCGGATCTTGCCCTGCTGCAGCAACTGCCCCAGAAACGCCGCCGTTTCTTCGATCGGTTCCAAGGGATCCGGCCAATGAATTTGGTAGAGATCGATCACATCTGTTTGCAAGCGGCGCAGAGAATCCTCCAGTTCTTGGGCCAAGCGAGGCAGGCTGGAGTTGCGCACCACTTTGTTGTTTGTCCACTCCAGTCCCGCTTTGGTGGCGAGAACCACCCGATCGCGGCAACCTGAGTCTTTGATCGCTTGCCCCAGCACTTCCTCCGAAACACCCAGTCCGTAGATGGGAGCGGTGTCGAAGGTGGTTATGCCCAAATCAATGGCTTTGCGAATCGTGGTGTAAGATTCCTGGCGGTCGGAAGGGCCCCACCAGCCGCCGCCCATCGCCCAAGTGCCCAGGCCCACCCGGCTCAACCTTAGCCCTGCATCTGCGAGGGTGACGAACTCCATGGCTGCTCCTGCTGAACCCCGATCCTCCCACTGTGGCCAGGGATCCTCTCCAAAAATCTAGCAGACATTGCTGACAGCAGCCGAGGTTGCGTGAACGACCCAAGCCTGTGACCGGGGTTGGAAGGAGAGGAGAGGCTTTTGACTCTGCTGTTGTAAGGAACTGAATCGATAGGATCCCATTCAAGAGCTGCAGCGTCTCTCAACCCAGAACTTTTGCGAGGAATGGCTCCATGAAGCCCACTTTTCTTGTCTCTACTGTCAGCTCCGTCGGTATGGCTCTCCTGTGGGGATCCCTTCTGGCTGGAAGGGCTGCCCAAGCGCAGGTGATCACCCCTCTTTTCCCCTCTGGAACTCCCATCCCCGTCGAACCCTTGCCCCCCAGTCCCGATATTCCCACCCTGCCCATCGTGCCGGATCCCCGGCCTGTGCCGGCAACCCCTGCTCCCCAGCGACCGCTGCCCAGGGGGAGTTTTGAGGAGATCAGCCGCTACTTCCGCGATCTCAACCGCGCCAAAAACCTGGCCCGCCAAGCTGCCGAGATCGCCAATGGGGGCCTGCAGCGCTATCGCGCCGAAGCTTCCATGCACGGGGCAGCCATTGACTCGCCGTTTGAAGAGTTTGAAGACGCCTGGATCTTCACCTTCCGGGGGGGAGAGCCCGGCTTCGTCCAGCCCAGCATCGAAACCCAGGTGCGGGTAGACAGGCGCACCTTTCAAACCACCATCCTCTACAACGGCCCCATCCGCTCTCTGCGCTAAGGGATCCCTGGCATAATCAAAAAAAGGCAAGGGATCCAAGCTATGACCAAGTTTGTCTTCGTCACGGGCGGAGTGGTCTCCAGCATCGGCAAAGGCATTGTAGCGGCTAGCTTGGGTCGCCTGCTCAAATCCCGCAACTACACGGTGTCGATTTTGAAGCTGGATCCCTATATCAATGTGGATCCCGGCACCATGAGTCCCTACCAACATGGGGAAGTGTTTGTTACCGACGATGGCGCCGAGACGGACTTGGACTTGGGCCACTACGAGCGCTTCACCGACACCAACATGTCCAAGCTCAACAACGTTACCACCGGCGCCATCTACCAGGCGGTGATCCACAAAGAGCGGCGGGGGGATTATCAGGGCAGCACGGTGCAGGTGATCCCCCATGTTACCCAAGAGATTAAAGAGCGGATCCGGCGGGTGGCCCGCGAGACCAACCCCGACGTGGTGCTGGTGGAGGTGGGGGGCACGGTGGGAGATATCGAGTCTTTGCCCTTTTTGGAGGCCATCCGCCAATTTCGCAAGGATGTGGGCCGGGCCAACGTGGCCTATGTGCATGTTACCCTGGTGCCTTTGATCAAGGCGGCAGGGGAGATGAAAACCAAGCCCACCCAGCACTCGGTGAAGGAGCTGCGCTCTATTGGTATCCAGCCGGACGTGTTGGTGTGCCGCTGCGAACAGCCATTGCCCCGCGGGATCAAGGAGAAGATCTCCGAGTTTTGCGATGTGCCGGTGGAATGTGTGATTCAGGCTCAGGATGCCCCCAGTATCTACGATGTGCCTTTGGTGCTCGAGCAGGAGGGGTTGGCGCAGCGGGTTTTGGAGATCCTCAACCTGGATCCCCAGCAGCCCGACCTGCGGGAGTGGGAGCTCTTGGTGAAGCGGCTGCACCACCCCCAAGAGCGGGTGGAGATTGCCATTGTCGGCAAATACGTGCGCCTTACGGATGCCTATCTTTCGGTGGCCGAGGCCCTGCGCCATGCCGGGTTGGCCCTCAATGCCGGTGTCACCCTGCGCTGGATCTCTTCTGAGGAGATCGAAGAGCGGGGACCAGAGGCATTGCTTTCCGGCGTGGATGGGGTAGTGGTGCCAGGGGGGTTTGGCAATCGCGGCATCGAGGGCAAGGTGGCTACCATCCGCTACGTGCGCGAGCAAGGCATTCCCTTCCTAGGGCTGTGTCTGGGCATGCAGTGCGCGGTGATCGACTGGGGATGTCACATTGCCCACCTGGAGCGGGCCAACAGCTACGAGTTTGACCCCGATACCCCCCACCCGGTGATCAGCCTCTTGCCGGAGCAGAAAGATGTGGAAGATCTGGGAGGAACCCTGCGGCTGGGCCTCTATCCCTGTCGCATCATGCCCAATACCCTGGCGGCCAAGCTGTATGGCGAGACCATCATCTACGAGCGCCACCGCCATCGCTATGAGTTTAACAATGCCTACCGCAGCCTTTTTCTGGACTCTGGTTATATCATCAGCGGAGTCTCGCCGGATAACCGCTTGGTGGAGATTATCGAGCTGCCCAGCCACCCCTTTTTCATCGCCACCCAGTTCCATCCGGAGTTTCGCTCCCGCCCCAACCGCCCCCACCCCCTCTTTTTGGGGTTGATCGAAGCTGCCCTGCGCAGCCGCCCTCAGCCTCACCCCCTGCAGTTGCAGAAGATGGGCTAGTTGACAGATCCCTTGTCCAAAAGTGGGGGCACGCCTCTGGTCCTGGTTCTGCAGAGCTTTGCTGAACATAAACTGCTGCGGAATCCTGGGTTTCGCCTGTGGAGCAGCCGTGGCCTACTGCCTAAAACGAGGTCATCCAGTCCGCCAAAATTTCCTGTCGGCGTGGATGGCGCAGTTTGCGCATGGCTCGTGCTTGAATTTGTCGGACGCGCTCTCGAGACAGGCCGAAGAGCTGACCAATTTCGGAGAGAGTGTGCAGGTGGCCATCTTTCAGCCCATAGCGGAGCTTGAGGATTTCTTGCTCTCGGGGGCTGAGCTGCTCCAGCATCTCTTCCAGTTGGGCAGACAGCAGGTACAAGTCCATTTGGGATTCGGGAGTGGGGCCGTTGGCGGCCTCGATAAGCTGCATCAGCTCCGTATCTTCCTCTTTGCCGACCGGAGTATGCAGCGAAAGAGTTTGGCGACCGGCTTCCAAGAGGGTTAAGAGAGCGTCCAGCTTGTCGGGGGAAATCTCCAGAGCTTTGGCAATCTCTGCTTGGGTGGGGCGACGGTTTAGGGCTTCGGTCAGATCTCGCCGGATCCGCTTCACCTGGTTGAGCTTTTCTACCATGTGCACCGGGATCCGCACCAGGCGCCCCTGATTGGCAACGGCGCGGGTGATCCCTTGGCGAATCCACCAGTAGGCGTAGGTGGAAAACTTGTAGCCGCGTTCGTACTCAAATTTTTCCGCGGCTCGGATCAGGCCAATGGTGCCTTCTTGAATCAGATCCAGAAACGGCACACCGCGATTTAAGTACTTTTTGGCAATCGAGACCACCAGGCGCAGGTTGGCCCTAACCAATTCCCGTTTCGCCCGTTCCCCGGCGGCTCCCCCCTCTGCAATCAGCCGTCCCAATTTCACTTCCTGCTCGGCATTGAGGAGTGGGTAGCGAGCCATTTCCCGCAAAAATACGCCCACTGAGTCTTCCGAAAGCGAGGCTTGAGTTGCCCGGCTGCCGGGTTTGCTGAGCCGTACCTCAACCCGCTTCAGTGGAGGAGGAGAGTCCTGAACAGCTACATTCGTCCCATTTGGTTGAGATTTCATACAAACTCACATCCACAAGCGGATGTTGGAAACTTTGCTTGGATACAGGACAGAACCGGTTGACCCTTCAGCAAACCCAGCTCCCTGCGGACCTAGGGCAGAGATCTCATCGGATTTCAAGAGGCTACTCGGTTTCTCTTCTCAGAAGGTTCAGAATTTAGCTTTTGCTAAGGTGGGGCGCAGGCCAAGCACCCCCGTGATGGTAACGGTCAGCATCCGGTAGGATTGTTAAACTGACTACAGAGTTGACCTTGTTTTGCAGTACACCATGCCACGCCAACGGAAGAAGTCGGATTTGCCCAGCAAGATTTGTCTCACCTGTCAGCGACCCTTCACCTGGCGCAAAAAGTGGGCCGACTGTTGGTCGGAGGTGAAATACTGTTCTGAGCGGTGTCGCAATCATCGCCCCAAGGGATCCCTGCCTGCTTCCCGGCAAGACGGTTGGGACGGATAATGTTGTCGTTGAGACCAGAACACAGGGGTTTGGGCCCGTCGGAGTTGGTGATGCAGTTTCTCAAGTGGCTGTTGCACAATCCCCACGAGACGGAAGAGGAGGATCCCTTTTTGCGGGCCATCACCCGCCTGGAAAGCCTGATCTCGAAGCTGCTTTCAATTTTGATGATCGGGCTAATCACAGTAGCAGTGGTGGACTTGGCCCGGTTCTTGGTGGCAGATTTGTTGATGGAGCCAACTGGGTTTTTCTCCACCACTTTAATCGAGATCTTCGGCCTCTTTTTAAATATTCTGATTGCGCTGGAAATTCTAGAGAACATTACCGCCTACTTGCAAAAGCAGGTGGTGCAGGTGGAGCTGGTGATCGTCACCTCTTTGATTGCGGTGGCCCGCAAGATCATCATTTTTGATTTCGAGAAGCTGGGGGGGTTGGAGCTCATTGGCTTGGGGGCAGCGACGTTGGCCCTCTCGGTGAGTTATTGGCTGGTGCGGCGAGCCAAGCCTCCATCCAAGTCCGGGGAAAATTAGGCTAGGACAGAATCCTGGTACGATGGGGATGGAGCTTTCCTGCAAGAATTGTGCGTGCGCGATCTAAGTTGGCCAGCCTGGTGAAGTTAGCTGTGCTGATGGTGGTGCTTTGGGTGGGGCTGAGTGCTCTCCCTGTCTTGGCCCGCCCGCATTCTTCTCGCGATTTGCTCCTGGCACAACAATTGGGCAAACCCGTGAAAACCTACAACAGTCCCCCGCCGATGGTGATCGACCCGGCCAAGTCCTACACGGCCACGATGGAGACCACCGCCGGCACAATGGTTCTGGAGCTGTTCCCGCAAGAAGCTCCCCTCGCCGTCAACAATTTCGTCTTTTTGGCCAACGACCACTTCTACGATGGTGTCATCTTTCACCGCGTGATCCGCGGCTTCATGATCCAGGGCGGGGATCCCACGGGTACAGGGCGGGGTGGGCCGGGCTACCGCTTTCCCGATGAGCCGGTGCAACGTCCCTACAGCCGCGGCACTTTGGCGATGGCCAATGCTGGCCCCAACACCAACGGCAGCCAGTTTTTTATCATGCATGCCGACTACCCGCTGCCGCCCAACTACACGATCTTTGGGCAATTGATCGAGGGAGAGGATGTGTTGGATAAAATTGCAACGGCTCCCACCGGCCCCCAGGATCGCCCGCTGAATCCAGTGGAGATCCAGTCCGTTCGTATCTCGGAATCCAATTAGGTTGGGCCACTCCGGTGGAACAGTTTGGTTGAATTAACTTGGCCTCTGGCCCCATTTTTGCAACTTGCCCTCAGGGGGACTCAGGTATGGAGTTCGCTAGGCCCCGGCGAATGTCCCCCCGCATTCTGGTTCTGGATTTTGATGGTGTGCTCTGCGATGGGCGGGCGGAGTATTTTGCTTCCTCCTGCCGCGTTTGTGCTCAGGTGTGGGGCCTGGCTCCTGCTCAGCTAGAGCCGCTGCGTCCTGCTTTTGACCGTCTGCGCCCGCTGATCGAGACCGGCTGGGAGATGCCTTTGTTGTTGTGGGGGCTGCAGCAAGGGATCCGGGAGGAGGACTTGCGCCAAGACTGGCCGGGCTGGCGTCAGCAGTTGTTGCAGCAGTCAGGGATCCCTGCCCTCTCTCTAATCCAAGCGTTGGATCGGGTGCGGGATCGTTGGATTGAAGAGGATCTGCAGGGGTGGCTGGGGCTACACCGCTTTTATCCGGGGGTGGCGGCCTGGATGCGCCAGCTTCAGGCTGCAGGGGAGCCGCGCTTGGCCATCCTCAGCACCAAAGAGGGGCGGTTTATCCAGCAGCTCTTGGGTCGAGAAGGGATCCAACTGCCACGCCACCGCATTCTGGGCAAGGAGGTGCGCGCCCCCAAAGCCACTACCCTCCAGCGGCTGCTTGCTGCTGCCCAAGTGCCACCCGCTGAGCTGTGGTTTGTGGAGGATCGCCTGCAGACGCTGCGCCAGGTGCAGACGGTGCCGGAGCTGGAGCAAGTTCTCCTGTTTTTGGCCGACTGGGGCTACAACCTGCCGGAGGAAAGGGAAGAAGTCGCGCGGGATCCCCGTCTCCGCTTGCTCAGCCTGGAACAGCTTTGTCAGCCCTTTGACCGTTGGATTGCTTCTCCTCCCCCGCCGCGCCTTTCGATTAGTCCCGCCAGCTGGGAAGACTTGAGCCAGACTCGGCCCACCCCTGGCCGGAAACGCCCGGAAGCCGGTTTGGCCTCTCTGGTGCTGACCTTGGTGGAGCTGTTGCGGCAGTTGATGGAGGCGCAGGTGGTGCGGCAAATGGAGGCCGAGCGCCTTTCTGCAGAGCAGATTGAGCGGGCCGGCAGCAGCCTACAAGCCTTGCGGGAGCAAATTCGACAAATCTGCAGCCTGTTGGAGATTGACCCGGCGGATTTGAACCTGGAGCTCGGAGATCTGGGCACCCTCCTGCCCCGCCAGGGGGACTACTACCCCGGACAACCCCACCGCGAGGGATCCCTGCTGGAACTCTTGGATCGGCTGATCCACACCGGCATCGTCATCGATGGGGAGATCGACCTGGGGCTGGCGGACTTGGATCTGATCCACGCCCGCCTGAAGTTGGTGCTCACCTCCAGCGCCAAGCTCTACTGAGCCTGTAGATTGAGAGCGCTGATGGAGACGATTGGGAGAAGAGATGCCTGAAGCGGGGAGAGAGACCAGAAATCGCGGTATGCTGGCTGTGGATCCCCTTAATCTCTCTTCATAGTCTTCTCCTATGGATGTCTTTGCCCCAACCGGAAACCTGTATGCCGGTGCCATTTGGCCGGAAGTGGTGGTTACCCTCACCCTCTTGCTCGTCTTGGTGGTGGATTTGGTCGGTGGTTCGGCGGCGCGCAAAAGTCTTCCGGCCCTCTCCATCTTTGGCTTGATCGGGGCCTTGGTGACCTTGGTGTTGCAATGGCAGCAGCCCCAGTTGGAGAGCTTCTTGGGCAGCTTTGCGGCGGATCCCATCAGCATTCTCTTCCGTGGCCTGGTGGTGGGGACGGCGGTGCTGACGGTGATGATGGCAGAACGCTACATCGCCCAGTCGGGAGCCCCCACAGGCGAGTTTTATGTGTTGCTGCTCACGGCCACCTTGGGGGGCATGTTCCTCTCCGGGGCGACGGACTTGATCCTGGTGTTTGTATCTCTGGAAACCCTGGGCATTGCCAGCTACCTGATGGCCGGCTACACCAAGCGGGATCCCCGTTCTTCGGAGGCAGCCCTGAAATATCTCTTGATCGGGGCCAGCAGCACGGCCATTTTTCTCTACGGCATGTCGCTGCTCTACGGCCTTTCGGGTGGGCAAACGAAGCTGGAAGCCATTGCCTCCTCTATGGGGGATGCCGGCTTGGCAGGGATCATCGCTTTGGTCCTCTGCATTGGTGGTATCGGGTTTAAGTTGGCGGCAGTGCCCTTTCACCAGTGGACTCCTGATGTCTACGAGGGATCCCCAACGCCGGTGGTGGCCTTTTTGTCAGTGGGATCCAAAGCAGCAGGCTTTGCCTTGGCGGTGCGCTTTCTGGCCACCGTGTTTCCGGCCATGACGGAAGAGTGGCGGGCGGTGCTCTCGGTGCTGGCCATTTTGACCATGGTGCTGGGGAATGTGGTGGCCATTGCCCAAACCCGCCTCAAACGGCTGCTGGCCTATTCTTCCATTGGACAGGCGGGCTTTGTTTTGATCGGCTTGGTGGCGGGCACTGAGGCCGGCTATGCCAGCTTGATCTTCTACTTGATGGTCTATTTGGCCATGAACTTGGGGGCCTTTTTGTGCATCACCCTGTTCAGCCTGAAGACCGGCACCGACGAAATCAACGAGTACAGCGGCCTTTACCAGAAGGATCCCTTCCTCACCCTGTGCTTGAGCATTTGTTTGCTCTCCTTGGGTGGGTTGCCGCCTCTGGCGGGCTTCTTCGGCAAGCTGTATCTGTTCTGGGCCGGTTGGCAGGCGGGGGCCTATACCCTGGTGTTGGTGGGGTTGGTCACCAGTGTTATCTCCATTTACTACTACGTGCGGGTGGTGAAAACGATTGTGGTGAAAGAGCCGCAAGAGATGTCGGTTTCGGTGCAAAATTACCCCGAGACCAACTGGCAGGCAGAAGGTATGCCTGCTCTGCGGGTCGGTATGGTGTTGACTCTGGTGGCCACCATCTTTGCCGGGATTCTCTCCAACCCCTTGTTTACCTTGTCCATCCAGGCGGTGGAGCAAAGCCCGTTCTTAGGGTTCCCGACAGCACAAGCGCCCATTCCAGAGTCGGCGAGTCTTCAGGTGGCAGTCGATGGATCTTTGGGTTCATTGACTCAGCCCAGCCAAGGGTAGTCTGTAGTTTTTCAGGGATCCACCAAGCTGACCACAATGCGTCGGTTTTGCTTGCCTTTGCTTTCGATCTTGCTCACCACCAACTTGCCAATTTCTCCTGTCGCCCGTACATGAGTGCCGCCGCAGGGTTGCAAGTCCACATTCTCAATTTCCAGCAAGCGCACTTGCCCCTGTCCGGTGGGGGGCTTGACCGACATGGTGCGCACCAGGCTGGGATTGGCTTTTAGTTCTTCATCGCTAACCCAGCGGGGGTTCACGGCGTGGTTACCTTGTACCAAAGCATTGAGACGCACCCGTCAGGGTTTCTTTGTCGGGTTTTTCTCCAGGGATGTTAAAGTCCAATCGGCTTTTGCTTTCACCCACCTGACCCCCCGTAACGCCACCTTCTACCACTGCACAGAGCAGGTGTAGAGCCGTATGCATGCGCATGTGCCGATAGCGACGTTCCCAGTCGATGCTGGCGCTGACTGACTCTCCCAGACTGAGGGGTGGGGATCCCTCTGCCGGGATGTGGAGGATGCCCATTTCCCCCTTTTGGGTATCGACAATCGGGATGACACGACCGTCCGATGTAATCAGGGATCCCGTATCGCCGGGTTGTCCACCGCCGGTGGGATAGAATACCGTCCGATCCAACTGGATCCCGTTATCCACAAGGGCAATTACCCGAGCCTGGCAGGTGGTGAGATAGGCCTCCGCCCGAAACAGTTCTTCCGTCATGAGTCATACAGTTGTGCTGTTGCAAACTGCCCTTCACCGTAGCCTATCCGGATCCCTGGGCTAAGTCAGGGCTTGCCGGGCCTTGGCGGAGATCCACTCGCTGATGAACACAGAAACGAAGATCACAAGCAGGATCATGCTCACCTGATTCCAGCGCAGGGTGTTGATGGAAGCATCTAGCTGTAGGCCAATTCCACCGGCACCGACCAATCCAACCACCGTAGACTCTCGCAAATTGATATCCCAACGGTAAATTGTTACCCCGAGGATGTTGGTGATCACCTGCGGCCAAATGGCATAGCTCAGTACCTGGGCACCGCTAGCCCCCGTGGAACGGATCGCTTCTACTGGTTCTTCGTTAATCTCTTCGATGCCTTCATAGATCAGCTTGCCCATAAATCCGACAGAGCGTAGGGCAATGGCTAAGGTTCCGGACAAGACCCCTGGCCCAAGAACAACCACCAGGATCAAAGCCCAAATCAGGGAGTTAACCGAACGGGTGCCGACGATGATGAACAGGGCGATGTAGCGCACCAGCAAATTGGGAGTGGTGTTGCGGGCTGCCAAAAAGGCCACCGGCACCGAAATCACAAAGGAAAGGGCCGTACCCAATGTGGCAATGGTGAGGGTATCCCAAAGGGGGCGCCAAAGCTGTGACATGTAGTCCCAACGGGGCGGTACCCCCCGCGAGAGCATTTCTCTTCCCTGGCGCGGTGCATCCAGCACAAAGCCCCAGGTGGTACGGTCTGCAATGAACTTAGCGCAGGCAAACATCAGTAACAGCAGAGCCAACCAGAAGGCATACTCAAGCAAAGTTTGCTTTTGATTGCGCCACTGCCAGGTCTTGATCCCACTGCTTTCCAGAACAGGCATTATTGCACCCTCTTGCGAATCCAACCAGAACTCAATTCCACCACCATCACCAGAGCGATAATCACAAGGATGATGGCAGAGGCCGTGTCATAGTCGTAGCGACGTAAGGAGGTGTTCAGGGTAGAGCCAATCCCACCGGCACCGACAATCCCTAGAACGGCCGCCTCCCGAATGTTGATGTCGAAACGATACAGAGTCAAGCCGATCATGCGGGGCAACACCTGCGGCACCACCGCGTAGCTGACCATTTGGAGCCAAGAAGCCCCCGTGGAGCGAATCGCCTCCACCTGTACTGCATCAATTTCTTCGATGTCTTCTGCCAAAAGCTTGCTGAAAAAACCCAAACTCCCAAAGATGAGGGTGAGCACTCCAGCAAAAGGCCCAAAGCCAAACATGACCACAAACAAAATGGCGATGATCACCTCTTGGAAGGTGCGCGACAGGGCAATCAGGCCACGACAAACCAGGTAGACCGGCATTGGCACCAAGTTGCGTGCGGCCCCAAACCCCACCGGAACCGCGACAATAAATCCTGCCACGGTGGAAATGGCGGCCATGGTCACACTTTCCAGCATCCCGGTGAAAATCAAGTTGCCGCGGGTGGTGAAATCGGGATGCAAAAAGGCCAACAAGAGACGGCCACTACGCTGCATACCGCGGGCTACCCGGGCTGGATCGAAATTGAGAGTAGAAAGCGCAAAGATCAGGTAAATGACCGCCCCAAGAATCAGTCCCCAGCGAACCCAAGGATTTTTAATCAAAGGTGGTGGCGACCATTGGCGCCCGCTCAGTGTCGTTGCCTGTGCCATGGGTGTGCTCCGCACTACTGACTTCTATTGACTTCTACTGACTTCTGCAAGGGATCCCTTAGTGGGTGGCTACTCCAGCCGAGACGGCTTCGTTTTTCTTCGGAGTCTTGGGCTGGGCCAGAAGCATTCCAATCTTCTTCGCCGTAGATTTCGTTTAAGACGCTGGGGGTGAGGCGATTGGGGGGGCCATCATACACCACTTCCCCAAACCGCAAACCGACGATCCGCTGGGCAAACATTTGCGCTAGAGGCACATCGTGAATGCTGATGATCACCGATAGGCCCCGCTCTGAAGCCAGCTCGTTGATCAGGCGCATAATTTGGCGGGAGGTTTTCGGGTCCAAACTGGCGGTCGGTTCATCCACCAATAGCAGCTCTGGGTTTTGCAGGAGAGCCCGGGCGATTCCCACCCGTTGCCGTTGCCCCCCAGACAAAGCATCTGCCCGCTTATCGGGAAAGTCCAACAATCCCACTCGATCCAGTAAGCGGAAGGCTTCGTCGATGGTGGCTTGGGGAAACTTGCGGAACCAGCTTTGCCAAAAATTGACGTAGCCCAACTGACCCGCAAGAACATTTTCCATCACGGTCAGGCGCTCCACGAGGGCATATTCCTGAAAGATCATGCCGATTTTGCGTCGTGCTTGCCGCAACTCCCGGGTGTTCAAGCGAGTGAGGTCGATTCCATTGAGCCAAATGCTGCCACTGGTCGGCTCCACCAAGCGGTTGATGCAACGGAGCAGCGTACTTTTCCCAGCACCCGAAGGACCAATCAAGGCCATCACCTGCCCATCGGGAACTTCTAAGGTCACCCCTTTCAGGGCCATATCGCCTGTGGGGTAACGTTTGCTGAGGGAGTCGATACGTAGCATCTTGATAACCTACTTGAAGTGGACATTTGCAATTGCGGGCCTTCTAGAACCAGATGTTTGCAATCTTGAGAGAATTTTGAAATCAGAAGGGATCCCCTATGGCTTGCCCTGAACAAGGGATCCCGATTCTGTTCAGCCCACCTATTGGGGAGGGGCATTTTCTTGAATCAGCCGGATCACTTCCCAATCTTCCTTGTAGGTGATGGGAGCAAAGGAAGCTCGGTCAAAGGCTTCTGCCAACTTAGTGCCTGCAAAGTCAAAGGTATAGAAGGCCTCGCGGATTTTCTCCTGCAGCTGTGGATCCAAATTGTGAGCATAGCCAAATGGGCCGCTGGGGAAAGTAGCCGATTTGTAGAGGGTACGAAACTGATCGCACTGCACTTGTCCGGCGATGCACATGCGGTTGAGCACATCGTTGGCAATGGGGGCCGCATCGTAGTCTCCGTTGAACACACCCAAAATGGAGTTTTCGTGCCCCCCAGAGAAAGTGGCTTCGTAGTCCACACCGTCCTTAAAGCCAGTTTCCGCCTCGATCAAAATACGGGCGCTGATGTAGCCGGAATTGGAGGAGGGCTGGGTGAAAGCAATGCGGCGGCCTTTGATGTCTTCTAGTTTTTCCAAGCCACTATCGATGCGAGTGATCACTTCCATTTCGTAGCCAAAGCTACCATCTTCCTTGGCAAAAACGGCGAAAGGCACAAAGCCTGCTTGGTTCACAGCGCGGGGGGTACAGCCGGTGCAGGTGCCCATGATGTGTAAACGTCCGGCCCGCAGTGCCTCGGTTTGGGCGGCCTCGGAATCAACTGGCACAAATTGCACATCTTTACCGGTCACTTGCTTGAGGTAGTCGGTAAATTCCTGCCAGGTTTCTGAATAAACGGCGGGATCCTCGGAAGAAGTGTAGGAGATGAGCAAAGTGTCAGGATTGACAATTTGAGCGGGATCCGTCGGAGTATCCGCCACCAGATCCCCATCGGCATCACAATAGCGCTCATCCATGCCTGCCGGACGAGGGCAAGATTGAGCTTGAGCAGATTGATAACCCACTAGCACAGCAACCAAACCAGCCAGGGCAAGGCTTTTGGATAACAGACGAGCCACAGAGCAAAACGCCAACATTGCAAAAATCTCCGAATGCAAGATGAAGCAAACCGTTATCAGCTAAAAAACACAAAAGTGGGCGAGAAGATCCAGCTAATCAAGAGACTTGATGTGAATTCATAAGCTACAGAACCCAAAGAAGATCTGCAAAACTCACGTCGCCTAACGAAACTTAATAATATAGTAGCGCTGTTTGACCCCTGTAGAGTTAAGACAGGTTTAATAGGAAGTTAAGAGTGGGTTATCACATACTCGTCGAGATGGGGTATGGACGGAACCAGCCAGTGCGATTTCTCTAGATTCAGCTCTAGATTCAGAACTATGTAAATCAGGGATCCTCTCTGGGCAGGGGATCCCTGAGGACTGCCTAAAGCGTATATTCCACGCCCTCTTCTTCCTGAATGCGACGGATGATCTCCCAGTTTTCTTGATAAGTAATCGGTGCAAAAGCTACCCGGTCAAAAGCTTGTCGCATGGCTGTGCCCTCAAACTCAAAAGTAAAGAAGGCTTCTCGGATCCTTTCTGCCAGCTCAGGGTGGAGATTGTGGGCATGGCCGAAAGAGCCGCTGGGGAAGGTCTCCGATTTGTAGAGGCTGCGGAACTGGCTACAATCCACTTGCTCGTTGAGGCACATGCGATTAAGCACATCGTTGGCAATGGGGGCGGCATCGTAGTCTTCGTTGAACACACCCAAAATGGAGTTTTGGTGGCTGCCAGAAAACTCGGCGATGTAGTCTCCTGCCTCATCATCCAAGCCTGTCTCTTGTTTGATCAAAATGCGAGCACTGATATAACCGGAGTTGGAGGAAGGATGGGTAAAAGCTACACGACGACCGGCAATATCATCGAGGGCTTGAATATCGCTATTCACATGAGTGATCACTTCCATCTCGTAGCCGATGGATCCATCTTCTTGTTGGAAAATGGCAAAGGGCACAAAGCCGGCAACATTCACGGCTACAGGAGTACAGCCTGTGCAGGTACCCATAATGTGTAGACGTCCAGCGCGCATTGCCTCGTACTGAGCAGCCTGAGAATCGGCAGGGACAAATTGCACCCGTCTACCGGTGACTTCCTCTAAGTGAGCGGTGAATTCAGCCCAGGTATTGGCATAGACAGCTGGCTCTTCTGAGGAGGTATAAGACACCAACAGCACTTCCGGATCTACCCACTCCGAGGGATCCTCCGGCAAATCGGCAACCAGATCCCCCACCTGATCACAGTAGCGGGCATCCATTTGAGGAGGGCGGGGACAGTCTAGACGAGCCTGAGAAAGGCTGCTGCCCAACCCCAAGGTGACAGCTCCCGCCAATCCAGCTCCCATCACCAGCTTTCCCAACGGGATCCGAGTTCCAAAAGAAGATAGTGTCATCATGAATAAAAGCTCCCAACTATGGCAATCAACAAGAGCATCTGACGAACCCAGAAGAGGTAAAAATTCCTCCTCTAGGCCCTAGAAGTCTTGCCTGAAAAGCAAAAACCATCTCAAATTCATTGAGATGGTTCATTCATTTGTATTTATGTCATATTACAGTTAATAAATTTTTAAGAAGAGTCTAGGATCTCGTTAAGGTTGCTCCATTAGCGCCCGCCAATCACAGCGATGTAGTTGGTCACCCATTCGTAGTAGGGCACACAATCCATCCGGCCATCCCCACAATCGGCCACCGGCGTCTTCCAGAAGGAGATGCGCTCAAAATTGTCGATGCCATTGGTTTGGCAACCTTCCGGCCCCAGCAGCTCACTGGCCTGACAAGCGGCTGGCACCACCGGCACCGACCCAAACCAAGCCGCCAGATCCCCTTGCACCTTCGGGTTCAAGGAATGTTCCATCCACAGGTAGGCACAGTTGGGGTGTTTGGCGGTAGCGCTGAGCATGGTGGTATCAGACCAGCCGGTGGCTCCCTCTTCCGGTACCACGCTGGCGATGGGCTGTTCCTCGTACTGCAACAGGTTCACCTGGAAGGGCCAAGAGCCGGAGGCCACCACTCCTTCGTTGACAAAATCATCCACCTGCACCGCCGCATCGTGCCAGTAGCGTCCAATCAGTTGCCGCTGCTGTCGCAACAGATCTAGGGCGGCATCAAACTGTTCACGGGTTAGCTCATAGGGATCCGTGATGCCCAATTCTGGGCGGTGGGCTTTCAGGTAGAGGGCGGCATCGGCAATGTAGATGGGGCCATCGTAGGCTTGGATGCGGCCTTTGTTGGATTTGCCATCTGCCAAGGTTTTCTCTTCAAACACCACATCCCAACTGGTGGGGGGTTCCGGAAAGACTTGTGTGTTGTACATCAACACATTGGATCCCCATTGGTAGGGCACGCCGTAATGCTTGCCATCCACAGTATGCCAGGGAGCATCCTGCAGGCGCGGGTCGATGGTCTCCCAACTGGGGATCAGGCGGGGGTTAATCTGCTGCACCCGTTCCCCCTTGATCAGTCGCAGGGTGGCATCGCCGGAGGCCGTCACCAGATCAAAGCCGCCCTCATTCATCAGGGCCACCATCTCATCGGAGGTGGCTGCCACCTTAACGCTGACTTGGCAGCCGGTTTCTTTCTCAAAGCCGGTCACCCAGTCATAGGCGGGATCCGTTTCCCCCCGTTCGATGTAGCCTGCCCAAGCCACAATCGAGACCGCCCCTTCTGGACGACCCAAGCGATACAGGGGCCCACGGGCAGCATGAGCGGAATGGGGGGTCAGCAGCAGCGTGAGCAAGGCCAAGCCCAATGAGAGCAGAAGAGTTAGCCAGAGGCGAAACAGAATAGACCCCAGCTTCTTGGCCTGTAGGGGAATGAAGGGGTTCAGGTTGGCCATCACAGGCTTCTCCCAGGCAACAACTGCGCTGGCATCAAGGGTAGATCATTCCTCGAAGAGATCCCGCTACATTGAAAACAATCTCGACAACTCTCTATTCGACTCCACAGTTCTGGATCCCCCTCAATGGTTTCACTGTTGCCCAAGGATGGGATTCCGTCTCGCTCAAGCGACCAGCAGGGCGGGGTCAAAGCAATGGCACCGCAGGGAATCAAATGCCCTCTAGGCTGACGTTGAGAAAGCGGGCGATCTCGGCTGCCTGGTTTTCGATCTCCGTCAGGGGAGGTGGCTGGCCTACGCCGGTGAGGGGGATGTCGCCACGTCCTTTCACCCGCAAGTAGATGGCTCGGCGGGGGTTAAGCCCCTCTCTCAGCTCCACCCGTAAGCTTTGCACATCGGCAAAGTCATACTCCAGGCGGACTTCACGGTTTTTGCCCGGAAAGCCCTGGCGCACCAGCGTTATCTTTTGCGTGCGCCGGTCGAACTCGTTGTAGCCGCCTCCCAAGTTCCAATACAAACTCAGCCACTGGTATAGCCCCGCCAGGGATCCGAGCACCCCGTAAAAGAGCATGGCAATGCCCTGGGGAATAAACACCAGGCTGGCGGGATCGGAAAAGGGGAGCAAATTGCGGTGGAGATAGCTGGAAAGGCCGGCCAAGGTAAAGCCCAGCCCTCCCCCCGTCAGCGCCACCGCCCAAAAGTACACGCTGGGCCGCCGCGACCCAATCACGGTGTAGCGCAGCAGATCGGCAGAACGGATTTCAGGAACAATGGCGGACACAGTTGGGATCCCTGCAGGTTTTCCAAGGCTGGCTTCCCCCATTCTATAGGCTATGGGCGGCAAGGGTTTTCCCCAGCAGAGGGGCGCTCAGGGGACTGGCAAGAGCTAGAGCCGCCTGGGGAATGGGGGCGGAAGTCCTCTGCGCTGTACAGCCCCTCTCCCGAGGGGAGTTAGGGATAGTTTTTATTGTTATGGCTCCTTTTGCTCCTTGTAAGAGCCGTAGCAGGGATCCCTGCTGGAGCTCTGAGGTGTTCCATCTGCTGATAAAACCTGGACAGTATACGCCGATGGGATCCCTCTCACCTCAGGGTTAGGGCTTACCCGGCGTGACGATCCTACCCTCTCCTGGGGCGACTTCCGGGGGGTTGGGTCGGGTCTGCCCAGGGGGCTCATCAGCAGCATCCGAGGGAGAGGCAGGGGTGGGATCCGGCTCGGGAGAAGCCGTCTGCTCCGGTTCTGCGGCAGGGGGAGAAGGCTGAGGCTCAGGGGTTGGGTCTGGCAAGGCTGGCGGCTGGGGTATGGCGTCTTGGGCCGTTCGTTCCCCAAAAGCCGACAGGGCGATGGCGGCTTCCCCGCGGCTGACCGGCTCGAAGGGGTTGAAGGTGCGGATGGGGCCAAAGGTGCGCAGCACGGTGGAGGCATTCTCTAGGCTGCGATCGGCTACCAGAGCAGGAATGGCTTCAGGAGGAATTTGCGCCGCATCGGTGAACCCCCAGCGCTCCTCCAGCTCCGCTCGGGATCCCTTGATCTGGCCGGGAGGTAAGTCCAGAGGCACCTTCATGCGGATCAACTCCGCCCGGGACAGCAGGCTGTTGGGGCGAAACTCTCGATTGGCATCCCCGGTAATTAAGCCAGCAGCTCCCAGGGCTTGAATGTAGCGAAAATGGGGATCCTCTTCCGGCACATCCAAAAAGAGGGGGCGTTCCGAGGGGGATCCCAGGCGGATTTGCCGGCTGGGCTCATCGGCGTGGATGGCGTTGTTGGCCAACACCAGCCAACGGGCAAATTCTCCGCGACGAACGCTGCGCTGCGGCTGAAATTCGCTGCTGGAGATATCGGCAAAAACTCCCAACCGATCTAGGTATCCCACCGAACGGGCCACCAGAGATCCGGGCTCCAAGTCTGTAAAGCGGCTGCTGTCCGGGCTGGGCAGGGGTGAGGAAGGGGTGGGAGCAGTGGGGATCGAGATAGAGGGTGGGATGGATCCCGGCAAAGGTTGAGGCGAGGGAGATGCCGGCAGCTCAGGTTGGGCTGTGGGCAGACCTACTGGGCGTACAGCGCGCTCCAGCCGTTCTCCCCACTCGGTTCCCTGACAGGCCGACAACAGCCAGAGCAGCGGAATAAGGCTGCCGAGCTTGAGCCAGGGGCCGGGCCAGCATCCCACAGGTTTGGGCGGGTGATGCACCGCTCCACCTTTCTCTATTGAGCCCATTTGCGGCTAAACTCCTCCAGCACATCCAGCAGGTTAAGCAGGCTTTGCATCGGCAGGAGATCGGCCAGGGGCAATTCTTTGCGCCCACCCCCCACTTTCACCGGGATCCCTTGCAAGATCTCTGTGACGGCGTCCTCATCCACCTTGCCTGCCATCACCTGGGGTGCCAGTCGCTCCGCCAAAAGGGTATGCAGGTGGGCATCGCGCAGGTAAAGATGCCAGCGGGCTACATCGATGTAAACTTCCTTGCCAATGGCAGCAGCTAATTGCTCAATGTCTGGGTTGCTGGGCACTTTGGCCATCCCTCAGCTCCGTTGGTGGTCGCGTCTGCCCCTCCCTCAGATCATAACCCGAACCCAAGGACTCCTCAGGGAGGGCTGGCAGCAGAGCGATTGGGTAGAGGTAGGGCGAAGTTCTCTTGCAGCTGCCGCAGCATCAACAGGTGTTCCAGAGCTAGGCGATCCCGTTCTGTCCGCAACTGGCTCAGTTGGGCCTGAATTTGGCGGATATCGGCCTCGTCGGAGTCCCAGGTTTGCAAAAGGCGGTAGAGGCGCTCTTGTTGGTTGGCAATTTGCCGGTTTAGGCGGGCTAGACGGCGGCTGAACTCCACATCCATTTCCTCTGCCAGCTCGGGATCCGGCAGCAGGGCCAAGCGATCCCAATGGATGCCCAGGTCGGCCAAGCTTGGCGGGGGCGGATCCAACTCCTTGAGAAGGGGGAAGTCCGGAAAGGGCGATAGCTCCGTCTTGGGAGGGGCCCATTGGTTTTGATCGGGGGCAGGGGTGAGACGGGATCCGGGTGAAGGCAGGTTTGTGGGCTGGGGGGCAGGCTCCTGTCCACTGGGAGAGGAGTGCAACTGCTTCGGACTCCGTCCCGCCGGCGCGGACGGCGTTGCCAGATGGCTACTGCTGGGATCTGCCTGGGCCGACAGGGATCCCAGACTGCATAGCCAAAGGCAGACTCCTAGCCCACAAGCCCAGCGAACTGCTTTTTCCACCCTGCGCTCCTCAGTCTTTCTCAAGCCTGCTCAGGTCATTCCCAGCCCACCTCGGCCCTGGTCGCGTTGGCGGGGCGAGATCCACGGTTGGGGATTGTCTCAAACAAAATCGAGTAGGCATCTTGCTTTTGCCCCGGCTCGAAAAGATAGCGTTGGGCAACACGAGCAGAGGCAGGCACGATGGCCACGCGCACCGGCGGATCTTCCAGCGATACCAAAGGCTGGGGATGAGACCAACGCCATCCCACCCAGCCCGCCCCTGCCAAGGCCACTACAGCCGCTGCCACCCGTCCCCAAGGGGTGCCCTTACGTTGCCGCCAGCCCAGGTCGAGCATTGGCCGCCGATCCAGCTCAGCGAACACACGGCTGATCAACAGCTCCGTCTGGATGGGATCCAAGGTGGGGGCCTTGAGATTGGCCAAACCGGCCTGCAGAGCTGCCAGTTGGCTGTACAGTTGCCGCGCCTGAGGATCGCTGGCCAGCCAATCTTCCACCTGCCGCGCTTCCTGGGACGACAATTCCCCGTCCAGGTAGGCGCTCAACTGTTCAAAGCGCTCATCCACCACCGGCAGCTCTTGCTGGGGATCCCTGGGGTCGGGGTTGGGGTTGCCGCGAACCATGGTCATTCACCATTAAGGTAGGGTTTTAGGGTGGATTGCAAGCGGGCGCGGGCGCGGGCAATGCGAGACTTAACAGTGCCCAAAGACACCCCTGTGATCTCGGCAATTTCCTCATAAGCCATCCCCTGAATTTCCCGCAGCAGGATTGTCTGGCGAAAGGCCTGCGGCAGGTCGCGGACGGCTTGGTGCAATCGCTCATAGAACTCGCAAGTGGCGAGGTGCTCATGGGGGCTGGGGCTCTCGCTGGGCAGCTCCCACTCCATCTCGCTATCCCGCATCTGAATCGGCGCATCCAGAGAAAGGGGCTGCTGCTGTCGTTTGCGCTTGCGCAGCTCGTCGTAAAACAGGTTGGTGGCGATCCGCCCCAGCCAGCTGCGAAATTTTGCCGGCTCCTGTAGGCGTTTCAGGTGGCGGTAGGCCCGGATCCAAACTTCCTGGGCCAAGTCATGCCGGTCCTGCCAGTCCGGGGCAAGATGATAGAGCACCTTGTCCACATGGGCCTGATGGCGACGCATCAGCTCGGCAAAAGCCTCCCGATGGGGCTGGGATCCCTGCTGACAGATCAGCACCAGATCCACATCAGCGAGCTTTTCGGGCCGCACAGGCACGTTCTTCACCAAGACGGACCAGCGCTGGCCACTGATGTCGCTGAGGGCAGCATCCATAGGCATCCATAAGTTCTAACAACAACAGCGGAGGGATCCCCTCCCAGACAGAACCTCTGTTGCCCAGACGAAATGGCAGAGTTTGGGTTCCCCCCACCCTCAACCGCAGGGTAGCTCTAGAGGCTCTGAGGGCCATACCGGCAAGACTCCACAGCAAGACCACCTCCTCACTAGATCTTGGCGCACATGGCGGGGTGGTGGATTGCAGGATAGCTCTTGAGTTGGTAACTGGGCTACAGTGGGCTTGCGGTATGGTGAAACGTCCGACCCGCCATGACTTCCGATGCTCCTGTTGCCGTCCTCTCCGAGCTCAAGGCGGTACCCATGTTGGCCGAACTTTCGGCGACGTCCTTGCAATGGTTGGGATCCCAGGTCAAGCTGCGGGATATCCCGGCGGGACAGGCCCTCTTCATGCAAGATGCCTGGGGCAGCGTAGTTTATCTGATCCTCGCCGGTTGGGCTAAGGTGCGGCGGGCTTTGCGGGCGCAAGACAGCACCAAAACCCTTGCCTTGCTGGGGCCGGGCGCTTGGGTGGGGGAAATGGCGGTACTGGACGAAGCTCCCCGCTCCCGAGATGTGCTGGCCCTAACCCCGCTGCGGGTGGCCGGGATCCCGGCGGCAACCTTCAAAGCGCTGATGTTGCGGGAGCCGCAACTGTGTTACCAGCTGGCCTGCAGCCTCTCCCGTCGCCTGCGCCTGGCCAACTTGCAGGCGGATCTTGACCAGCAGAGCCCCCCGCTGCGAGTGGTGCATACGCTGGTGCAACTGGCGGAAGCTTTTGGCGAGAAGACCCCCCAGGGGATGCGCATTGTCTACCCTCCCCCCCAGGATTTGGCCGATCTCAGCCAGGTTAGCCGAGAGACAGCCACGGCGGTGCTAAGCCGTCTGCAGCAGCAGGGAGTTATTCAGCCTTTGCCGGAGCAACAGTCTTTGCTGCTGATCCAGTACGCCAAACTGCTGGAGGCCACCCGTCTGCTTTAGATATTGAAGATATTGACCCATGTCTCCCCAACCGAGATATTGAAGATATTGACCCATGTCTCCCCAACCGATTTCTCCCCATCCAGGACAAGAATCTGTCTGGGACTATCCGCGCCCACCTCGTCTGGAGCCCACCACAGAACTGGTGGAAGTTCTCTTCAATGGCGAGCTCATTGCCCAAAGCCGCCGTTGCTACCGCGTCCTGGAAACCAGCCACCCGCCCACCTACTACATTCCCCCCACCGACGTTCGACTGCAGTATCTCCGCCCCAGCTCTCGCACCTCTTTCTGTGAGTTCAAAGGGGCTGCCTGCTACTGGACAGTTCAGGTCGGATCCCAAACAGCCGTAGATGCCGCCTGGAGCTATCCGGATCCCAGCCCGGCGTTTTTGCCCATCCGCGACTACCTTGCCTTTTATCCAGGCCGTGTGCAGGAGTGCCGGGTAGGTGGAGAACGAGTCCGGCCTCAACCCGGAGATTTCTACGGCGGTTGGATCACCTCAAAGGTCGTAGGCCCTTTCAAAGGAGAGCCGGGTAGCTGGAACTGGTAGGGGCGGAGCAGCGATTCCCGAGGGGGGATCCCTTTTACCCACGAAAAGGACTACAGTTAAGTCGATGCGGGTAAGTTGTCCAAGGACTCCGTCCCGCTGGCACGAACAGGAGAGCGCGGACAAAAACCATGACGGTGCGAGTGCCCCTCGACTACTATCGGGTTTTGATGCTGTCGGCACGAGCAGATGAGCATCAGATTGAACAGGCATACCGGGAGCGGATCGATCTCAAGCCGGGCGAGCGCTCCTGGCTGCTGGGGTTCTCGCCACAGGCTGTGGAAGCTCGCGCTCAACTGATCCAAGAGGCGGCTTCCGTACTGCTCGACCCTGAGGCGCGGCGAAACTACGACGAACACCTTATGCCGGCGGATCCCACCTTGGCGGTGGAGGAGGCGCGCTTACCGGGAGTGCTGTGCTTGTATTGCGAAGCCGGAGAGTACCAGCCTGCGTTGGATCTGGCTCAGCAGATGTTGGAGCAGGGCCACCCTGCTCGTTCCGATGCCATTTTGTCGCGGGCCATCGCTCGTCTGGAACTGGGTCGAGAAGCCTGGCAACAGGGATCCTACGAGGAGGCGGCGCGTTCTTTACAGGCGGGCTTGGCGGAGCTGGAGGAGTATCAGGCCTTTCCGCAGATGCAGGCGGAGATCCGCATTGATTTGGGCAAGCTGCGCCCCTATCGCATTTTGCAACTCCTCAGCCAAAGTGCTCCCGCCCAAGCTGGAAGACACACCGCTGATGGGAACGGGGAGCGACAGCAGGGACTGGCTCTCCTCAAAGCCATGCTGGACGAACGGGGCGGCATCGAGGGGATGGGGCAAGATGGCTCTGGCCTCAGCACCGAAGATTTCCTGCGCTTTATCCAACGGGTACGTCGCCACCTCACCCTCAAAGAACAGCAGGAGTTGTTCGAGCGGGAGGCTGAGCGTCCCTCGATGGTGGCCGCCTACTTGGCCGTGCAGGTGTTGCTGGCGGCAGGTTATCTGGAAAACCGCCCGGCTCTGGTGCGGCGTGCTCGCGGCTACCTGGCTCGTCTGGCGCAGCGGCAGGATGTGCATCTGGAGCAGGCCATCTGTAGTCTGTTGCTGGGGCAGACCGAAGACGCGCTCGCCCATCTGCGCTCCACCCAAGAAGTAGAGGCCTTGCAGTTTATCGAAGAACACTCCGCCGGTTCTCCCGACCATCTGCCGGGTCTGTGCCGCTTCACAGAAAAATGGTTTCAGGAGGAGGTGTTCCCGGAATTTCGCGGTCTGGAAGCCACCCAAGCGACGTTGCAAGCCTACTTCGACAACCCCCAAGTGCAAGCTTACCTGGACGAAATGCCCAGCCGCGAGGATCCGCCGGCGGGGATGCTCTCTCCCCAAGTCCCCCATCCCCCACCTCATTTGCCTGCCGTGGTGGGTGGCGTGCGCCCCCCTAATCCAACCCAAGAATTGCAGCGCCCCCCCACCCCTTGGCAACGGGGAGGAGTGATGCCCCCGCCAGAACCCCCGCGCCTCTCGGATTTGCCCTCCTACCGGAGCACCCCCAAGGCGGGCGTCTCTGCTCTTGCGGATGAGAGTTCTAGTGCTCCGCACCGCTGTCGCGAACGCGCCCAAGACCGTTCCCCTCAGGGGGACGGAGTCCAGAGCCTAAGGTCCGCTGGCGCGATCGGTTTGCAGGATGTGGAGCGTTACCGCCGCAGCCGCTTGGGGGGCCGTAAGCGTCCTACCTTTCCCGCTGGCGTTCGTTTGGGCTCCGCACCGCTGGCGCGAATGGCCGGGGTGGTCGGTGTGGGCATCCTCTCCCTATTGGTCATCTGGCAAATGTTGCGGGGCCTCTTCACGCCGCCGCCGGCACCACCGCTGGAGCAACCCCAGGTGCAAATTGAGCAGCCGCCGGTTGACATATCGCTACGCGACGCCTCCGCGAACGACAATCCCGGCCAGACGGAACTCACTCCCCCGCCTGAGCTAACCGGCCCTCTGGCGGAGTGGCAAGGAGTACAACAGGTGCGGGTGGTCTCCAACGATGGCCTCAACATTCGCCAGCAACCCAGCCTGACGGGAGCCATTGTCGGGACAGCCCCACGCCAAGCCCTGCTGCGGGTGGTGGAGGTGCAGGCTGGGGAGGGACAGGTGCCCGTCTGGCTGCGCATTGAGCGAGATGGCGCGCCCGGGGGATGGGTCGCCGCCCAGTCGGGCTCCACCCGTCTGGTGGAACGGCTCTAGCTCTCCCTTGCTGCCAGCTGTTATTGCTCCGCAACGCTGCTGCGACCGCGCTACGGGGACGGAGTTCTCGGTCCCGCCCTTTTAAGGGGTATAGTCTGCTTCCTTCTCAACTGTTGTGGATATTCTGCGCAATGCCCCGCTGGGGATTTATCTGGAAGAGCCTCGCACCTGGCTACATTGCCTGGATCCGCGGGTTAAGCTGGCCTGGCTGCTCAGCTTTCTCCTCAGCCCCATTTTGGCCGGCAATGGTTGGCGCTTGGCCGTGGTGGTGGCTCTTCTGCTGCTAACTGTGGCGGCCCGTCTGCCGCGCCGGGTTTGGTCGGGCCAACTCTCCCTGGTGCTGGCCCTGAGCCTGCTCACCTTTGGGATCACCAGCTTGGCGCCGGATGGATTGGGGGTTTTTCCCCAACCGCAACGGCAGGATATGCAGGTGGTGGGCTATGGGCTGACCGGGATCCCCGCTGTTCCCGTTAGCGGTGCAGGGCACTTCGACTTGGCCGTAGAACAGGGATCCCCAGACCGTGCCTGGCGGGCGCAAACCCGTGCTTGGCAAACCCCTTACCGCTACCGCCTGGTTCAGTTTTCCCTATTGGGACGAACCTTTCAGGTCTCCCGCCGTTCTCTATCGGTGGCGCTGCGGCTGGGCACCCTCATTTTTACGTTGCTCTACGCCACCCATTTGTTTTTGTTGACCACGGCCCCCGAAGAAATTGCCGAAGGGATCGGCCAATGGTTGCAGCCTCTCAAGCGTTGGAGCTGGCCGATTGCCGAAGTAATTCTCACCCTCACCTTGGCGCTGCGCTTTCTGCCTTTGGTGATGGAAGAGGTGCAAAACTTGGCGCGGGCGGTGCGAACTCGGGATGTGCGCTGGGGATCCCTGAGTTTCCGGGGCGGGATGCAAACCCTGCTGGCCTTGGTGGAGCGCTTTTTTGAAAACTTGCTCCTGCGTGCCGAACAGACGGCTATGGCAATGCAGGCCCGTGGGCTGACCGGCCCAGACCATCCCCTGCGCTGGCACCGCCTACAACTGCGGCGGCTGGATCGCGGCCTACTGGCTCTACTGCCCCTGTTTTGGCTGCTCAGAACCTTGTCCCCCTAAGGTGACCGGCAACACAGCTTTTTCCTACCCAGGGGGATGGGGCTCGTCGCTGCCCATCGGCAGGAGCAGCCGAGAGACACAACGCCCATCGGAAGAGAGGTAAAAGGAGAGCTGGCCCCCCATCCGCTGCACCACCCGTTGGCACAGGCTGAGTTCCAGACCAGGACTTACCGATAGAGGCGACTTGAGCAGAGGATCTGCGTAGATCACCTGCTCTGGCCCCAACTGAAGGGCGGCCATCAGGTGAGGGTCGAAGCTGCCCTGATCCACCACCAGCAGCTCTGCATAGCCAAAGGGCTCCGCACCGCTGTCGCGAACGCTGGCTTGGCTCCACAGATCCAGCCGCCCCCCTTCCGGGCTGCGCAAAATAGCGGCTGTCAACACCTCCCAGAGCACCATCTCCAGTCGTTCGGGATCCCCCTGGACGGCAATGCTCATGTCCCCATGGGCCCGCGGCCACAGCTTGCGTTTTTGGGTCAGGCCCTCCACCCGGCGCAGGCTTTTGCGCACCAAGGTTGCCAAGGGCACCGACCGCGACTGCGGCTGCACCTGCCAAGTTTCCGACTGCAACAACGGCCCTGTGGAGACAGTCAGATCCCGCAGCCCTCTGCCGATCTCCACCACCTTTTGCCAGCGGGTGGCTTCGTCTCCGGGAATCTCCGGCACCTGACCCAGGCGGCGCAGGCTGTCCAGAAGGGCATTCTGCATGTCCATCAGGCGGCGGTGTTTGTACCAGTTCAACTCCCTGAGCACCTCCTGCTGCTCTTGCAAAGTTTGCATCCAGAGCAAGCGCCGCACCGTCCAGCCGCAGGTCTGGGCGATCAGCATCACAGCCGCCCGCTCGTCGGGATCCCAAACCTTGCCCGCTTCTGCCCCCAAGATCAAAACTCCCAAAGCTCCCGCCTGAGATTCCGTTGGGACAGTGTTGACCAGCAGCCAGGATCCCAGGCCGGCAGCAAAGTGCTCCGCACCGCTGACGCGACTGAGCCAAGTGCGGCTGGCAGGGGGGATCTGGGTGAGCGGCAGAGGTTCTGCCGACTGCAGCGCGTAGGCCAGTAGGGGATCTTGCAGATCGATCTCGGTGGGGCCGGTCTCCGTCCCGGCAGCGGTAGTAAAAGGCCCCTGGAGCTGAGCCCGGCTTTCCCCCGGCTGCCAACTAACCATGAGCGCCAGAGGGATCCCCAGCAATTGGGCCGTCTGTCGAGTGGTAGTGGTGTACAGATCTGACAAGGTGGCCGAGTTTTGCAAGGTTAAACAAGTGGTGATCAGGCCCTTGAGCAACTGCTCTTGTCGTTGCCGGCGTTGTTCTGACCGAATTTGCCGCAGGATCACCCCCACCTGTTGGGCAATCCCCCGCAGCAGTTGCCGCTCTTCCCGGCTCCAGGTCCGTAGCTGGGGATGCAACACCAAGAGCAGCCCTTCCACGGGTGTGGTGGCGGTACCGCCGACCCCGGTGTGGGTCAGCATCAAGGAACGAACCCCTGCCAGTTCCTGCCGCCAAGAGAGCAGGCGCAGATCTTGGTCGTAGTTTTCTGCCACGACCACCTCGCTGCGCATGAGATCCTGCCAGTCCTGGTCGCTCAGAGGGCTGAGCTGCTGTGGCAAAGTCTGCTTGCCTTCCCTGCGGTACTCGTAGAAGAGGCGGGGGATGGGGCTGTCGGGATCCACCGTCAACACGGCCACTGCACCGACTTTCAGGCGCTGGGCCAGGCCGACAACGGCTTGCTGGAGAGCCTGTTGCAGCTCCGCCGGGTTGTAAAGCGAGCGGCCCACCTGTTGCACAAACTCTTGGTCATCGGCCAACTGGCGAATGCGGCGATCCAGATTTTCTAGGGGGGCAGCCAAGGCCAACCCATTGGCGGCAGCAGCTACCAACTGTCGCTCAGCGGCTTGCCAGGTACGGGGCACATCCGATTGCACCCAGATGAACCCCAGCAGATCCTTTTCCAGCAAAATCGGGGCCGCCAAAACGGCCTGGGCCCGCAACTGCTGCATCAGCTTGGGGGGAACCTCAGAGCGAGTCGTCCCTGTGCCGCCCACCACCACCTGGCCATCGGCGAGGGTGTAGTACATGTCCCCCAATTCCCGCAGCGAAAGGCTGACCTCTCCTGTCGGCCCTGCTCCGACTTTCTCCGCCCCGCTGTCGCGAACAGCTTTGGGGACGCTCCCGTGGGGAACGAACTGACCCTGGCTACGCTCGTGCCAATACACCTGAATGTGGACAGCGCCCAGAAAAGACTGTAACTCCTGCCTCACCAGGCTGACCCGTTCCTGCAGGGATCCCACCTGGCGCATCGCCGTTCCCAACCTCAGGAGCGGATCCTCAAGGCGCTTTTCGGTCTGCTGTTGCCAAGCGTTTTCCAACTCTTGCAGAGAAGCTGCCAACTGCCCCAGCAAAATTCCCAAGAGAGCCTTTTCGTCCTCATGGGTGGTAACCCCCCACATTTGGGATCCCAGCATCAGGATCCCCAAGCAGCGCCGCCGTCCTACTGCCGTTCGCGACAGCGGGCCGTAGGCCGAGAAGGGATAAATGAAACAGCCCTGGATCCCGCCCAGTCGCCTGGCCTCCCGCTGCCAAATGCCCATGCGCGGTTCCTGAGAGAGGTCAGGCAGGCTGATCGGTCGCTGCTCGATCACCACCTGCTCCAGGATCTCCCCCGGCTGTAGAGGATGCACCGCCCGCAGTAGGGTTTGATCCTCAAGAAGGGTCACTCCCCCCTGACCCACCAACTGGTGATTTGGATAGTTGTAAAAGGCCAGCCAGATCAGCGGCGCCCCAAACGCCGCCTTGACATACTCCAGCGTGAGCTGAACGAGGGTGTTGGCATCGCTCTGCTCCCGCATCTGCTGCAAGGTTGCTTGCAGGGCCACCAGGGGAGATATTGGCCCAGCTCTATCGGAATGAGGGGGAACAGACTGAACCATACCTGTGTGGAGCTATTCTGCGGGTTCCTCTGCAAGTCAATGCCCTCTCAGCCAGATCTCCGTCGGATCTGAGCCTTATTTGTTGCTGGGCAACGCTGAGCAACAGGTGAGAAGAAGAGAGCCCGGACTTGTTGCTGTTTGGAACAACTTTGGCATACTCTCCGCCCCAAGGGGCAGGGATTCTCGACGTCGGGCGTTCGCCCCATCCTCGACGCAGTGAAAGATTTGGTTTTCATCTCTCACCCAGCCCCAGTGTAGTCTGTCTGCAGCCGTCCTTCATGGCTTCCTAACTTCCCTGGGGTTGGTCGCGGAACGCTTGGAGAGTGTCTCAATCTAGTTTGGAATGACTGTAATTTCAGGAGGGCTTCACCACTGGGATCCCTCGCAGCTTGTGAGTATGGGTCACCAAGCTCTGGACAAAGTGTTGAAAGCGCTGTTTTAGCTTCTCGTCTTTGAGATTGCCTTGCTCGTCAAAAGCGCTCCAAGCCCGACCGATGGCGATTTGCTCTGGGATCACCCAGCCATGCACCCAACGCACAATCAAGCGCATCTGGTTCAGGGTATTGCTGTTGCTCTCGCCGCCCAAAACGCTGATTAACCCAAAGACCTTACCCTCCAGTTGCTCAAAACTCAACAGATCCAGTGCATTTTTCAGGCTGCCGCTGATGCCGCCGTGGTACTCCGGGCTGGCTAGGATGATCCCATCCGCCCGCTTCATGGTTGCTTGTAAGACCGCCACATCGGGATAATCTGCATAGGATTCCGAGCCATCCACAAAGGGCAACTTCATCTGCCGCAGATCGAGGATGTGCAACGGGATCCCCAACTTCTCAAACTCGCGCCGCGCCACCTCCAGCGCCTGGTACGTCAGGGAATTGGGCCGCAAGCTGCCCCCGATTGCCACGAAACGAGCCGCAGAGGTTTCAGCCATGGTGGTTTGAGGATTGCCAGTGAGGGCTTGTAGAGGAGACATGGGCCGGACTCCCGAGCAGACATCAGTTACGTTGCAAACAATCATAACTCATACCAACTTCGAGTTGTAAAGATTTCTTTAACTTTTCTGCTCCCCAACCCTAATGCATTCGCCGAAGCGTTGCATAAGCGATAACAGCCGGATTCCTATCCAAAACTGGGGATCTGGATACCCTTTAGCAAAGGGATCCGGGGCCAACGGATCACCTGCAGCAGGTTGGAAAAGTCATCCCGCCAGACGGGATCCCCGGCCTGGGGCAAAAGGGGCTGCCAGGGATCCAGTTCCTGCAGGACTCCAGAGTTTTGGGCCAAAGGGCTCCGCCCTGCTGAGGCGGTCGTCGAAGCGTCGCGCGGCGATAACAGCACCCAGTGGGAAGGGGCCAGCCCCGCCTGGCGTTGCTCAGGGGAGAGATCCCGATGGTCTTGGTGCCAAGCGTGAAGCTGCAGGGATCCGGCCAGGCCGGCCAACACCGGGGCCAAGTCGAGGTGGCGGTTGGTGATGTTGAACAGCAGCCAGCCCTGGGGCTTGAGCTTGCTGAGGTAGAGGGCCAAAGCCTCTTGCGTGAGCAAATGCACCGGCACCGCGTCAGAGCTGAAGGCATCCATCACCATCAGGTCGTAGCTGCCCTCTGGGATCCCCTTGAGGCTGAGCCGGGCATCACCGAGGATGACCTGCACCCGCGCCCGCGTCTGGGCCCACCGGAGATAGGAAAAATAGCGCCCCGCCCAATCGGCCACGGTGGGATCCAACTCGAAAAACGTCCACTCATCCCCTGGCTCGGCATAGGCGGCCAACGTGCCGATCCCCAGCCCCAACACCGCAATGGCGGGCGTGGGATCCACAGTCTGGGCTCTGAACGCCGCAAACACCTGCCCAACGGGCCCAGGCCGAGCGAAATAGGTCAGCGGCTCCAGCGCTTTTTCCGGATCCAAGTTTTGGCTGCCGTGTAGAGTGGTGCCGTGCAGAAGACTGCGGAAGGATCCCTGCTCAGTTTGGTATTCCACGATCCGGTTGAGGCCGAAGGCGCTGCGCTCGCTGTGGATCACCTGCAGTCCCGGCTGCAGCCAGGGTTGCCCCAGCAGCACAACCAACCCCGCCATTGCTCCCACCCAACCGACCTTGGCCTGCCAGCCAGGGGCTCCGCTCTGCTGCTGTGAACGGCTCTCCCCTGACACCAACAGCGCCAGCACCGCCCAGCCCAACGCCAAACCCACCCCAGCGCCCACCTGCAGCAACGCCTGCGGTCGAAAGTGCAACAGCAGCAAAGGCAGGAGCAGCCCCAGCCCCAGCCACAGGCCCACCCGCCCCCCCTGCGCCCCCAGCACGGCCAGCGACATCCCCAGCAACAGGGGATATTCCAGCACTGTCTCAAACACCTGCGGTGCCAAGAGGGCAGAGAACATTCCCCCTAAGCTCCCCCCCAAAGCCAGCCACAGGTAAAACTGCGTCAACTGCTCCACCGGCGGGCGACGGCAAGCCAACCGGCTGTGGCAGCCCCAGCTCACCAGCCCAAAGGTGGTCAGATGCAGCGGCAAAAGCAAAAAACCCGGCCTCACCCAGCCCAAGACCTGTGTCCCCACCGCCCCGCAGGCCAGAAGAGCTGTCGTTCCCAAAACCCCCTTATTTGGGTGGATCCCCCCGAAAGCCAGCATGAATGTCAGCAGATAGATCCCCAGGGGGATGGCCCACAACAGGGGCACCGCCGCCACGTCGGTGGTCAACAAAGTGGTGACCGCCACCAACAGGCCCGCCGGCAAAAAAGCCAGCCCCGCCCAGCGCCAACGCTCTCGCCAGGAAACAGTCAAATCCCCCGGAGCAGCGCCGGATCCCTGGGAATCCGCCCCACGTTCTTGTTGCTCCGCAACGCTGTTGCGACTGAGCAGCAGACCCACCCCGCTTAGCAGCACCAGGGCTGCCACCAGCGCGTAGGATCCCGTCCACAGGAGAGTTTGCCAAGCCAAAGACAGACGAGGCTCCAACAACAGCGGGTACCCCAGCAGCCCGCCCAAGCTGCCGGCATTGCTGGCCACATAGAGAAAATAGGGATCCAAAGCCTCCCGTTGCCCCGCGACCCCTCTTGCCGCCAACCCCCGTTGCAGCAACGGCGTCGTCGCCGACAGGAGAAACAGCGGCACCCCAGCTCCCAAAGTCAAGTCTGCCAACAGAGCGAGAGGGGGCCACCATCCTTCCGGTTGGCCGGGGATCCCCAGCTGAAAGGGCAGAAGCCTCAGCCCGACCAGCAGCAAGATCCCGTGGATTAGCACCCCCATCCTGGGATTGAGCCCGCGCCCCAGCCGGTCTGCCCACAGGTAGCCCAGCAGCAGGGTGGCCTGAAAAAAGGCCAGGCAGGTATTCCACACCAGGGGGGATCCCCCCCACAGCGGCAACAGCAACTTGCCCACCAACAACTGTCCCCAGAAGAGGCAAAAAGCGCTACCAAACAAGCTGAGGCCAACTAGCCAAACCAAAGCCGACCCACCGCAAAACCCTCAACTGCCAGTATTCCCCACTTTCTCCCGGAAGCTTGAGATGGGATGTTGTAGCCGCTTGGTGGTGCCCCTTGGGATCACCCAACTCAGAGGAAGGCCGATCCTTGTTCCTCGATTCAAGTGCGCCAACGGGTGGAAGGGGGCCACCCTCCGCCAGTACTCTCAGTTGCCCCGATCACAAGGACTTTGTCCCGCTGTCGCGAACGGTTAGGATCGCAACGCTGACTCAAACCTACACTGCACCCCCATGTTGCCATGCAGCGCCAACGCGAACACAGAGCATCGCTGGCTCTGGCGTGACCAGCCCATTCGCTACCAACAGTCGGGATCCACAGGCCCAGCCGTGTTGCTCATCCATGGCTTTGGGGCCAGCAGCGACCATTGGCGGAAAAATTTGCCGGAGCTGGGGCAGCACTGTCAGGTGTATGCGATTGATTTGTTGGGGTTTGGGGGATCCGCCAAGCCTCTGCCGGGATCCCCTTTGCCCTACACCTTCGAGACCTGGGGATCCCTGGTGGCCGATTTTGTGCGGGAGGTGATGGGCCAGCCGGCCTACCTGGTGGGCAACTCGATTGGGGGCATCGTGGCTTTGCAGGCGGCGGTTCTGGATCCGGCCCAGGTTTTAGGGGTAGCGATGTTGGATCCCTCGCTGCGGCTATTGCACGAGCGGAAACGGGGCCAGGTCTCCTGGCTGCGCCGCCAGTTTACCCCTTTGCTGCAATCCCTGCTGGGGTGGCCCCCCTTTGGTCGTTTCTTCTTTGCTCAGGTGGCCCAGGCTAGGGCCATTCGCAATATCCTCCTCCAAGCCTACGGGCGCAAAGAAGCGGTTACCGAGGAGCTGATCCAGCTTTTGCTCAAACCCGCTTTGGAGCCGGGGGCGGCAGAGGTCTTTTTGGCCTTTGTGCGCTATTCTCAGGGGCCTTTGGCTGAAGATCTCTTGCCTCAGCTCACCTGTCCCGTCTTGATCTTGTGGGGGGAAGCGGATCCCTGGGAACCCATTGCTCTGGGGCGGGCCCTGGCAGAGTTTCCTTGCGTGGTGGGGTTCATCCCGTTGCCAGGGGTTGGCCATTGCCCCCAGGATGAAGCCCCCGAGCTGGTCAACCCGCTGCTGTTGGACTGGATCCGGGATCCCACCCGAAAACCTGAGAAAGGACTCCATTCTCTCCCCCCAGAAGAGGGGAGCTAGGAAGCGGCGCAGCAAGAGCTTCCCTGGGCTCAAGGATGGCGCGGGCTGCCCTTGGAATTCTCATAATCTACGCCCGACCAAGGTGCTCCAGTTGATCCAGGTTGGGGCCGCTCAGCCGGAATGCCTGGCCAAACCCCTGGATGAAGCTACCAGTTTTGGGGACGATCTGACAGAAGTGAAAATCCGCCAAACTTAGGATCATCTCGGCAATCTCGTACTTGGCGCGGTAGAGGGCTTCAAACCCCTGCGCCTGCGCCTCCTCGCGGCTGAGAAACTGGGCTTCTCCGCTCACCATCACCCGCGGCAGGGCGTGGTTACTGCGGGGATCCCCTGGGGTGGGCGGCTCGTGGATGAGTAGCGCGGCCCGGGGATCTGCCCGCAAAGCCTGGGTGTGGCCAGAAAGATCGCTGATGACAATGGCAAAGCGCAAGGGATCCCGCTGCACCACAAAAGGCACCAACGACACCGCCGGGGATCCCTGCTCCAGCACCGCCAAGCTGGCCACCGGCTGGCCATCCAGCAGCGTATTTAACCGCTCCAGCGCCGACATAGTTGTCCTCCAGTCCCCTTGCTATTATCAGCTCCCCTGTACTGAGACAAGAGCCACAACCCTGCTTACAGGCTGTTCCTGGCCTGGTTGAACTCTGCCCGGCAGCTCGGAACATTGGGCGTCAACAACGTTGTAAATAAAACTTTACAATCCCATGCAAAGCGAGCTACGCTGGTGAAGAAAGCACAAGGAGAACCCTATGACCCGATATCGCTCCGTCGTCGTCGAAGAAGGCGGTCGGCTGAACAACTACGCCATTGAGCCAGAAATGTATGTGGATAGCACCCCCCGCGTGGGCTTCACCGACTATGCAGAGCGCTTGAACGGGCGCTTGGCAATGATCGGCTTTGTTGCCCTGATCCTGTTTGAAGCTCTGTCTGGTACCACCCTGATTGGCTGGCTGCAGTCCCTGGGCCGATAAGCCAAAGAACGCTTCCTAGGAAGAGGGCTGTCTCTAATCGCCGATTGACTGTTCGCGATAGTGGGACCGAGTCCTCACTTTGCTGCACAGTTCTCTACAACCTGATGTGCAAGCGCTAGGCAGTTGTGCGAGTGTGCAGAGAGCGGGTGGTTAGGTTTATGTTTCTAGACCCCAGCTACCGTTTGAAATGTACCCCAAGCTCTGGGGGAACTAACGCCTGTGGAGACTCCTCTGGCGGGGTGGTAGGTCTAAAACCTACCGCTAGTCAAGGGTTGCTGAAGCAGGAAGAAAGCAACAGCGCTGAGCAAAAATCTGTTCTGTTCAGTGCTGTGTAGGTCTTTCAGAGCGGCATCTCCCAGTGCAGCTCGACATGGGTATGGCCTTCTGGGGTGCGGGTGCGATGCCAGGATCCCTTGGGTAGATAGCGGGCGATGGTGTTCATGGCCTTGCTGCCGTAGCCGCCGCTGAGGCCGGGAGCGTACTCGATACCATCGTTGACCACGGAAAGGCAGCAGTGGCGCTCCGTTTGGGCCAGCGACACCTTGACAAAGGAAGCATTGCCTTTGGGGGGTTGTACATGGGCGATGACATTGCCGATGGCCTCCCGCAAAAAGCGCAAGATGTCTTCTCGCTGATCAAACCACTCACCGGTGTTGGGCTCCTGCAGCGGTTGCAGTTGCCGCTCTACAGATAGCGTTAGGCTGCCCGATTGGATCAGTTCATCCAGATAGATCTCGATGCCTCGATGCAGCCCTTCTCGTAAGCTGGGGGAGATGCGCAGCTTGGCAGCTAGAGTGCGCACATCGTTGAGCTGATTCCGGATCCCGCGTCCGATCCTCTCCAGTTGCTCGAGCAGGTGATCGTAGACGGCGGGGTCGGGCGACCTGCCTTGCTGCTGCTGCCATTGCAAGCTCTCCAAGTCGTCCATCACCACCTTCAACTCCTGCAGCTCCCGATCGTGAATGTCGGTGGCTACTCGGTAGAGCAACTTGCGGGCTTGGTCGATAGCTGCCTCCTGTTCGGCTCGGCGCAGGCGCTCCAGTTCCTGTTGCTGGGCCAAGAGCCGTTCTTGATTCTCCACAATGACCAAAGTGAGCAGCAGGCTCACCCCCGTTAGCCCACTGGCCAGGGCCGGCAAGACGAGAGGCCAAACCCAACGCCCCAGTAGAAACTGGGCCACAGCCCACCCTTCGTAAACGGCAAGCCCCACCACAGGCCGCAGGAGAAACTGCTGTTGCTTCCAGCCCCAAGGGCTCAAAAGTGCTCCGCACCGCTGACGCGAACGTAGGGGGGGACGATAAAGCACCAAAAGCAGTCCCGTTCCCACTCCCAGCAGCAAAACCACCGCAGCCGCCACCCCCTCTGGCACAGATTGGTAGACCTCTCCGGTGAGCAGGCTGGAGAGGATTTGCGCCTGCAGCTCCACCGCCGCAATCTGGGATCCATCCGCAGTCCGCACTGGGAAGGTTTCGGGGTAGCCGCCCACAAAACCCACCAGGACAATTTTGTCCCGCAATTGGTCGGCAACTTCGGGATCGAGGGGAGGGATCCCTTCTTGGCCGCGGCAGGCTTGGCTGGGGTTGATCATCGGGGCAACAGACCCGGATCCTGCCTGGAGAACAGCTGGAGGGCAAACCCGTTCGATGGGGATGATAGGGATCCCGTGCTGGGATCCGAGGGGGTTGAATTGGATCGGCTGCAACCCCCGCTCGCGAAACCAGCGGCTGGCCCGCTCCGGGTCGTATTTGGCAAAAGCCAGAGCCTCGACCGAGGCGAACATCTGCTCCTCTTGGCTGTCGCGGCGCAGGTAGAGCCCCCGCAGCTGGGCCTGGCGCAGGATCCCGGCCCTATCCACCCGATATTGCACCACCCCCTGCACATGCTCTGGCGGCACCAGGTACTCCAGCCGCAGAGAAGAGAAGGGCAGAAAATGGTTGTAGATGTTAATCTCGGAGCGGCCAAAGCTCTCGCTGCTGCGGGTGGCCAGGACCAAGCGATCTGGGTAGCGCTGTACCACCTGACGCAGAGGGGCATCTAAGTTCTCGTTGCCCAGGTTTTGAGGTACCACAAAGCTGCTGGGCAGGTTTAGCACCACCACCCTGGCCTCAGCTTCTTCCAGTAGACGCAACGTCAGGCCGGCGTAGTTGGCCCGTTCCAGAAGGAAGTCAACTTGATGTTGGCCAAGGTGCTCTGCACCACTGGTGCGGCCATTGCTTTCCCCCTGTCCGCTGTTCCCGTTAGCGGGAACGTGCTCCGCACCGCTGTCGCGATCGAGTCCTATACGACCATCAATGCCGACGATCACCACCTCGGGAGAAGGCTGCTGAGGGCCACGCCAAGCGTACAGCCACTCCTGGGCGTCGCTCTCCATCCGCACCAACAAAGGATGCTGAGCAGAAAGGTTAAGCAGAGCAGCCCAACCCAAGCCCCAAGCCAACGCCCAGCCCAGCCGCCGCCGGGAGGGGGACAGTCGAGCTGGAGAAGTATAGCCTTGGCCAACGAGAAAGGGAGGGACGGGATCCGGCATATTGCAAAGGGCTTTGCACCGCTGACGCGACCACACGAACGGCAGTGCAGACGCGAGCCAGCTAAAAAGCGCTCCGCACCGCTGTCGCGATGGAGTTTTCTCTGCCATTTTGGCCGCTGCCGGCGGCTGTCGAGGGGATCCCTGGCCCCCCCGTTGCTGGGGGAAAACCGCAGCCTCAGTGGTGATGGTTGCGCACCCGCGCTGCTTCCTCAGGGCTAATGCCGAGGCGAGTGAGGTTGATACGGCCTTTGTGATCGATGCTGCGCACCTTGACCACCACCTCATCTTCCACAGCCACCTCGTCTTCCACCCTGCCGACGCGGTACTCCGCCAGTTGCGAAATGTGGATCATGCCCTCTTTGCCGGGCAAAAACTCCACAAAAGCGCCGATGGGGATGATGCGGGTCACCTTGCCCAAATACACCTGCCCCTCTTCCACCCGCCGCACCAGATTTTCGATCATCGCCCGCGCCGCCTCCGCCTGGCCGCCCACCGAGGAAGACACGGTGATTGTGCCGTCGTCGCTGATGTCCACCTTGGCCCCTGTCGCTTCGGTGATGCCGCGCACGGTCTTGCCACCGGGGCCGATGATCTTGCCGATGTCCTCCGGATCCACCTTGAACGTGAGCAGACGGGGAGCCGTTTTGGCCAACTGGGGTCGAGGCGCGGCAATGGTCTCCAGCATCTTGTCGAGGATGAACTCGCGTCCGGCCTTGGCTTGCCGGATGGCCTGTTCCACCACGTCAACGGTGATGCCGGTGATTTTCATGTCCATTTGCAGAGCGGTGATCCCCGCCCGCGTACCGGCCACCTTGAAGTCCATGTCGCCCAGAAAGTCCTCGATCCCCTGGATGTCGGTGAGGATGCGCACCTCATCCCCCTCCTTAATAAGGCCCATGGCCACCCCGCTGACCGGCGCTTTGATCGGCACCCCAGCATCCATTAGGGAAAGAGTGGAGCCACAGACGGATCCCATCGAGGTGGAGCCGTTGGAGGAGAGCACTTCCGACACCACCCTCACCACGTAGGGAAACTCCTCTTCCTTGGGCAGCACCGGCACCAAGGCCCGCTCCGCCAGCGCCCCATGACCGATCTCCCGCCGCCCCGGGGAGCGTGAAGGCCGCGTTTCTCCCACTGAAAAGCCCGGAAAATTGTAGTGGTGCATGTAGCGCTTCTCATCCACCGGGTGCAAGTCGTCCAGCTCCTGGGCATCGCCGGGGGTGCCGAGGGTAGTGATGGAAAGGACTTGGGTGAGGCCGCGATTGAACAAGGCACTGCCGTGAACCCTTGGGATCAAACCCACCCGGCAAGAGACCGGTCGCACCTCGTCCAGCTTGCGCCCATCCACCCGCACCCCCTCTTGCAGGATTTGCTGGCGCATCAGCTTCTTGAGCAGAGCCTTGAACTGGTTGTCCAACTCTTTGGGGTTTTCCAGAAGATAGAGCCGCAAGGGATCCCCCTCTGGCCGTTCCTGGATTTGGGCCTCCAGCTTGGCCTTGAGCTCCTCCAGTTGCTGTTCCCGGCTGGTCTTGTCCAAAAACTGCCTGAGAATGGAGCGAATGCCCTCCTGAGCCTGCTCTTCTACAAAGGCAATCAGCTCCTCGTTTTTGGGGGGAGGGGGCAGCTCTACCGGGGTGATGTTGAGATCCGCCAGGACTTGCTGTTGAGCTTTGAGCAGCTCCTGGATGGCCTCGAAACCAAACTCGATGGCCTCCACCACATCCTTTTCCGGCAGTTGGTTGGCCCCGGCTTCCACCATGATCACGCCATCGGCACAGCCGGCCACCACCAGATCCAGATCGCCCGCCTCAATTTCGGCATAGGTGGGGTTGAGGATAAATTCATCCTTGACCAAGCCCACCCGCACCGCCGCCACGGGGCCATTGAAGGGGATGCGAGCGCCGTGAATGGCTAACGAGGCTCCCAAAATACACAACACATCGGGCGGCACCGTATCGTCCACCGAGAGGGTGGTGGCCACCACCTGCACATCATCCCGCAGCCATTCCGGGAACAACGGACGAATGGGTCGGTCTATTAAGCGAGAGATCAAAGTGGCCCGTTCCGGTGGCCGGCCTTCTCGCCGCAGATATCCCCCTGGGATCCGCCCCGCTGCGTAGAGGCGCTCTTCGTAATCGACCAACAAGGGCATAAAATCAACGCCAGGCCGGCCTGGCTGCCGTGTGGCGGTAACCAAAATCGAGGTTTCGCCCGAAGTCAGCCAAACCCCACACCCTGCCTGGGGGGCCATCAGCCCAATATTGATGTCAATTTCCCGCCCATAAAAGGAAATTGACCGAGTGTATTCTGCCATGTAACGCTTCGCCTTCTTTTTTTCTTGCCGCTATCGTAGCATTCTCCTTCTGTGCCTTTTCAGCCCCCGCTGACCGGAGGGATCAGAACGACTTCGTCTCCCGCCGATAGGGGAGTGTCGGCAGCTACAAAATTGAGGTTGAGACCGAAGCGCGTTTGGGAGCGCCAAGGAGCCAAGCTGGGGTAGCGCTGGATCAGTTGATCGCACAGTTGCCCGACGGTGGTACCAGGGCTCACCTGCAGGCGCATCTCGGTTTGTCCGATTACTTCTTGATAGACGGCAAAGAGCTTCAGCGTGATGGGAAAAAGCTCATCGGAGGGCAAATTTTGGGCAGCAGCCATCGGTAGCGCTCCCACCTGCTTTGGACGGTCTTGTGGACAATATTGGGCAATCTTTGGCCGGTTTGTCCACCAGAATCCTCTGCCCATATCCTGGCCATCAGGGATCCCTACAGCCACAGAAAAATCGGCTCCGGGGAAAAGATGCCGTCTTTCAGATTCCAGTGAACTGTTCTTCTGGCTCTGGCCGGGGATTCGTGGCAAGGCTAGGGTAGGTCAAAAGCTTGCTTTGCAGTTTGCAGCCAACCGGCTTCTGTGCTGATGCTAGAGCCACTGACCCCCTCCCAAATCAGGGCCTACTTGGATCGGATTGGCTACGTTGGCCCCACCCAGCCCACCCTGCAAACCCTCCGCCAGATCCACCTAGCCCACCTGCTGCGGGTGCCGTTTGAAAATCTGGACATTCATCGGGGTCGTGCCATTCGCCTGGAGCGGGATCCCCTGTTTCACAAGATTGTCCGGGAGCGGCGGGGTGGGTTTTGCTTCGAGCTGAACAGCCTGCTGGCCGCTGCCCTGCAGGGGATGGGGTTTTCGGTACACCTACTCTCAGGACAGGTGAGCCGGTCGGAGTTCGATGTCCGCTTTGGGCCTGAGTGCGACCACTTGGCTGTGCAGGTGAACATTGGCGATACAGCCTGGCTGGCAGATGTGGGGTATGGGGATGCCTTTCGCGAACCGCTGCGGCTGGGGGATCCCGGGATTCAAGCCCAGGCTGAAGGACGCTACCGCCTCACCCCTTGGCCAGGGGATCCCACTGCTTGCCGTTATTGGCTCATTCAGCAGGAACAGCCGGATCGCACCTGGAAAACTCTATTTCTTCTGGATCGGATCCCACGCTCCCTGCAGGAGTTCGAGCCCATGTGCCACTTTCACCAAACTTCGCCAGAATCGATGTTTACCCGGCTGCGCCTTTGCACCCTGGCCACTCCGACCGGACGGGTCACCCTCACCGCCCGCGCCAATGGCTCTTTTAAGTGGATCGAGACCACCCCAGAAGGCCGCTGGGAACGCCCTCTCAGGGATGAGAAAGAGTATGAACAACTGCTCGCCTGCGCCTTCGGGATCCACCTTTCTCCATCTCCTTCTGCCGCCGAGGAACGCAGGGAAAACAAGCCAAATGGCAATTTAACAGAGCCCACCCCAATCTCCCCCGAGCCAGGTTAGAACCCCTGCCAGTTAATGTCAAAATAGTAAGGCAATGTTTCGTTATCCCAGTAACCGTTATGGATGCTGCCGCGGTCGCTGCGTTTGATGGCCAAGCTTTGGATCACGTACTCATTTTCGACACCACCCTGCGAGACGGGGAGCAGTGCCCCGGCGCCACCCTCAACACCGAAGAAAAGCTGGCCATTGCCCGGCAGTTGGCCCGGCTGGGCGTCGATATCATCGAAGCGGGATTTGCCTATGCCAGCCCCGGTGACTTTGAGGCCGTGCAGAAGGTGGCCGAGCAGGTGGGAACCCCCGATGGCCCTGTGATTTGCAGCCTGGCCCGTGCCCTAAAGCCGGACATTGAGGCCGCCGCCGCCGCCCTGAAGCCTGCTGCCAAGCCCCGCATCCACACCTTCATCTCCACCTCCGACATTCACCTGAAGTATCAGTTGCGCAAAACCCGCGCCGAAGTGCTGCAAATTGCCGAGGAGATGGTGGCCTACGCCAAGTCCTTCGTGGACGATGTGGAGTTCTCCATGATGGACGCCACCCGCTCCGATCCCGAGTTCCTATACCAGGTGATTGAGGCGGCCATTCGGGCGGGGGCCAAAACCATCAACATCCCCGATACCGTCGGCTACGTCATGCCGGAGGAGTTCGGCCAACTGATCAAGGGCATCCGCGAGAACGTGCCCAACATCAAGCAAGCGATCCTTTCTGTGCACGGCCACGACGATCTGGGCGTCTCGGTGGCCAACTTCTTGGAAGCGATCAAGCAGGGCGCACGTCAGGTGGAAGTGACGGTCAACGGCATTGGTGAGCGGGCCGGCAACACAGCCCTGGAAGAGTTGGTGATGGCCCTGCACGTGCGGCGCAGCTACTTCAACCCCTACTTCGGCCTGCCGGTGGACTCCGAGAAGCCCCTCACCCACATCAAAACTCAGGAGATCTATCGCACCTCGCGCCTCGTCTCCAACCTCACTGGCATGTTGGTGCAGCCCAACAAGGCTATCGTCGGCTCCAACGCCTTTGCCCACGAATCTGGCATCCACCAGGACGGCATGTTGAAGAACCGCCAGACCTATGAGATCATGGATGCCCAGACCATCGGCCTGCAATCGAGCACCTTGGTGTTGGGCAAGCACTCGGGCCGCAACGCCTTTCGCACCCGCCTCAAAGAACTGGGGTTCGAGCTGTCGGAGCAGGATCTGAACAAGGCCTTCTTGCGCTTCAAAGAGCTGGCTGACAAGAAAAAAGAAATCTCCGACCTGGATCTGGAAGCGATTGTTAACGACGAAACTCGCCCGGTGCCGGAGCTCTATCGCCTGGAGCATGTGCAAGTGGTGTGTGGCAATCGGGAAGCTCCCACCGCCACGGTGCGGCTGGTAACCCCGGAAGGAGAAGAGCGGGTGGACGCTGCCGTGGGCACAGGCCCGGTGGATGCGGTGTACAAGGCCATCAACCGCATCGTCAATATCCCCAACAAGCTGATCGAGTTTTCCGTCCAATCGGTTACTGCCGGCATCGACGCCATTGGGGAAGTCACCATCCGCCTGCGCCACGAAGACCGCATCTTTTCCGGCCATGCCGCCAACACCGACATCATCGTCGCTTCGGCCCAAGCCTACATGAATGCCCTCAACAAGCTCTACTCTGCGCTGCACGCGGCACGCTCGACGGCTGACCAGCGCGAGGCTGCTGCCCAGAAGATCTGAGGGAAGGGTTAGGGAATCCCAGTCGTTTCCAACAAAGCTGGGATCCTTCGCTGCTGACCCTCACCCCCAGCCCCTCTCCTCTTGGGGAAGAAGGGAGCCCACGCTCAACCTAACCCTGTTGCAAATGACCCTATGGGCTGGCCGAAGGGATCCCATCCGCAAACACCCGCCCGATCACTTCCTCGATGGGCGGGTCGGTTACCGTTAGATCCAGCACATCCAGCTCTGCCAAGAGCTTGGCCACCGTTTGGGTGAGCTGCTCCCGCTGCACCCACAGCCGCGCCTCACAGCTGCCCGGATCCCCGTCCGTGCGCACCTCTCCATAGAGCTGCAGTTGGGCAACAGGGCAAGGGCGAGCCAATTTCAACCTCACCTCTCGGTAGGGGGCAAAGCGCTCCAGCAATGCCTCGAGGTCGCCATCGTACATGAGCTGCCCCGCGTTGATGACCAGCACCCGTTGGCACAGCGCAGTAATATCGGCCATGTAATGGCTGGTCAACAGCACCGTTGCTCCATAGCGGCGGTTGTAATCCCGCAGAAATTGCCGCACGCCGGCCTGGGCGTTGACATCCAACCCCAAGGTGGGCTCGTCCAAAAACAAGATCTGCGGGCGGTGCAACAGAGCCGCCAACAGCTCCGCCTTCATCCGCTCCCCCAAGGAAAGCTTGCGCACTGGTTGCTTCAGCTTGCTTTCTAGGTCGAGCAGCTCCGCCAGCTCCCTCACCCGCTCCCGAAACTCCTTCTCAGGGATCTCGTAAACGGCAGCGTTGATGCGCAAAGAGTCCATTGCCGGCAGATCCCAGATGAGCTGCTGCTTCTGCCCCATCACCAGGGTGATCTGCCGCAAAAACGCCGGCTCCCGGCGGTAAGGCACATGACCCACCACTTGCACCGTGCCGCCGGACGGATAGATCAAACCAGTCAACATCTTGAGGGTAGTGGTCTTGCCCGCCCCGTTGGGCCCCAAAAATCCCACCATCTCCCCCGGCTGAACTTGAAAGCTCACGGACTGCACTGCCGGGATGTGGCGATAGGTGCGGCGAAAAAAGTGGCGCAGGGTGCCAACCACTCCGGGATCCTTGACGGCCACCGGGTAAACCTTGCTCAGGTTGTGGGCAGCGATGATTGGCTCCAACCGGGTCGGCACATCAGGCAACATCTACCCCCACCCCTACAAAACGGCCAGATCCGCTACCCCAACCCCAAGAACAGAGCTTCCAGAGCTGGGCATACCGGATCTGCAGAGGGCTATTTCTCAGTATCCGAGGGAAAGCAACGAACGAATAGGGGAACTACAGCAGTCCTACGTCCATCCCAGGCTTACCCGTGGCCAGCTCCACCTTCAGGATGCGGCCACCCGATTTCTGGATGCGCTGCTGTTCCCGAAACCAGTTCTCATAGGGCACCAGCTTGGTGAAGTAGGTATTTTGCAGCTCCCGCTGGGTGCGAATTCGGGTTTGGCTGGGCACACAGGCCGTGATCTTGAACATGCGCATGATATGGGATCCCCGCTCAACAACAAAATGGGCTATCTTGACCAGCAAAACAGGCGACTCACCCCAGAAAGCTCGCGTACTTCAGCTAGCACACCAGATCCCTGTGGCAAATCGCCCGCCGTGCTCGTTGAAGAATGCACCTCCCCTGAGGCAATGACGCCGGGAGTTAGCTCAGGCCAGAGCAGATGTAATCGAAGTACACCCCCATTTCCTTGCCGGCCTCAGCACCCACCAGAGCGGCAGTTACCTCTTTCATGGCTTGGATGGCCTGGATGGTTGCCCCAATGGGTACTCCCAGGGAATTGTAGGTCTCCTTGAGCCCGTTCAGCACCCGCTCGTCCAGAATGGAGGGATCCCCGGCCAGCATGGCGTAGGTGGCGTAGCGCAGGTAGTAGTCCATGTCGCGGATGCAGGCAGCATAGCGACGGGTGGTGTACATGTTGCCGCCAGGACGGGTGAGATCAGAGTACAGCAACGCCTTGGCAGCAGCATCCTTGACGATGGTGGAGGCATTGGCCGCGATGGTGGCAGCCGCCCGCACCCGCAGCTCGCCTGTGGCGAAGAAGGCTTTCAACTTCTCCATGGCCGAGCTGTCCAGATACTTGCCTTGAACATCGTAGCTGTTGATTACAGCAGTAATTGCGTCTTGCATGATGAGCTTCCTAAATCCAAATCGACGAACAGCAAAGGGTTGTGCGGCAAAAACAATGAGGGATTAGCTCATTGCCCCCACCACAAAGTCGAAGTAGTAGCCGGCTTCAGCCGCATCGTCAGGAGAGAGCAGACCCATGGCCACCTGCTTCATTTGACGAATGCTCTCGGCCACCGCCGGAATGGGTGTGCCCAAAGAGTTGTACATCTCGCGGACACCCACCAGGCCGATCTCTTCAATCGGGGTGACATCGCCGGCAATGATGCCGTAAGTGATCAGGCGCAGGTAGTAGTCCATATCCCGCAGGCAAGTCGCCGTCATCTCTTCCCCGTAGGCATTGCCCCCCGGAGAGACAATGTCAGGGCGCTTCTGGAAGAGCTGGTCGGCAGCTTGTTTGACGATGCGCTCACGAGACTCGGTTAAGACTTGAGCAATGCGCAACCGCTTCTCGCCCGAGGTGACAAAGGACTTGATCCGATCCAGTTCCCCCGGGCTGAGGTAGCGGGCCTCCGCGTCCGCGTTCACAATCGATTTCGTAACAACACTCATGGATATCCATCCTCAAGTCGATTTTTTAAAGAGTATGACGAGCATACCCGCAAGTTATTTTCCGATATGCTTGCCGTCTGCCATCTCAGATCTTCACACTTCTTAAAATCTCTCCCAGAAAAGGGACAGTCCCATTCCCGCCCCGACAGGCCCGACAGGGCAGTTCCCTCCCCAAAGTCCGGCAAGAGAGGGGCTACAATCTCACTTAGACTCACTTAGAATGAAGGCTGAGTCGCCAGGGGATCCCTGCAGGCTTGGTTTAAGACATGCGTTGAGGTTGCGATGACGGATGCCTCTGGGTCAGAACGATTGAAGCGAGCGAAAGGTATTTCTGAGGGTACGCCCTCATCTCTGCCGGATCACCTCATCCGGGCCACGGCGGCAGAAGGCAAAATCCGAGTGGTGGGCTTGGTGGCCACCCAGGCGGTACAAGAGGCAAGGGAGCGGCACAAGCTCTCCTATGTGGCGACAGTGGCCTTGGGGCGGGCCATGAGCGCAGCCCTGTTGCTGGCGGCCAACTTGAAGCGACGCCAGGCGCGGATTAACCTGCAACTGAAAGGGAATGGCCCCTTGGGCAACATCTGGGTGGATGCCGGCTTGGATGGCACGGTACGCGGGTATGTGAGCAACCCCGCCATTGAGCTTCCTCTCACTGCCGAGAGCAAGTTGGATGTGGGCCAAGCCGTTGGGCGCTATGGCTACCTCCATGTGCTGCGGGATCTGGGGTATGGCCAGCCTTACACCAGCGCGGTGGAGCTGGTTTCGGGAGAGGTGGGAGACGACATCACCTACTACCTCTCCTCCTCAGAGCAGATTCCCTCGGCAGTCCTTCTGGGAGTAAATCTCGACTCACAGCGGGTACGCGCCGCCGGCGGAGTGTTGTTGCAGCTGATGCCAGGGGCGCCGGCCAGTTTGATCCCAGAGATGGAAGCCCGTTTGGCCAAAGTGGAAGAATTTAGCCCGATGTTGGCTGGTGGCGGCGGCTTGCGGGAGCTGTTGCAAATCTGCCTGGGCGACTTGGATCTGAAAATTGCGCCGGAAATGCGCACCATCCGCTTCTACTGCAAGTGCAATTCCGACCGGGTGAAGGGGGCTCTGCGCATGCTGGGGCGGGACGAGTTGCTCGATATGATCCACACCGACAAGGGGGCAGAAGCGGTTTGCCAATTCTGCAACGAGGTCTACCGCATCTCGGAAGACGAGCTGCGCTCGATTGTGGCGGAGATGTCGGCCACCCCCTGATGGCACAATGATGGCCAACTACGGGATCCCGATTCTGACACCTCTCGATGTTGTCTGAGCCCCCGGTTGAGTTGGTTGAATTATCGGTTGTTGTCCCCTGCAAAAATGAGGCGGACAACCTGGAACACCTGTTCGAACGCCTGCAACTTACCTTGGAGCCGCTGGGGATCCCCTACGAGATTATCTGCGTCAACGATGGCAGCCAAGACAACACGCTGGAAAAGCTCATTGCCTTCCATCGTCGGGATCCCCGTATCAAAGTGGTGAACCTTTCCCGTTGCTATGGCAAGGAGATCGCCCTTACTGCCGGCCTCGATCACGCCTCTGGTCGAGCTGTTGTTCCCATCGATGCCGACTTGCAAGATCCGCCGGAGCTGATCCCGGAGATGCTGCAGCAGTGGCGGCAGGGCTATCAGGTGGTTTATGCGGTGCGCCGCAGCCGCCGCGGGGAGAGCTGGCTAAAACGCTTTACAGCCAACGGCTTCTATTGGTTGATTGATCAACTCAGCCAGGTGCGGATCCCGCGCAATACGGGGGATTTTCGACTGCTGGATCGGCAGGTGGTGGAGGCAGTTAAACAGCTGCGAGAGCGCACCCGCTTTATGAAAGGGATCTTTGCCTGGGTGGGCTACCGGCAAACGGCCATTTTTTACGATCGCGCCCCCCGCTTTCGCGGCAAAACCCAGTGGAACTACTGGCGGCTGTGGAACCTAGCCATAGAAGGCATCACCTCTTTTAGCTCTTGGCCGTTGCGGGTGTGGAGCTACATAGGGTTGGCGATCTCGGTTCCAGCCTTTTTGTATGGCCTTTTTCTCATCATCCGCACCTTGCTCTTTGGCTCCGATGTACCTGGCTATGCCTCTTTAGCGGTGATGATCTTGTTTTTGGGCGGGATCCAGCTGATCAGCTTGGGCGTGATTGGCGAGTATTTAGGCCGCGTTTTTGAAGAAGTGAAAGGCCGCCCCCTCTACCTGGTCGATGGCACCTTTGGGTTTGAGACCCCACGACCTTCCCCTGCCCTAGATTCAGTACCTACGCAAAAGCTAGGATGAAAAGTCATCTTTCAGAGTTTTGGATCCCGAGGCAACATAACTTTGGTACTCGCGTATAAAGATATCTTTCATCTCTTCTGGAGATAGCTGGATCCCTTGGATTTTGGCGCGGGCGATGGCCTTCATCAGCTCGATATAGGCCAGGCCCAGAGAGAGAGTGAGGGTGGCTGCCGTAGTGGATTGGATAGCGCTGCCTACAATCCCCGGGCCGGGAATCATCTTCAGCAAGTTGGACACAATCGTTCGCCCGATTGCTGTTGTAATTGTAGTGCCTGCCAAAGCGGCTATCAAAGAGTAGTAAAAAGAAGGGGAAGCCTCGAAGCCAAAAATAAAGCTGATATTGGCAATCATGCCTGCTTGGGCTGTAACCAACAGAGGGGCATCTGCAAAGGGAAGGGGCACTGCCCCGATAAACGCTGCACTGGCCACATAGCCTGATACGTACTTAAAGGCAGCCTCGGCTTTGAGATCCACCCGCAGCAATTGCTGGCGGATAAAGGCAAGGCGAGCCACTTCCGGCAAAAGCTCTAGCGTGCAGCCAATTAGGTGCTCCAGCCCGTGGGCAGGAATGGTAATTTGCCGGTTAATTGCCTTGTTGCGGGCCAAAACGGGAACAATGTAGCGGACAGGCAAATTTTGATGCTGCAAATACCGGAAAAACTCGCTCTCTTCAGGATTGGGATATTCCAAGCATTGGGTTAAGACCAAGATGACGGGAACGTCTTTGAGTTCCAACTCCTTTAGCCATTTGCGTTCAACTTCCTCCAACCGCTTCAGTTCGTGGTGGAGGCAGTACCAAACAAGATGGATGTGATGTTCAGGATCCTTAAAGCGCAGCTCCTCGATAAGCTGGGAAACCTCCAGGCGAACTTGCTGATTCTGTTCACCGTCTAGTTCCATGCCAGGTGTATCGTAGATGGTGATTGGGCAACCTGGCTTGGAATACTGACGAATGTGGCGGGTGACGGGGCTGCCAACACCGGTACGGGCCAGCTCATCTCTAAACACTGCATTGACCAAGGTGCTCTTGCCCACCCCGCTTTTGCCAATGACCAGGATGTTGCAGTGGCCCAACTCTGTCTGCGCCTCTAGGAGGTCCTTCTGTAGTATCTGAGACACCGAATTCCAGAAAGACTTAAAGGCTTCTGGCTTCTCGAGAGATTCAGAAGCTTCTGGGATGCCTCGGGCACGGTCAACAATTTGGCGGGTTAGGTCAGTCAGTTTCTCTAAGAAGGATGGGCTTTTCTGAGACATGCTTCTTGCTTCTTCCCCTAAGGCCGATAGCCCCACAAAGGTAGTTCAGGGCGGATCCTACTGCCAAGTTTCTTCCGATACCGGAGACTGACCTAGCCAAGAGCCAATCTGTCTGCGCCCTGATCCCACTCCAAAGGGATCTGCAACAACGGGCTTATTGAGAGTTATTCACAAGAGCCATTTTCTGCACTATGCTAGATTTGGAGATAAACACCCAAGGATCCCAGGCCCGCTATGGCGGGCAGTTTAGGATTCGCAGCTCCTCTTAACTTGTGCTGGAGAATTTTATGTCCGAAACTTCAACCCTGCGCCAGTCTTTCAACAGCGTGCGCGACAATCCTGTCTTGCTTGGCACCGAGGTAACCCAGCCGGTTTGCGAGGGGATGAACGCCCTGCTGGCCAGCTTCCAGGGGCTGTATTTGCAGTACCAAAAGCATCACTTCGTGGTGGAGGGCACCGAGTTTTATCCGCTGCACCAGCTTTTCAAAGATCATTACGAGCAGGTGAGGGAGCATGTCCACGACTTGGGAGAGCGCCTGGAAGGTCTGGGAGGTGTGCCGGTAGCCAGCTTTGCCACCTTGGCCCAGCTTTGCTGCTTTACCCCTGAGCCGGATGGAGCTTTTGAGGCGCGGCAAATGTTGATGAACGACCTGGCGGCAGAGCAGGCCATCATCGATCTGCTGCGGCGACAGGCAGCCCAGGCGGAGAGCCTTGGGGATCGGGCCACCCGCTACCTCTACGAGCAAATCCTGTTGAAAACAGAGGATCGCGCCTTCCATCTCCATCACTTCCTGGCCAACGACAGCCTGGTGTTCGGCTTGATGAACGGCAGAGTCTAGCCAGAGGGTCTACAGGTGGGCTTGAGCCTGCCTAGCTTCCGGCCTCTGGCTTTTTTTTGAAAGGCTATTGAGAATTTGTTTCATCTCTTCACTATTCTTTACTCTGAGGTGCTGATCCCGGCCATGAACCCCGTCTTTCTGGACTCTGAGCGCGGCTATCTCTTGAACATTCCTCTGGGCGAGCGCTGGCGCGTTGGTCGGCGGCTGATGGAATTGGGGATCCCGGCGATTTGTACAGGAGATGGTCGTCTGCGGGTGGAGGTGAGTACTCCATTGGCTGTTCTACAGGTGCGCAGCGTGATCCGTCAGCACACAGCGCGACGACAGGAGCTATTGGATGGCCTAGAGGCTTGTTGGCAGCTCAACACAGAGGCTGGGGGTCAAGATGAGCAAGTTCCCTAAGCAAGGAATCCCGTTTGAGTCGGAAGGCCGGTTTTTGGGATTTCTTCCCGATAAAGACGGCAAGCTCAAGTACCTGCGTTGGCAAGCCGGAGCGGACGTTTTTTCCGGCAAGATCCCCAAGTCTCTGCGCTCTGCCCTCTACCGCACCCTCAAACCTGGAGACACCGTGCAGATCTGTGGGGAGCGGGAGGTGGATCCGCACAAAGGGCGAGAGAAGTGGGTGCTTTACCGGGTGGTTCCCCTCGGAGAGAGGGCGGGGGGTTTGTCTTCGGCTTCTGGGGCTGAGGCAGCTTCCGAACCGGTTGCTCCAAACATCACAGATATCAAAGGAGATATCAAAGGTACAGACATCAAAGGTAAGGTGCTGGTCTGCCAGAAATCCGACTGTTATCGGCGTGGGGCCGGAGCGGTGATGCAAGCCCTGAACGCCCACTTGGCCGCCTACTCTGGTTCGATTTGCGTGCAGGGGGTGGGCTGCATGAAAGATTGCAAACGGGGCCCCCATGTGGTGTTTATGCCCGACAAAGCCCGTTATAGCGGCGTTTCCCCCCAGGGGATCCCGGATCTGTTGGAGCGGCATTTTGCCATTGCGTCGCGGGTACAGCAGGTTGAGACAGCGGCTTCTTCCCAATGCCCACGCTGACCCTCCATCGGCGAACGGCTCTGTGGGGCGGGCACGAGTGATTTTCCTTCTGCAGAGGAGCCGCTTTGGGTTGGTTTGAGACAGATTCCTTTCTTTTTCCCGGTGGTGGGCTGCAATTGACTGCCCTTGCCCCCCGGGAGAGGAGAGCCAACACAATCACACAGGTTGCTGCAATCGGAAATGAATGGTGCAAAGGGTGCAGCAGTAGACCTGGGGAGAGCGAGATCCCGATTGCCAGCTGGTGGAAGGGATCCCTCCTGTGTGATGCTACAGACAGAGGCAGGCTAGGGGAGGGAACAAACCTTGCGGGTGGGGATCATCGGCACCGGCTACGCAGCTCGCTCACGGGCCGAGGCCTTGCGCAAAGATGGGCAAGTGCAGATTGTCGCTGTTGCCGGTCGAGCTCCCGACCGGAGCGATGCTTTTGCCGCCGAGTTGGGGGCCGTCGCCTATTCGGACTGGTCTTCTCTGTTGGGCGAGCAGCGGCTGGATCTGGTTTTTGTCAGCACCATCAATCGGGATCATGCCGCCATTGCCCGTGCTGCTCTGGAGGCAGGGATCCACACCGTCGTGGAATATCCCCTCGCCCTCAGCGCTGCCGAAGCGCGTTCCTTGGTGCAATTGGCAGCCGAGCGGCAAGTGCTGCTGCACGTCGAACACATCGAGCTAATTAGCGGCGTTCACCGGTTGCTGAAACAAGAGCTGGAAGGGTTGGGCAAGCTGTTTGCCGTTCGCTACATCACTCTCACCGCCACCCACCCCGCCCCCGATCGCTGGACCTATCGGCCTGAGTTGTTTGGCTTCCCCCTCATGGGGGCCGTTTCTCGCATCCACCGCTTGGTGGACTTGTTGGGCAGGGTAGAACGGGTGAGCTGCCAACTGCGCTACGACGGGCCGGATCTGCCCCACCGCTACAGCAGTTGCTACTGCACAGCCCAGCTGAGTTTTGCCAGTGGGTTGCTGGCGGTGTTGACCTATGGCAAGGGGGATTCCCTGTGGTGCTCGCAGCGGCTACTGGAGTTCCACGGTCAACGGGGGGGCCTATTGATCAACGGCGAAGAGGCAACGTTGCTGCGGCCCGGCAGCGCCCACCCTCTAGAGACGGGATCCCGCCACGGCCTGTTCGAGCAAGACACCCGCATGGTGCTGGATCACCTGCGCCACGGCAGACCCCTCTATATCCATACTGAAAACATGCTCCACGCCCTGGCGGTGGCCGAGGCAGCCGAGCGATCTGCCCAAACCCAGCAGGTGGTTTGCGTTCAGGATTGGCCCTAAGGGAAGTCCCTCTCCCCTTGAGAGAGGGGAGCTACGCAATGGGGAGTTTCACTGGGATGTTATGGTCATTTCAGGTTAAGGTGAGACGCCTGGGCTGCTGATCGCGCCAGCGGGACGGAGTCCTTGAAAAGCCCTATAGCCTGCTGCACTCAGAGTTTTAGGTGTGGGTGCAGTGCCCTAGTTTAATTGAAATGACCATACTGGCAATACAGGGATCCCTGAAAATAGACAGGATGGCGGGGAGGGCTAGTCATGATTGAGGCGGGGGCAAGCGTCTTGAGGCGGATGTTGGGCGTCTACGGCAGCTCTAAGATGGGCGTTCTGCTGCTGTTGGGGTTTTCTTCGGGTTTGCCGCTGCTGCTGATCAACACCACCTTGAATGCTTGGCTGACCCAAGCGGGCTTGACCACCATTGCCATCGGCTTGTTTAACCTGCTCAATTTGCCCTACTCCTTTAAGTTCTTGTGGTCGCCTGTTCTGGATCGATTTCTGTTGCCGGCACCGGGATCCCTGCGGGGCAGTCGGCGGCGGGGGTGGATGGCCCTGACCCAAGTGCTGTTGCTGCTCAGCATAGGGCTACTGGGTTTTCAGGATCCGACCCAAACCTGGCTGGAAGCTCTGGGATGGGAAGAGCTGGCCCAGACTTGGCCGGGAATCACGGTTTTCACCCGCCCGATCTTTCTGGTGGGGTTGCTGGTGGCTTTTTTGAGCGCCTCTCAGGACATCGCGGTGGATGCCTACCGTACCGATATCTTGGCAGAGCGGGAGATGGGGGCAGGGGTAGCGATTTTTGTATTCGGCTACCGCATCGCGCTGCTGGTCAGCAGTGGCGTGAGCTTGATCTTGGCGGACTATTTGCCCTGGTGGCAGGTGTACGGGATCATGGCGCTGCTGATGTTGATCGGGTTGATTACCTCGTTTTTGGCCCCTGAGCCGGAAAACAGCGCCCTCAAGCCTACCTCTTTGCGGTCGGCCATCATCGAGCCGTTTCAATCTTTTTGGCGGCACCGCTTGGCCTGGGCGATCCTGCTGTTTGTGGTCTGCTTCAAGTTGCCGGACAGCTTGGCAGGGCAAATGACCCCTACATTTTTGTTGCAGACGGGGTTTAGCACCAGCGATCTGGGCATTATCCGCAGTTGGATAGGCTTGTTGGCCACCTTGGCGGGGGCTTTTGTGGGGGGGGAGTGGGTCAGCCGCATCGGCACCTACCGCTGTCTGTTCATTTTCGCAGCCTTGCAAGGGATCGGCAATTTGGGCCTGGGAGCGATTGGGTTGGTGGGGCAAAACTATCCGCTGCTGCTGGGGGCAACCGTTTTCGACAACATGGCCGGGGGCATGGGCACGGCTGCTTTTCTGGCTTTTTTGATGAGCCTTTGCGATCGGCAATTTAGTGCCACCCAGTATGCTTTGCTCACCAGTGTATTTGCCGTGGGGGGAACCTTGGCCGGGGCCGTGTCGGGCTATTTGGCGGCTGCAGTCAATTGGCCTTTGTTTTATTTGATTACAGCGATGACAGCTGCTCCGGCGATGGTGATCCTACTGTGGCTTGGCCCCCCTTCATCGACTGCAACCCCGGCCACAACCGCATCTGAACCGTAACTGCCCCACCGCAAATCCGGTTCTAATAGCCTTGCCTTGAACGCAACAAGGATGGCCGCCTACAGCGCAGCCCCGATTTTGGCCGCCAGATCCACCAGCCGCGCCGCATAGCCGTACTCGTTGTCATACCAGGAGAGCACCTTCACCGTGCGATCCCCTAAGGTCATGGTGGATCCCAAATCCACAATGGAAGAGTGGGGATCCCCGACAATATCCGCCGATACGATCTCTGGCGGAGCAATGGCCAGGATGCCGCGCAGCGGGCCTTCTGCAGCCTCGATAAAGGCTTGGTTGACGGCTTCTTTGGTGATGGGCTGCTCGGTACGCACCACAAAGTCCACAATCGAGCCGGTCAAGGTGGGCACCCGCAGCGCCAGGCCATCCATCTTCCCTCTCAGGGCGGGCAAAACCTCGGCCACTGCCGTGGCGGCCCCGGTGGTGGAAGGCACGATCGACACTGCTGCTGAGCGGCCCCGCCGATAATCTTTGGGATCCGGGCGATCCACAATTGCCTGAGTGGCGGTATAGGCATGGCAAGTGGTGAGAAAGCCGGTCTCGATGCCGAAGCGATCCAACAAAACCTTGGCCAGCGGCGCCAAGCAGTTGGTGGTGCAGGAAGCATTGGAGACGATGTGATGCCGCTCTGGGTCGTATTGGTCGTCGTTGACCCCCATCACCACCGTCAAGTCGGGGCCTTTGGCAGGAGCAGAGATGATCACCTTTTTGGCCCCGGCCTCCAGGTGTTTGGCCGCCCCCTCTCGTTTGGTGAACAAGCCGGTCGATTCCACCACCAGGTCAACCCCCAGATCTTTCCAGGGCAGTTGTGCCGGATCCCGCTCTGCCAAAACCCGGACTTTCAGGTGGCTGCCGATTTGCAGATGTCCGTTCACCGCGCTCACGGTTTGGGGCAGGCGCCCATAGGCCGAGTCGAACTGGAGCAGGTAGGCCAAGTTGTCGGGTTCGGTCAGGTCATTGACTGCCACCACCTCCAGCTCTGGAGCTGGCTGAGACAGCAGCACCCGCAGGAAGGCCCGCCCAATGCGACCAAATCCGTTAATGGCTACCCGTGTGGTCATCGCAATCCTCCGGTATCAGTTTATACGATGGATCAGGGGACGCGGCATGGGAGACGCTGCCCCCCTAGGGATAGGGTAAAAGAAGAACGGGATCCCCATCGCTTTTGCACCCAAGATCTCCAGATTTGCCACTGGGACTCACCCAAGAAGTTGCCGGCAGAAGGGAAAAGTAGGAATGAAGGTATTGCTGACCAACGATGACGGCATCGAGGCTGCCGGGCTGGCCAACCTCAAGTTGGCCCTCAACTCTCTCATCCCGGAAGAACACTGTTGGATTGTGGCCCCCCACCAGCAGATTTCCGGCTGCAGCCACCAGGTGACGACGGGGCGACCTTTTCGAGCCTTGGCCCGCGGCGAGCGCACCTTTGCTGTCGAGGGATCCCCTGCCGACTGTGTGCGGGTGGCCCTATTCAAGCTGGCCCCAGCGGTGGATTGGGTGCTTTCCGGTATCAACGAGGGGGGAAATCTTGGATCGGATGTGTATCTGTCGGGAACGGTGGCGGCGGTACGGGAAGCAGCGATGCGCGGGATCCCGGGAATTGCCATTTCCCAATACCGAGCAGGGGGCCAACCCATCGACTGGGAGCAAGCCCAGCGGTGGACGCGGGAAATCTTGGCGGAGCTGATGGAACAATCCCTGCCCAGGGGGGCGTTTTGGAATGTGAACCTGCCTCACTTGCCCGCCGGATCCCCTCTGCCGGAGCGGGTTTATTGTCCCCTCTGCACCCAACCCCTGCCGCTCGATTATGCAGTGGAAGCCGAGGGAAATGGGGCAGAGTCGCTGTGGTTTCGCTATCGGGGCCGCTATGCGGAGCGCGCTCGGGATCCCCAAACCGATACCGACATCTGCTTCTCCGGTCGGGTGGCCATCACCCAAGTGCAACTGGCCTCAGGCGTTTCCGCTGGGGGGGGTAGAAGCCAGGTTGCGGGCAATGGTTCTCAGCCGTTGCAGCCGTAGCGCCGTCAGGATATCGGTGGGATCCAGCTTCAGAACCTGTTCTATGGCATCTGCCAGGTGTTGAGCGGCCTCCTGTCGGGTGTAGCCGCGAAACTGAGCACGGCGCAGGGCAAATTCATCGGCGTCGAAATGGGCGCTCTCCCGGTTCAGGTTTTGCCAGATCTGCCGGACGGAGAGAGCCGTAATGCCACCTGCCAACAGAGCGGAAAAGGGGTGCTGCAAAGAGAGCTCCGCCACGGTGGTGATGCCCCCCATCAAGGCCAGCGATTGGTAAAACCCCGGCTGCAACCAATTGCGGTTGCCCAGCCATCCCACCTCCCGCAGAAACAACAGATCCCGCTGCGGCTGAGGGATCCCTTGCCAACGGCGAAAATCGATGGCAATTGTGCCCTGGGGCTGCCAAGGGGCTTTGCGGCGGGAGATGAGCAGGGCTTCGCCCCCGAAGTGGGGAACAATGGTGATCAAGGGTCGGAAAGAAGCGGGGAGCAGATCCCGCAACCGTTCGGTTTCTTCTTTTTCGAAGAGTTGGAAATCTGGGCGGCTGGTCATGGCCTCACCTGTTGGGGGGGTTGGGGTGGGGAGCCCGCCTAAAAACAGGCCCTGTTCCGGCCCCAGACACCCCAGCCTGTGCAGAACCGATGCGAGGTTAGTCTATCGCATCTCCAGGCTGGCCGTGGAACTCTGGCCGTGGAACTCTATAGGTGGAACCCTGTAGGTTTCAAAGATCCCAATCCTAGGTTGCGTAGACTGGGAAGGCGAGCCTACCCGTCTTACCTACTCGTCTTAAATCCGAGACCATGACCTTCCCAGCTCAGCCAGAACCCCAAGTGCTCCGTACTGCTGACGGGAATGAGCAGAGTATCAACAGCCCCCTTTACACCTACGCCTTCTTCCCGCAGCCAGCTCCAGAACTTTTGCCCTTCATCCGGCAAACCGAGGGGATCCATCGGTCGGTGCAGGTGTTCTCCCCGACAGGCAGCCGAATTGCCGCTGCTGTGGAGCCGATGCCGGATCCGGAGTCGCTGCAAGTCTCGGATGAGGTGTTGGTGCGTTCTGCCCTGCGCCACGACCAGGTGATCTGCCGACTGTTCGCCCAGATGCCGGTGCTGCCCCTGCGCTTCGGCACCTGCTTCCTCTCAGCAGAAAAGCTGGGATCCCATCTGCTGTCCCGGCAGACGGAGTACGAACAAGCCCTCGCAGCCATTGGGGGGCGGGCCGAGTATTGTCTCAAAGGAAGGGTTCGACCTCAGCCCCAACCGGAGCCACAGTCCTCCCTGAGCGGAACAGCCTATCTGTTGGCCCGCAAGCAAGCTTATCTCCAGCAACGACAGGCCCAAGAGCAGCAAGAGCAGGAGCAGCAAGCCCTACAGCAGCTTTGGCCTTCCACCTGGCCTGTGCAAAGGGTGGATCCCCAGCCAGGAGAAGCCTTGCGGCTTTACTTTTTGCTCACCTCTGCCGAGTGGGAAGCCGCCGCTCAGCTCACCCAAACCTGGCTGGATCAGCACCCCCATTGGCAACTGGATTGGAGCGCCCCTTTGCCCCCCTATCACTTTGTCCGTGCCTTGCGGGATTCTCTGGCGGACAAGTGATAGATCCCAACTAAGGACGCCGTCCCGCTAGCGCGAACAAAGTGCTCTGCATGCGGATCATGGTCGCGTTAGCAGAGCGTGGATCCAAGCGTGATAATGGTGAGGGGATCCCGTCCGCTTCCTGTTTGCATTGGCGAGGCGGAGCCCTCACAGGGCAAAGGACTCCGTCCCGCTAACGGGAACAGCAGGCAAAAGGAAGAGTTGTGGTCTAAAGCGCTATGCGCCGCTACCGCGAACGAGTTGGGCTATTGGGGCTGGGCACGGTTGGCACGGGTGTTGTGCAAATTCTGCAGCAACCCCGGCATCCTCTCTTGCAGTCGGTTGAGATTGCGGCGGTGGGGGTGCGCTCTTTGGACAAGCCACGGCAAGTGCGGATCCCACCTGAGCGCCTGACCACCAATCTGGAGCAAATCGTGTCGGATCCGGAAATCGACGTGGTCATCGAGCTGATGGGGGGCTTGGAGCCGGCCCGCACCTTGATCTTAAAAGCCCTTGACCACGGCAAACCGGTGATCACAGCCAACAAAGCGGTGATCGCCCGCCACGGGGAGGAGATCTTTCAGGCGGCAGCCCAAGCCAAAGTCTCGGTGCTCTTGGAAGCGGCAGTCGGGGGCGGGATCCCGATTCTGCAGCCCTTGCAACAGTCCCTGCAGGCCAGCCACATCCAGGCGGTCTGGGGCATTGTGAACGGCACCACCAACTTCATCCTCAGCCAGATGACCCAGGCGGCCAGCTCATTTGAGGAAGCCCTGGCCCTGGCCCAGGCCCACGGCTACGCCGAAGCGGATCCCAGCGCCGATGTGGAAGGGTGGGATGCCGCCGACAAGATCGCCATTTTGGCCAGCCTTGCTTTCGGGGTGTCTGTGAAGCGGGAAGCCATCCCCTGCGAAGGGATCCGCGGCATCAGCCCCACCGACATTCGCTATGCCCGCGAGTGGGGCTACACCTTCAAGCTCTTGGCCATCGCCCAAAGGGCCAACTCTGGCGGGGAGGCAGCGAAGATGGCTTTGGATATCCGGGTTCACCCCACCCTTCTGCCCTCTACCCACCCCTTGGCCAACATCAACGGTGTGGACAATGCCGTTTTGGTGCAGGGGGATCCTTTGGGGCAGGTGGTGCTGTCGGGGCCGGGGGCGGGGCGGGGGCCGACTGCCAGTGCCGTTGTTGGCGATCTGCTGACCCTGATTGCCCACCGGCAAACGGGGGCTGATGCCCCCAATCCGCTGTGGGGATTCTCCTGCTTCCCCGCTGCCGCCTCTTTGATCCCTCTCTCGGAATTGGAGTCGGAGTTTTACGTGCGGGTGTTGGCCCAGGATCAGCCGGGGGTAATGGGGGCGATTGGCACCTGCTTTGGCCGCCACCGGGTTAGCCTGGAGAGCATTACCCAAAAGGAATGTCACCAAGAGCAGGCGGAGATCGTCATCCTCACCCACACCGTCCGCGAGGCCGATTGCCGGCAGGCGCTGGCCGAGATCCAACAACTGCCCCAGGTAGCCGGGATCCCCAGCCTATTTCGGGTGCTGCGCTAGCTGCTATAGATCCAAAATGCTCCGCACCGCTGACGCGAACGCGCTGGTGGGACGGGGAGCGGCTCAGAGCATAATTGTTTGACTCTTGAGGATTGAAAACCCCGTTGGAACCCAAAAGATGAACTCTTCTGTTGAGCACTTTAGCGGGACGCAGTCCTTGCAGGCCGAGGTGGTGGTGGTGGGGGCGGGCATCAGCGGCCTAACGTTGGCCTTGCGATTACAACAGGGCTTATCCCCCAAGGATGAATCCACCCAGCCGCTGCTCCTGGCCGAGGCCAGCTCCCGCGTGGGGGGCTGTATCTCCACCCAATCCAAAGACAGCTATCGCTGGGAAGAGGGCCCCAACAGCTTTACCCCCGTCCCCGCCCTGCTTAACCTCATTGCCGAGGTGGGCTTGGCGGAGCACCTGGTGCTGGCCGATGCCAAGCTGCCCCGCTACGTTTACTGGGAGAAAGCGCTGCTGCCGGTGCCCCTGAGCCCTTCTGCAGCCATTGGCTCGCGGCTGTTGAGCGTGGGCGGCAAGTTGCGGGCCTTGCGCGGCTTGTTGGGGTTTGTTGCGCCGCCGCCAGGCGGAGAGGAAACGGTGCGGCAATTCTTCCGGCGGCAACTGGGATCCGAGGTGGTAGAGCGGCTGGTCGAACCTTTCACCTCAGGGGTGTATGCCGGGGATCCGGATCAGCTCAGCGCCTTGGCAGCCTTCCCCCGCATTGCCGGCTTGGAAGAACGCTACGGCAGCCTCTTTGCCGGTGCTGTGCAGGCTTTGCGCAGCCGTTATCGCTACGCGACGCTCCCGCGAACCCGTCAACAGGACAGCGGCAACTCCCCTATCCAACCTCCTCCCAAGCGGGGCCAACTGGGTAACCTGCGGCAGGGGTTGCAGCAGCTACCTGAGGCGATTGCCCAGAAACTGGGCAGTGCGCTGCGGCTGGGCTGGCGGGCTGTGCATCTCAAGCGGGATGAGACGGGCTACCGGGTGGGCTTCGTCATACACGACAGCGGTGCAGAGCACACGGCCCCAGAAGAAATCCACTGGGTGGCGGCTCAACAGGTGGTGCTCACCCTCCCTGCCTACGCTGCTGCCACCCTCCTGCAGGATCTCAACCCCCAGGCCAGCCGGCTGCTGAGGGAAATCCCCTACCCGCCTGTGGCGGTGGTGGCTTTGGCCTATCCAGAAGAAGCCCTCCCCCAACCGCTGCGAGGGTTTGGCCATCTGATCCCTCGCTCTCAGGGCCTGCGCACCCTGGGCACCATCTGGGCCTCCTCCCTCTTTCCAGAGCGGGCTCCTCAGGGCTATCACTGCCTGGTCAGCTTCATCGGGGGAGCTACCGATGCGGCTTTTGCCCGCCAGAAAGGGATCCCGCCCATTACGGCGCTCTCCCCTGACGAGCGGGCCCAAATTGTGCATGCAGAACTCAGCCAGATCCTGCTCACCCGCCCTGTCGAACCCATCCGCCTGGGAGAGCGCCTGTGGCCCCAGGCTATCCCGCAATATACGCTTGGCCACCGGCAGCGGATTGCCCAATTGCAGGCCAGCCTGGCCGACCAAACCCCAGGGGTGTGGGTGTGTGCCAACTACCTGGATGGCGTGGCCTTGGGAGATTGTGTGCGGCGGGCCGAGGCCCTAGCCCAGCAGATCCTGTCCGTCCGGCGTTAGCGGTGCGGTTCCCGTTCGCGTGTAGCAGCATAGAGTGCTGTAGACATAGCAGCATGAGCCATCCCTACACCAGCCTCCTGCTCATCCCCACCGGCATTGGTGCCCGCATTGGCGGCTTTGCCGGGGATGCCCTGCCTGTTGCCCGCACTCTGGCAGCAGCCGCAGAGCGGGTCATTACCCATCCCAACGTGTTAAACGGAGCCAGTTTGTTTTGGCCGATGGGGAACGTGTTGTACGTGGAAGGGTACGGCCTGGATCAGTTCTGTGCGGGGGTGTGGAATTTGCGGCCAGTGCGCCAAAACTGTGTTGGGGTGGTGCTGGATGCCGGGATCCCCCCCGATCTGCAACAACGCCACCTGCAGGTGATGCAGGCTGCTCAGGCCACCTTGGGGCTCAACATTGGCCCCTGGCGCTTGACCCGCCAACCCTTGGGCGTTTCCGTCGGCTTCTCCCCCTCAGGAGCCAGCCAGGGATCCCTGGCCCAGCCTGATGCTCTCTTGGAGACTGCCCAGGAGCTGGTTCGCCTGGGGGCAGAGGCCATTGCCGTGGTGGCCCGCTTTCCGGATGACTTGGACTTCAGCCAGTACGAGCAGGGAAGGGGGGTGGATCCCCTGGCCGGCGTCGAAGCCCTGATCAGCCACCTGGTGGTGCGGGAGTTGCGGATCCCTTGTGCCCATGCCCCCGCTTTCTACCCTGAGACTTTCCCCAAGCCGGTTCACCCCCGCGCTGCTGCTGAAGAGGTGGGGTTTACCTTCTTGCCTTCGGTTTTGGTGGGCCTCAGCTACGCTCCCCAGTTCGTCAAGAGCGGGGATCCCGCCCAACCGGGCGACCTGACAGCAGAGCAGGTGGACAGCGTCATTGCCCCGGCCACTGCCTTTGGGGGGCCTGGCTTGCTGCACCTGGCCAGCCGTTATGGCTCCGCAATGCTGTCGCAACCCCACCACAATGCTCCGCCGCTGACGCGAACGGACGGAGTCCTTGCCCGTCCTCCGCTTTTCATTGCCGTCGAGGAAAACACCACCGTGATGCAGGTGCACCCCCGCCAGTTGGGGATCCCTCATGTGTCGGTAACCTCCTATCTGGAGGCGGTTGGAGTGGTGGTGGCCCACCGAGCAGGAGTGGCCTGGTCGTCGCTACGGCTCTCCTCCTCCACCCGGGACAAGCTGGGATCCCACACTTGCGCCGTTCGCGGTCGCGGTGCGGAGCACTTGAGCGGGACGGAGTCCCAGTAGGCTACCGGTCGCGTTAGCGGGACGGAGTCCATGAGCAGAGGGGAGATGGCAGGGGATCCGCTGGGTTTAGGCCGGCAAACCACTCCGACAGGGCGGCCGGCAAGCAGAGGCCGGGGTTTCCCTCGATGTGCAGCCGCTCCAGTCGGGGCAGTTCTGCCAAAAAGGTCGGCAGTTCTCCCGTGAACTGGTTACGTGCCAAGCGCAGATCCCGCAACTGACTCAGTTGGGCCAGTTCGGGGGGCAGGGATCCGCTGAGGCGATTGTCCGACAAGTAGAGGTTTTCCAGATGGTGCAGTTCCCCCAGTTGGGGGGGAATAGGCCCAGAGAGCTGATTGCGATCCAAAAACAGGCCCTTGAGAGAGCTCATCTGGCCCAGTTGGCCGGGAAGGGTGCCGCTGAGGCGGTTGTTTTGCAGGATGAGGTTTTCCAGGTGGCGCAGTTGCCCCAGCTGGGGGGGAATAGGCCCAGAGAGCTGGTTGTGATCCAAAAACAGGCCGCGCAGGTTGCGCAGCTGCCCCAGCTCGGATGGGATGGAGCCGGAGAATTCGTTGTAGTCGAGAAACAGGTTTTCCAACTGGCCGAGTTGCCCCAGCTCGGGCGGCAGGGGGCCGGAAAGTTGGTTGTGGCTGAGGGACAAGGCTCGCAACCGGCGAAATTGGCCTATTTCGGGCGGCAGGGATCCGCTCAACCCCTGACGATCCAGCACCAGTTGGACAAGGCACTGATCCGAATCAAAAAGGGCCACCTCCTCTACCTTCACCTCCGGGCGGCCCAGAGCTGCCAAGATCTGCCGCAGCAAGAGGGGATCCCGACAAAGGGGAGCAGACCAGGCCCCCACCCCCCAGCTCAGCCAAACCCAGATCGCCAACAGGCCCACCGCCCACCTCTCGTGCCGAGCCATTCCCCTCTGCTGCTTCATCCCTGCTCTCCAAAGAATCTTTGCCAAGGTAGCATCCTACTCCGTCCCGCCTCCGCCGGGGTTGTTGCTATGGGCAGGGGAACCGCGACGTAGAAGAGTTCTGGCCCGGAACCGGCTAAGGACTCCGTCCCGCTAGCGCGAACAGCTACACTGAAAAGCCGATGACCTCCTCTTCGGCAAACCTCCATGGCCAGGATCAACGACCACTTCCTCAAGCTCAAGACCGGCTATCTCTTTCCCGAGATCGCCCGGCGGGTGCAGGCTTTTGCCACCGCCCATCCCGAAGCTCAAATTATCAAAATGGGCATTGGCGATGTCACCGAGCCGCTGCCGGAAGCCTGTCGAACGGCCATGATCCGGGCGGTGGAGGAAATGGGGGAACGGGCCACCTTTCGCGGCTATGGGCCAGAGCAGGGCTACGAGTGGCTGCGCCAGGCCATTGCCCGGCACGACTTCCAGGCCCGCAACTGCGATATCGACGCTTCCGAGATCTTCGTCTCCGATGGCTCCAAGTGCGATTGCGGCAACATCCTGGATATCCTCGGCCACGACAACACCATCGCCATCACGGATCCTGTCTATCCGGTTTATGTGGACACCAACGTGATGGCGGGCCATACGGGGCCGGCCAACGAACGCGGCGAATACGAGGGCCTGGTCTATCTGCCCATCACTGCCGAAAATCACTTCACCGCCAGCCTGCCCAGCCAAAAGGTGGATGTGATCTACCTCTGCTTCCCCAATAACCCCACAGGCGCAGTGGCCACACGGGAGCATCTGCAAAACTGGGTGGACTATGCCCGTGCCCACGGCTCCCTGATCCTGTTCGATGCCGCCTACGAAGCCTATATCACCGAGCCCGGGATCCCCCACTCCATTTACGAGATTCCAGGGGCGCGGGAATGTGCCATCGAGTTCCGCTCCTTTTCCAAAACCGCTGGGTTTACCGGCACCCGCTGTGCCTTTACGGTGGTGCCCAAGTCTTTGCGGGGGCAAGCTGCCGATGGATCCTGGGTGGATCTGTGGAGCTTGTGGTATCGCCGTCAATCCACCAAGTTCAACGGGGTGTCCTACATTGTGCAGCGGGGGGCGGAGGCGGTCTATTCCGAAGCGGGGCAAGCGCAGGTGCAAGGTCTGGTGCAGTTTTACCTGGAAAATGCCCGCATCATTCGCCAGCAGTTGGCCGAAGTGGGGATCCAAGTCTATGGCGGCGTGAATGCCCCCTACGTCTGGGTGAAAACACCCGATGGGCTGAGCAGTTGGGAGTTTTTTGACAAGCTGCTGCACACCTGCCATGTGGTGGGTACCCCTGGCTCTGGCTTCGGCAGCGCCGGAGAGGGCTATCTGCGCCTGTCCGCTTTCAACAGCCGCGCCAACGTGGAAGAGGCAATGCGCCGCATTGGCAGCGTGTTTGCGGGGGCTGGAGCCGTTGGTTAATTGAGTCTTGACCCAGAGGGCGAGGATTCTTTCAAGCGCTCCCCGCCGCCAGAGGCGAACAGCTTGGGCCCGACAGGAAAGATGACGAACCAGTCGGCGATACCGCCGCGAACCCTTTTGCCTGCAACGCAGCAACTGGGCCAGCTTCCCCTTCGGCTTTCCGGGTACTGCCGCTTCGACTGCAGCTCCTGACCGTTAGCGATGAAGATATCCATACCCTCATGGGCGGTGGCCAGGTGAACTTTGCCCAAATCCACCCCATTTCCACCAGAACGGGTGTGTTCTGGGGTCAAGGTATCACCCTTTCCCATTGGGCAGATAGAGTTTGCAGCAGCCCAGCAAAAAGCTGCCCTGATCGCGTCAGCAGGTCGTATCTTGGTCGGCCAGTTCTGGCGAAAGCCTTTCACAAAGCAGGCCGTAGGTCTTTTGCCTGGATCCCTAGACCAGCAGCGGGGCTTTGCGCCAAGCCTTGGGCTGCTGGAACCGGTGCAGATCTCGGATCAGCCGCACCCAGCCGTCAGACATGGACTCCACCAAAACTTTGCCTTTCTCCGGCGTGGCGGCGGTGGCATCGCCCAAAACTCCGCTCTGGGTGAGATCGCGAGTTGCCCAAGCGAAAGGGATCCGCCCTTCCATGCTGAGCAGGCTGTTTTCCGGCAGATCGTGGGGATATTCGCAGACCAATCGGTCGGTTCGCACCGTGTCCGGCAAAAGGTGCATCAGCATACTGGTCTCCCCATCGCCGGCGTGAATGCCCAATTCCCGTTCTTTCTCGGTAAACAGCTCTCGTCCTTCGTGGGGAACGCGCCAGACCGACACCGGAAACAGCATGAAATCTTCATACTTCTGGTGCAGATCGCGGGCAACAATCTCCAGGACCTGTGGCTGGCCACCGTGGGAATTGAGGAACACCAGCTTGCGAAACCCAGCTCGGTAGATGCTCTCTGCCACTTCTGTCAGCACCGCCATCAGGGTTTGAGCCGAGAGGGTAATGGTGCCGGGGAAATGCCAATGCTCGTTGGCTTTGCCGTAACATTGGGTGGGCAAAACATAGGCCGGGATCTCAGGCTCCAGCTTCTCCATGGCGCGCCCAATGATCGCCGTGCCGATGCAGGCATCCACCACCAGGGGCAGGTGGGGCCCATGTTGCTCGATTGAGGCAACCGGCTGAATGATCACCACGTTCTCTTTGTCGGGCATGGCCTGGATCTCCGTCCAGGTCAGGTAGGGGAAAAAGCGGTGGGGCGGGACAAAAGTGTGCATCATGGCGGGATCCGTCCAAGTTTGATCAGAAAGCTACCTAGCACCATGCCACAAAATCGGGTTCACGAAATGCCCGCAAAGACGGGATCCCCGGCCAACCCGCCTGCCAAAGAAACGTAAGAAAGCCATCGATTAGGATAAGTACAGTCTGTACAGTTTCCGGTCAACGATTGCATGACCCTGTTGCCTTGTTTGCCCGCCCAGTGTGACTCTGTTGAGGGCCTGCGTCTGCTGGGGCGCCCTTTGCCCGCCTCGGCGGAAGTGGGCAGCGCTCCCCCCTCACCCCGTCCCATTCTCGCCCTGCCAGGGTCGCAGGCCACCCTCTATGTGGAGCTGATTCAGGTTTCTCGCCACAGTCTTGAGGCAGGCTCTGACACCCCGCCGCTGCTCTGGGTGCGGCCCCTCCTGCTCAGGCAGGGATCCCAAGTCTTCAACCTGCGGGCCACCTCGGATTTGCTCTGGCCTGCTGCCGGCTTTGTTCCGGCCTATGCGGAGGAGGTATTGCCCCTTCTGGAACAGGCAAGGGATCCCGCTCCCCACGAGCTCCCTGCCCGACAGCAGTTGCAGGCATTTCTGCGGCAAGTCTGGCGAGGCTAGGCTGCCCCGGAATGGCCAAGGGAGGCGGCCAACCTTTGCAAAGCCGATGCCAACATCGCTAGAGCCGCGTCAATTTCTGCCGGGGTGACGATCAAGGGGGGCACAAAGCGCACCACCTGGGATCCTGCCGGCACCAACAACAGCCCGCAGTCCATGGCTGCCTTGACCACTTCAGCCGCCGGGATGCGCACCACCAAGCCCTGAATCAGGCCCCAGCCCCGCACTTGCTCAACGAGCTGCGGAAACTGCTCCGCCAAGCGGGACAGCCCCTGACGCAGATACACCCCTGTCTGCTGGGCATTCCAAACCAAACTCTCCGACATTAGCGTGCGGCAAACCGCCAGGCCCACCGCACAAGCCAAGGGGTTGCCCCCAAAGGTGCTGGCGTGATCCCCCGGCTGAAACACGGCGCAAAAGTCTTTCGCCAACAAGGCCCCGATGGGGATCCCACCGGCCAGGCCCTTGGCCAAGGTGAACACATCCGGCTCCACCCCCAGGTTACAGTGGCCCCACAGCATGCCAGTACGGCCCATGCCCACCTGCACCTCATCCAACATCAGCAGAATGCCCCGCTCGCTGCAGATCCGGCGCAACCATTGAAAATAGGCGGGATCCCCCGGCACAACCCCCCCTTCCCCCTGCAACGGCTCCAACAGCACGGCACACACCCGCTCGCCCCAGCGCTCCAACACCGCTGCTGTGCCCTCGATGTCGTTGTAGGGAACGTAATCAAAGCCGGGCACCAGAGGGGCAAAGTCTTTTTGGTATTTGGGCTGGCCGGTGGCGGTAATGGTGGCCAGGGTGCGGCCATGGAAGCTGGCATGGGCGGTGAGGATCACCGGATCTGAGATCCCGCGCACCGTGTGGGCATACTTGCGGGCCAGCTTAATGGCTCCCTCATTGGCTTCCGCCCCTGAGTTGCAGAAAAACACCTTGTCGGCACAGGAGTGCTGGGTCAGCCATTGAGCCAGTTGTGCCTGCGGCTGGTTGTAGTAAAGGTTGGAAACATGGTGCAACTGTTGTGCCTGCTCGGTGAGCGCCTGAATCCACAGCGGGTGGGCATGCCCCAGGGTACAGGTGGCAATGCCGGCCACAAAGTCCAGGTACTCGCGCCCCTGCTCATCCCAAACCCGACACCCCTGCCCGCGCACCAAGGTCAGGGGATAGCGCCCATAGGTGGCCATCACATGCTCGGCAAACAGCTCGGCAGTTGTCGGGGATCCCGAGGGAGCACTGGCAAGAGGCGAAGTTAGAGGGGACATGGCCGGTAAAAGATTGCTGTCGTGTTGGCGGCGCGGAGCGCTTTGGGGCTGGCGCAAGCCGTGTTTCGAGTGTACCACCCTGCTTTGGAGATGATATTCTGGCGGGGCCAAAGATTCAGGGATCCACAGCAAACAGACAGAAGCAAACAGACAGATGTCGCGGCGGGGGGTAACGGTCTGGTTTACGGGATTGAGCGGGGCGGGCAAAACCACCCTGAGCTGCGGCGTGGCCCAGCAGTTGCGCGCTTGGGGGCTGCCGGTGGAAGTGCTCGATGGGGACCTGGTGCGGCAACATCTCACCAAGGGTCTGGGCTTCAGCAAAGTGGATCGGGAGGAGAACATTCGCCGCATCGGCTTTGTGGCGGAGATGCTGACTCGGCACGGGGTGATTGTGCTGGTGTCGGCCATTTCCCCCTATCGGGCAGCACGGCAGGAGGTACGGCAGTATATTGGCAGCTTTATCGAAGTCTTTGTGGATGCCCCCCTGGAGGTGTGCGAACGTCGGGATGTGAAGGGCCTCTATCGAAAGGCGCGGGCAGGCTTAATCCAGCACTTTACCGGTATTGACGATCCCTACGAGCCGCCGGAACAGCCGGAGGTGGTGTGCAAAACTGCCGAGCAAAGCATCCCCGAATGTATTGACCTGGTGATACAAAGCCTAAAAAGCAGAGGTTATGTCTAACAGGCCCCCTGCTCTTACGTTGCCCGTAGAGGGTGGGCTTCCCCCCGGAGTAGCTGCAAAGAACCTAGAATTAAGAAAGGCTTACAAGCAACTCCTATGGCTTCGACATCGGCATCGGCCACTCCCATTTCGGCGCAGTGGATCTGGCGGGGGCAGTCAGTTCATTACGTCAAACAGGGTGAGCAGGGGCAGCCTCTGCTTCTGGTGCACGGCTTTGGAGCCTCCACCGACCACTGGCGCAAGAACATTCCCGAATTGGCTCAACACTACCAGGTGTACGCCATCGATTTGCTGGGTTTCGGTCGCTCCGCCAAGCCCAACTGGGACTACCGCGCCGAAATCTGGCGGGATCAGCTGCGGGACTTTTGCCAACAGGTAATCCGTCGGCCTGTGGTGGGGATCGGCAACTCCCTGGGCGGCTATGTGGTGCTCAGTTTTGCGGCGGAGTGGCCGGAGTGGGTGCGGGGCGTGGTGCTTTTGAATGGGGCAGGTGGGTTTTCCACCCTCAAAGGATCCCCGACCGGATGGCGGCAATGGATAGGCGGATTGGTGGGCTGGGGCCTGCGCCAGCGCCTGGTGTCTTACCTGCTGTTTCAGTATTTGCGGCAGCCGCACGTGATCCGAGCCAAGCTGAAGCAGGTTTACTACGACCCGGCAGCCGTGACCGATCAGCTGGTCGAGGCCATCCATCGCCCCACCCAGGATCCGGGGGCTGCCGATGTGTTTGTGGCCTTGATGCGAGGTGGGCAGAAGGGACGGTATGTAGATGAGCTGCTGTGCAGCTTGGTGCGCCCGCTGTTGTTGATCTGGGGAGAACGGGATCCCTGGATGCGGGCTCGGGAACGCTCTAAGCTGTACCGGGCCCACTACCCTCAAGCAGTGGAATACTTCCTGGAGGCTGGCCACTGCCCCCACGATGAGCGCCCCGAAGAGGTCAATGCCCTGATTCACCGGTGGATCGAGACCGGGATCCCAGCCACCACTTCTCCCCCCATTTCCAAAGCTGCCCCTGTATCGGAAGTCCATCCCTAGGCGGCCCGTCTAGCTTGGGCTGTCCAACAATTCCTCCTGGGGATCCCCTTCTAGGCCGATGGTGTACTTAGACCATTCTCGATGGGAACCACTGCCGACGGCTTTGGAGATTTCAAAGTAAAGAGTGCTGTGGGGACGGCGGGGTTGGCGCAGCAGGGGCATACCGGCTTCGCGGGGGGTGCGGTTCCCTTTTTTCACGTTGCAACGCACACAGGCACTGACCACATTTTCCCAAGTATCCCCGCCGCCACGAGACCGAGGGATCACGTGATCCAGGGTGAGATCTTCGCCGAAGCAGCCGCAGTACTGACAACGATGCCCATCCCGGTAGAGGACGTTGCGGCGCGTAAGCGGGATCTCCTTGTGGGGAACGTGGACATAGTGGCGCAGACGAATGACAGTGGGCAAGGGAATGTTGCCGTACACCACTCGGCCATTGTGCTCGATTTGCTCGGCCTTGCCCTTAAGCAATAGAACGACCGCTCTGCGCCAACTGGTGATGTTGAGCGGCTCGTAGGAGGCATTCAAAACCAAAACCTTGCCCATAGTGCCGCGCACCGCTGACGGGATCCCCAACCCAAGCCGGAAGGCGCCAGCCCCCTGAAGTTATGCAAAATGTTAACACAGCTTTAGATTCAAGCAGTAGGAGTTCTGTGCTCCAGGAGATATTCCCGGCTGCTGCAAAACGCTACTCTGGAGAAGATCTGTTGGCAAGGGCGTGTTCAATCCTAGGGCATTACGTGGGGTTTCCCGAATAGGCTGAACTTTATTGAGGTGATGAAGCTGGAACTGAAATCTTCAACTCAACGGCAGGATCTGCCCCAAAAGAGAAACCCAGGCGAGGGATCCCGCTGGCTGATGGGTCTAGCCATCCTGCTGCTCTGTCTGGGGTTCCCCAACCGCTGGTGGCACTGGTTTCCGGGAGCGCTGCTGGGCTTAGCCCTGCTGTTTGGCCTGTGCGAGCAACGGCAAGGGTGGGCGCGGTGGCGTTTGGCCTATGGCCTCTGGTTTTGGGTTTGCCTGTATGCCTTCTGGGTGGATCCCTTCTCGGTTAAGGTGTTGAGCGCCTGGGAGATCCTGGGGGGCGTGGTGGTGGCTCCCCTGATCCCCCTCTTTTTCACCACTGCTACGCTCCTGAGTTTGCAACTGAGTCGTCCCCTGCCGGTTTGGGCACGTCCGCTGGGTTTGGCCACGGTCTGGACGGGCTTGGATGGGCTGTTGGGCTTGCTCTGGTGGCCCATCCCTTTCCACTGGGGATCCCTGTTGTTCGACTGGCCCCTCGGGATCCAAGTAGCCGATGTTACGGGGATCTGGGGGGTTACCTTCTATGCCGTGTTCGTCAATGGGGTTCTTTGGCAGATGGCCAGGCAGATTTCCAGCCGGTGGCAGGCGGCTGGGGGATCCCTGAGAAACGTTTTGGGTGAGATGCTCAGGAACAGGGATTTCTGGGGTACGCTCGCCTGCGGCCTGGGGTTGACGGGGCTGGTCTTGGCCTATGGAAGCGCACGCCTGGCCTACTTCGATGCCTTGGCCGTCGAAAACAGGGATCCTGACTTTCGGGTGGCGGCGGTGCAGCAGGTGGCTTGGCTGGAAGCCGATCGCAGTTGGAACTACCGCCTGGAGCGCTACCGGGAGCTGCATCAGCTTTCTGCCCAGGGGGTGGCTGCTGGGGCACAGTTGGTGGTTTGGCCGGAGGGGGCGCTGCGGGCACGGCTGCTGAATACTGGCCTGGAACCCTACGTGATCGAGCCAATGCAAGCGATTCTGCCGCCGGAAGGCGCTTTGATTACGGGGGCAACAGAGCCGGATCCCCGCACAGCCCATTTGCCGGAGCCAGAGCAGCGATTTTTTAACACGGCCCTGTTGTTTGACGCCCGGGGCAACTTACTGGATGGGTTTGGCAAGCAGTGGATCTTTCCCTATTTCGAGTCGGGGCGCTACGTGCCTTCAACCGATGGCTATCGGCCTCTGGACGGAGGGGAGCTTTTCGGGCCTTTGGGGGTGATGATCTGCTTGGAGAGTGTCTTGCCTGCGCCCAGCCGAACTTTAACCCGTCGCGGCGCCGAGTCTTTGATCGTGATTTCGGATGATAGCTGGTTTGGTAATAGCCACTGGCCGATGTTGCATGGCCAGCTCTCGGTTTTCCGGGCTGTGGAAAATCGGCGGGGCGTGGTGTTTGTCAATAACACAGGCGGCAATCTGGTGGTGGATCCCTCAGGTCGGCTCCAGCAGGTTGGCCCCATCTTTCAGCGGGGGGTGATTACGGGAGAAGTGAAGCGGCGTTCTGAGACAACTTTCTACAATCGCGCGGGGGATTGGCTGGCGTGGCTGACGTTGGGGCTATCTTTGGGGCTATGGCGCTGGGGATCCCGAGCAAGGCAAGGATGAGTTAGAATCGATAGGCCCACCGGTGGGTCTGCGGATTCTCCTATCCAGTCCTCACTTCAAAGCCCTGCTGATGTAGCTCAGTTGGTAGAGCAGCTCACTCGTAATGAGCAGGTCGTCGGTTCGAGTCCGATCATCAGCTTTCTGGAGTTGAACACCTCAGAGTCCCCTTGGGAGAAGAGTTGGGGGTGGTCGCGGAAGCGGCGCGGAGCGTTTGGGCAGCAGCGATCATTCTTTCGAATTGCAGTGAAACCTTGGAACGGCTACAGTTGTGGAGGGCACCAGAAAAGATTTCGGGTAGAGACCCCCAAAGAATGGAGAATATCTCTCATTACCCCTGTGCAGTACTTCCAATGCTCAGGATCTGCACACATGCGGTCGGGATTTAACTCCATCTCATAATGGATAACATTGGGGATCCCGGCAAACTCATCAGAAGACTGAGGAGAAACAATCAGCAGCAGAAAAGGCTTGCCCCTGCGCTTAGCCGCCAGCTTATCCATTAAGTCAACAACGGCCTCTCGCCGGCAACCCCCTGTGCGCACAAACAAGACTTTATCGGCTTTTTCCAAAACATACATAAAACGCTTGGCGCGAGCAGTGTAGCGAGTTCGCATTCGCTCATGGATGGGGTGCATATTCTGAAGTGGATCCTCCCCCTCTTCCACCTCATGGCCAAAAGAGAGGCCCGTCCACTTGCTGTGGTAAATTCGCCGATCTTCAGGGCTGTAGTGTAAATATTGCGGATCCCACATGCCCTGAAACTCGTTGTGGATCATATCGGCCACATCAGCCAAATTGCTGGTGCGTGTCAAATCAAAAGGAAAGGCAGGCCCGTCATATTCCAACTTGTAGAGCAGCATTCGCACCGCGCAGCGATCCCCTAACGGCACAATGGCAACACGATGAATATCCGATAATTTGCAGGTGTATTCCAGCAGCATGACCGATCCAGGAGCAGCCTTTACCCGGCTTTCGAGGCCGCCTTCCCCGATCATCAAGGTGCGGAAGAGAGCTTCCCGGTGGCTCGGATCTTCATAAACACCCGCTGGCATGGCTTTGAGAGCGGCCCGCACTTCCTTCCACATGGGGTGGATGTTGTACTCGTGACTGCTCTGGTTGATCACGCACAGGCGAGGTATGGGATTAGAAGAGCCTTCTGAGGATCCACTGAGCTTGAGAAGGATCAACGATCCATCCTCGAAGATCGTTTCTACTGATTCCGAGGAAAAGAACTGAGCTATTGGGGAGAAGACCAGATCGGCATCTGCAGGAACGGAGAGGGTGGTTTGCACCGAACCATCTTCTTGTACGGAAAGGGAATATAAGGTAGCATCCCCTAGCCTTTCATCGCTTTTGCCAATATACAGACCCGGCTGTAGACCTACTTTTTGGAAAGCGGCTTGCAAAGGTTGCCAAGTGGGCGTGATGGTGTAAGGGTAGGGAGTTATATTCACGATGCGAAATTGACTTTTGCCCGTCTCTACGGTTACCCAAAAACCATGCTCCTCTTCAAAAATGACCTGCTCCCCAATGGGTTGAGGGAGCTTGCCACGAGCCGAGCTAACTTGGCCGGGATCCAGAAGAGAGAGATCGATGGCCTCAAACATGACCTGATGACCCTTGGAATTGGGGTGAGCTGGGTCAAAAGCAAGGTCTGGTTTCCAGCGGCCCTGTCCATCTTCCAAATGAGGCAGCCAATTGAACACAGGGCATCCCCAGCTGAGCATTCTTTGCTGAGTTTCTTGCAAAAGAAGATGCTGTTCTGGGCCGTAGTTTGCATGGGGATAAACCCCTCCCAGAACTGGCAAGGCTCCAATGTCTTGAATTCGCTGAATTAGCCGCTGCAGGCCGTTTTCAAACCGCCTCTGCAGGGCGCGGCGATGCTGGGGCAAGGCCGATACCAAGCCTTCATTTCCCAAGGACAGGGCAACAATAACGACATCAGGACGTTCAGGGATCACCGCCTGCTCAAACCGCAACAGAGTTCGGCTGACATTGGCCCCCAATTGGGAGAGATTTCGCACTTGATGGCCATAGCGCTCTTGTAGAGCTTTCTGCAACAGCCAAGCCCAACCTCGCAACAGCCAAGCGCTGCACCCCAGGGCAACGGAGCTGCCCAAAATGACGACTTTTAGCCCTTGCGGATTTTCCGGTTCGACCTCAGGAATGGGATCGGCAAAATAGCCGTAAGGATAGGCAGGGATCTGGCCAAACTCCCCATCCTCGACAATCAAAACTGCCGGTAAAGGTTCCGGCTCAAGTGGCACCCAGCGATTGACAGCGGCGGATTCCCAAATCACTTCGCCACCGGCTTGAACGCGCAGATACCGGTACTCTACTCGAGGGATTTCTTTTGAACACCCGCTATAGGGCAACAACGGGCCGGGCGCGCCATCTGCCGGGCTCAACGGCAACTCTACCCACCACAGCGGATAGCGAGTCGGATCCGTTTGCAGCCAAATGCAATGGCAGGGATCCCAGGAGCCCAATTTTGCGCTGGATCCCACCAAGGCAATTCTCTCGCCCGGCTGGGTGATGGCACGAACCTGGAAGCGATACATAACGTTTTCCTGGCACAGGATTCAATGGGAAATTGTGGGGCTGCGCGGGCGGACTGCACTCACTCATCACCCAATCAACAGCTCAGCAGCCGGCTGAGAAGGGCAAGAGCCTGGGAGCTGATCCCATCTCTGCTGTTTTATCCGGGAAAAAGAGAGATTCTTAAATCTGGAAAGCAAAGGTTAAGAGAAGGTCTTTGACACCCAGAAATTTAGTTCAACTGGGCCAATACGGTTCTTAATACAGTTCTGAATAAAGACTCAGTCAATGTTGGCTTAAAGCTAGCATATTGACCGAGGACTGTCTGTTTTCCAGAGCACTTTCAGACCCTCTCTGGGGTACAGATTTCCAACTGCCGCTGGGGCAAAATAACTTCAAAGCTGGATCCCTGGCCCAGCTCGCTCTCCACCTGCACCTGACCTTGATGCTGTTGGGCAATGCTTTTGACGATCGCCAGCCCCAAACCTGACCCTGAGAGGCGACCGGGATCCCCGCTGCGAGCCGGATCTGCTCGATAAAAGCGATCGAACACATGGGGCAGAGCCTGAGGCGGGATCCCTGGCCCGGTATCTTGTACCCGCACCACCAGCTCTGGGGATCCGGAGCGCAGCCGCTGCTCCAGCCTCACCTGCACCTCTCCTTGGGGGGGAGTGTGGAGAAGGGCGTTTTCAATCAAGTTGGTAAACAGGCGGGCCAATTGATCTTCATCTCCCCAAAAACCGAAGGGATCCACCTGGGCGGGAGAAGGTTCCGTCCCGCTCTCAGGGGCAGCAATCTCCAGCTGCAAGCGGATCTGTTTTTGGTTGGCCAGGCCCTGCAGCTCCTCCACCACCTGCAGCAGCAGAGCATCCAGCGCACAGCAACGGGGTTGGAAAGGCACCATACCGCTGTCGTGGCGGGCCAGAAACAGCAGGTCATCCACCAGGCGACCCAGCCGCAAACACAGCCGCTCCACCATCTGCCAGCGCTGCCGGGTGTCGGCATCCAATTGGGAATCTGCCAAAGCCACCTGTACCGCGGTTTGGATGCTGGCCAAGGGACTGCGCAGCTCGTGGGAGGCATCGGCGGTAAATTGCTTGAGCTGCTGATAAGACTGCCGGATGGGTTGCATGGCCAAACCGGAGAGCATCCAGCCGATGGCTCCCACACTCGTCAAGCCGGCCACCACCCACAGGGAAAGATCCCGGATCAACTGTCGCGTTGGCTTGCTCACCTCAAACCAAGGATGGCTGACCCGCAGATAGCCCAGCAGCTTCCCATGGGCCACGATCGGCTCGGTGAACTGGCGCAGCCAATACCCAGGGGCGATACGGGCAGTGTGCAGGGATCCCTCGGTCAACAGGGGGGCAGGGATCCCGCCGGGCACCGTGGACCAGATGAGCGTTCCTTGAGGGCCGAACCACTCCAAGTCGATGTGATCGTCCTCTAGGGTGCTGGGATCATCCCGAAAGCTGGCCTCCAAGCTGCGGCGGGCTTGCTGCGGATCCAAGAGGCTCTCATCCACCACCAAAGACCGCTCGACAATTTCCACCACATGGCCAAGGGTATCGTCCACCCGTTCAATCAGGGTTGACTGCACGTACCAATAGAAGCTGCCGGCAAACAACAGCAGCAACACTGCCGTAACCGTTGTATACCAGAAGGCCAACCACTGCCGCGTCGCTTGAAACATGGGAGCTGCACCGCGGGGGGAAACGGAGTGGGGCTAGCTGTGAACACGGGGTTCGGGGTGAAGGGAAGACAAGATCTCGGCCTCCACCTGGAGTAGAGTATCGAGCCGCTCCTGCACCTGATCGGCGGGAAACTGCTCCAACGCCAAATCCAAATAAAGCTGCCAATGGCGCTCCTCCGCAGCCGCCAGCCAGAGATAAAACTGCCGCAGCTCTGGGTCGGGCGCGTGGATCCCCAACAGGCCCAAGCGTTCGTGGCTGCGGGCCTCGATAATGGCTGCCACCAGCAAGGTGTCGAGCAGATGCTCTGGCTCAGAGCGGCGCAGGTGTTGGTTCAGGCGACCCGCATAGGGCGCAGCCGACAAGGGCTTGATGGGGATCCCCAACCGTTGCAGGTGGCGATGCACCCGCTCAAAATGCTGCAGCTCCTCCCGCGCCAGCGGCGAGAGGGTTTCCACCAAACGCCCGTTAGCCGGGTAGCGAAACAGCAAGCTGAGGGCGTTGCCCGCTGCTTTTTTCTCACAATTGGCGTGGTCTAGCAAGACCAGATCGATGTGCCGGGTAGCCTGTTCGATCCAGTCCTCAGAGGTACGAGAAGCAAGTTCTAGAGCAAGCACAGGGTCGGTAGGAAAGGGTTAAGAGAAGTTCTAGGGACGAACAATCTCCACAGTAACCCGCCCCGTCAGCTCCGGGATCGGGGGATGACACTTGGTCAATCGGATCTTAGCTTTGCTGGCCCCTGTCTCCCGCAGCACCATTTCGGCAATCGCCTCCGCCAAACTCTCGATCAGCACAAACTGATTGCTTTTCACCAGTTCCGCAATCCCGGCCACAGCAGAACGGTAGTCGAGGCTATCACACAGTTGGCCGCTGAGAGCAGCCGGGCGCAGATCCGCCCACAACTCGAAATCCACCTCAAACCATTGCCCCAAAGCCCGTTCCGCCTCATCAAGGCCGGTATAACCGTAGTAGCGCAGGCCGGAGACGATCAGCCGATCTCGCAACTGCTCGGGGGGTTGCCGAGGGATCCGATCGGGATCCGGATAGGGCTGCTGACCGTCGCTGCTGACACTGGTGGGGATCTGTAGCTCCATCACAACCTCCCAGCTCGACCTGGAGACCCTATCCCGCAGGGCCTGGCGAAACAACGAAACCTTGGCTCGACCCTAGGAGCAGGCTGCCCCTTATCCCCATTTCCTTTTTGATTCTTTAACAAACTCCGGGATCCCCGTCCCTCAGCGGCTGAGGGCCAACGCTCTTCCCTCTACGGTCGCTGCCATCTCCCGCAACAGATCTTCCGTCTCTTCCCAGCCGATGCAGCCATCGGTGATGGAAACCCCGTACTGGAGCGGCGCCCCTTCCTGCCAGGTTTGCTTGCCCGGGTAGAGGTTGCTCTCCAGCATCAGCCCCATCAGAGCCCGCTGCCCCTCTTGGTACTGCCGCAGCACTGCCCGACAGACGGATCCCTGCTTGCGGTAATCCTTGTGGGAGTTGTCGTGGGAGCAGTCCACCATCACCGAGCGCGGGATCCCTTGATCCTTCATCAGCAGTGCTGCCCGCGCCACATCTTCCGGGCCGTAGTTGGTCTTGCCCCCTCCCCCCCGCAACACGATGTGCCGATCCGGGTTGCCGGTGGTTTTCACCAGAGCCGTCATGCCATCTTGGCCGATGCCCAGGAAACTGTGGGGATGGCTGGCGGAGAGAATGGCATTGAGCGCAATTTCCAGCCGCCCGTCGGTGCCGTTTTTGAAGCCCACAGGCATGGAGAGACCGCTGGCCATTTCCCGGTGAGTTTGGCTTTCGATGGTTCTGGCGCCAATGGCCGCCCAGCTCACCAGATCTGCCGTGTACTGAGGGGTCACCGGATCCAGCATCTCGGTAGCACAGGCCAGGCCCAGCTCGTTGATCTGCAGGAGAATGGAACGGGCCAGTTGCAGGCCGGTGGCAATGTCGCAGGAGCCATCCAGGTGGGGATCGTTGATCAGGCCCTTCCAGCCCACCGTGGTGCGGGGTTTCTCAAAATACGTGCGCATAACGATCACCAGGTGCTCCCGAGTTTGGTCGGCCACCCGCTTGAGGCGATGGGCATACTCCAGAGCCGCTGCAGGATCGTGGATGGAACAGGGGCCGACGATCACCACCAAGCGATGGAGATCCCGTCCGTGGATGATGTCGCGGATGGCTTGCCGAGTGGAGAGCACCACCTGGGCTGCCGTTTCCGTAAGGGGCAGCTTGGCCTTGACAGCAGCAGGGGCAATCAAGGGAGTCACCTCTTGGATATTGCAATTGTCGGTTTGAGGGGGCATGGAACTGTCCTCAGCGTGCAAGTGGGTAGATGGGGTCGTCGAGCCATCAAAAAAGCCCTGGCGCTGGGCTCAGGGCTTCAGGACTGACTCGGGTAAACTGTAGGTCTTTGTTTACGCGCCACCCTTCTGCCCTGGTCGTTGCCAGGGAAAGCTAAAGTAGCCAAAAAAGGAAGCGCGCCAGACCATGCGGAGAGCAAACTTAAAACCTGTACGAGATAACTATACCCGAAAAAACCTCGTTTGACACCTCAGGGATCCGGTTTCCTGGCGGAGAGACCAGCGGGAAGTCTTAAGCCGACCGAGCCGCCGGCTTGGCAATCCAGTAGCCGCAGGGGTGTTCTCCCTGCACCTGCCAGGTGATGCGCTCTACTCGGCAATCGGGCAAGGCGGCAGCAAACATCTCCAGCTCGTGGCCGCAGACGCTGGGAAAGGTGTGGGCAATCTGGGCAATGGCGCAATTGTGCTCGACCAACACATACTGCTCGACGTAAGGCTCGGATCCCTCTGCTGCCATCGGCACAGTCAGGTCGGCAGGATAGGGGTAGTACTCCGCCATGTAACCCTCTGCCTGGCGCAACTGCACCAAACGCTCCAGCCGCTCCCGCAGGGATCCGGATCCCAGTTGGGCCTGATATTCCCGGGCTTTGCGCTGCCACTGGTGGTGGAGAAGGGATCCCATCTGTTCGGATCCCAGAGTTTCGGCCAGGGTGTTGAGCAGGCCAAGGGCAAACTCATCGTAGCTGGCGGGAAATTGCTCTTCTCCCAAGGGACTGAGCTGATAGAGATGCTGGGGGCGGCCTAGGCCATTGGGTTGAGCGACATGTTGGATCAACCCCTCTGCCTCCAGATCCTTGAGGTGGCGGCGGATGGCCTGGGGAGAAATGCGCAGGTGCTCTGCCAGCGTTTGGGCGTTGGCCTGCCCCGCCTTGCGCAGGTAGACCAAGATGGCCTGCTTACTCGAAGCGGGTTGAGCGACCTGCCCGGTGATCTTGCGCGTGCTGTCCACCCTCGCCCTCCTGGTTAGACTGGGTTAATCGGCTGCCGCTGCCAGCACAGCTCTCTGCTATTTTGACAACGGGATCATTGCTAAAGTAACCTGAGGATCAGTTAAACAACAACTCTGTTGTTTTATTTGGCCATCTGTCTTAGTCGCGTTTCTACCCTGTCACTACCCGAGAGCCATCCATGTCTACGAGCGTCCGCGCCCTGGTCAACCAGCCCTACAAGTACGGCTTTGTAACCGACATCCCCTCTGAGTCGATTGGCAAAGGCTTGAACGAAGAGGTGATTCGGCAGATCTGGGCCAAGAAAGGGGAGCCGGACTTTATGCTAGAGTTCCGGCTGCGGGCCTACCGCCAGTGGCTGAAGATGAGCGAGCCCACCTGGCCCAACGTCAGCTACCCGCCCATTGACTACCAAAACATTGTCTACTACTCGGCCCCCAAGGTGCAGCCCAAGAAAAAGAGCCTGGACGAAGTGGATCCGGTGCTGTTGGAGACCTTCGAGAAATTGGGGATCCCCTTGTCAGAGCAAAAGCGGCTGGCCAATGTGGCGGTGGATGCCATTTTCGACAGCGTCTCGGTGGCCACCACCTTCCGGGAGAAGCTGGCCAAGGAAGGCGTGATTTTCTGCTCCATGTCAGAGGCGCTGCGGGAGTATCCAGAGCTGGTGCGCAAGTACTTGGGCAGTGTGGTTCCCATTGCCGATAACTACTACGCTGCGCTGAACTCGGCGGTGTTTAGCGATGGCTCCTTTGTCTATGTGCCCAAAGGGGTGCGCTGTCCCATGGAGCTTTCCACCTATTTCCGCATCAACAACGGCGAATCGGGCCAGTTTGAGCGCACCTTGATCATTGCCGACGAGGGATCCTACGTCAGCTACTTGGAAGGGTGTACTGCCCCCATGTTCGATACCAACCAACTGCATGCGGCGGTGGTGGAGCTGATCGCCCTAGACAATGCCGAGATCAAGTACTCGACGGTACAGAACTGGTATGCCGGCGACGAAAACGGCAAAGGGGGCATTTACAACTTTGTAACCAAGCGCGGCCTGTGTCAGGGGGCCAACTCCAAAATCTCTTGGACGCAAGTGGAGACCGGCTCGGCCATCACTTGGAAATATCCTAGCTGCGTGTTGGTGGGGGAAAACTCGGTGGGCGAGTTTTACTCGGTTGCCCTAACCAACAACTACCAGCAGGCCGATACCGGCACCAAGATGATTCACGTGGGCCGCAACACCCGCAGCAAAATTATCTCCAAAGGGATCTCGGCTGGGCACTCCAAAAACAGCTACCGCGGCCTGGTCAAAATCGGGCCGAAAGCGGAAGGTGCCCGCAACTTTTCCCAGTGCGATTCCATGTTGATTGGGGATCAGTGCAGCGCCAACACCTTCCCCTATATTGAGGTGCAAAACAACACCGCCAAAGTGGAGCACGAAGCTTCCACCTCCAAGATTGGAGAGGAGCAATTGTTCTATTTCCAGTCGCGCGGGATCGGCATGGAAGATGCCGTGTCCATGATCATCAGCGGCTTCTGCCGAGAGGTGTTCAACCAATTGCCGATGGAGTTTGCCGTAGAAGCCGATCGGTTGCTGAGCCTGAAGTTAGAGGGATCCGTCGGCTAGGGGATTGCTCCCAATGCGAAGCTGAGCAAGTGGGCGAGGCCGCTGACACGCTGTGGGAGCAGGCGCTGCCATTTTCAGGAGAAGGGTAAGGGGTTAGGTAACTCCCAAGGCAGAGGGCTGTGATCCCCTGAAGCCAGAGGCGGCCCAAGGGCTTGGCGACGTTGCAAACAGCGCATGGATGCAGGGGGGGAGAGGGGATAATCAAGGAGTTTTGAACCGTAAGGCTAGGCAGGAGAAGTTCCCCATGAGGGCATTTCTGGAGGAGTTCAAAAAGTTCATCAGCCGGGGCAATGCCTTAGATTTGGCTGTTGGCGTTGTTATTGGAGGTGCTTTTGGGAAGATTGTGACTTCTTTTGTAGCAGATCTGTTTACTCCAGTTTTAGGCTTGATGATTGGTGGAGTGAGCTTCCAGAACTTGGTCTGGAAAATCGGTGGAAGTCCTGAAGACCCAGTTACGATTAACTACGGTAGCTTTCTGCAAGCTGTGTTTGATTTTGTGATTATCGCTTTTGCCATCTTCTTACTGGTGAAGGCGATCAACACCCTACAGCGAAAGGAGGAAGAATCTCCTCCCACATTGCCCCCACCAGAAGTGGTTTTGCTGACAGAGATCCGGGATATCCTCAATCGCCACTCCCAATAGAGCTATAGGGGATCCTTAGGCCCAAAATCCAAACCTGGTTTAGGGATCCCTTAACTTTTCAGCTCCTGCCCTTCGGTGTCAACCCTAGAGTCTAGCCATGATCCGTGAAAACAGCCCTGTTATCTTATCCGTTCGAGATCTCAGCGCCGAGATCGACGGCACCCCCATTCTCAAGGGGTTGAGCCTGGAAATTCGCGCCGGAGAAATCCACGCCATCATGGGCCCCAATGGCTCTGGAAAAAGCACTTTTTCCAAGATCTTGGCTGGCCACCCCGACTACCGGGTGACAGGAGGCGAGATCCTCTATCTGGGCAAGAATCTTCTGGAAATGGAACCGGAGGAGCGGGCTTGGGCAGGGATCTTCTTGGCGTTTCAATACCCCATCGAGGTTCCGGGGGTGAGCAACTTGGATTTCCTGCGCGCCGCCTACAACGCTCGCCAGAAATATCGGGATCAGCCGGAACTGGATGCTCTGGATTTTGACGACCTGGTACGGGAAAAGTTGGATATTGTCAAAATGGATCCCGTTTTTTTGGAGCGCTCTGTGAATGAGGGCTTTTCCGGCGGCGAGAAAAAGCGCAACGAGATCCTGCAAATGGCGGTGTTGGAGCCTACGCTGGCCATTTTGGACGAGACGGATTCCGGTCTGGATATCGACGCGCTGCGCATTGTGGCCCACGGCATCAACCGACTGGCCGGCCCTGAGAATGCCATGCTCTTGATCACCCACTACCAACGCTTGCTGGACTATGTTACCCCCGACCACGTGCATGTGATGGAAGGGGGGCGTATTGTCATCAGCGGGGACAAGACCTTGGCGCTGGAGCTGGAAGAACGGGGCTACGACTGGATCAAAACTCAGTTGGGCCAAGAATCAGCAGCCGCAACATCCCGGCGGGAGGAAGAGGGATGAGCGCCACCTTGCCCAAACCTTTCGCCCCAGAGAGCCGCCTATTCCTGGAGCACATCCTCGGCCAAATCCCGGAAAGGCAGGATCCCTACACCACCCTTAGGCAGCAGGCCCGCGCCCAACTGGCCGAACTGGGGATCCCGACCCCACGGGAAGAAGATTGGAAATACAGCGATCTCTCGCCGCTGCTGGCCCACGAGTTTCGCCTGGCTGTCGCGGCGGATCCGGCTCTGGATGCGGCAACCCTAGAGCCCTGGCTTTGGCCGGAAGCCAGCCACAGCCACGCCGTGTTCGTCAACGGCTACTTTGCCCCCCAGCTTTCTGATTTGAGCGGCCTGCCCACCGCTTTGCAGGTGATCCCTTTAGCCCAAGCCCCAGGGGAGTTGCTGCAAACCCTGGCCAAGACGGATGTGTTTACGGCCCTCAACACCGCTCATCTGGGAGATGGGATCCAGATTGGCCTACAGCCCGGCCAGGAAGTTCCGTCACCGCTGCACCTGCTGTTCATAACGGTGGCTCCTGAGGGAGAGGCCGTTTTGGCCCAGCCCCGCTGCCTGCTGTCTTTGCAAGCCCACAGCTCCCTCACGCTGATCGAAGATCATGTATCCCTGGGATCCGGGATCCCCTTTGGCAACGCGGTTACGGAGATCGCCCTGGCAGAGGGATCTCGTTTGCACCATGTGATTTTGCAAAGGCAGGGGTCTCAGGCTTTTCACATCAACCAGACCGCCGTGCGCCAAAGCCGCAACAGCCACCACCGCCTCCAGGCCATTCAGTGGGGATCCCAGTTTTCCCGCCACAACCTGGAGATCACCCAAGCCGGAGCCCAGGCCCACACCCAACTGCAGGGGCTAACGCTGCTGAAGGGATCCCAGCACAGCGACACCCACTCCCGCTTGGTGCATCAGGCCCCCCACGGCAGCAGCCGCCAATTGCACAAGTGCATTGTGGACGAGACGGCCCATGCGGTCTTCAGCGGACGGATTCTGGTGAGCCGAGAGGCCCAACTGACGGACGCCGCCCAGACCAACCGCAACCTGCTCCTAGGCCCCAAAGCCCGGGTCGACACCCAGCCGCAACTGGAGATCTTTGCCGATAACGTCAAATGCGCCCATGGGGCCACCGTCAGCCAACTGGAGGCGGAAGAGATCTTTTATCTGCAAAGCCGGGGTATTCCCCAAGCTGAGGCCAGGCAACTCCTCACCTGCGCTTTTGCGGCAGAAGCCCTGGAAGGGATCCCGTTGGCTCAACTTCCCGCCCTGGTGGCCCGCCAGTTGGCTGGGATCCCGTGAATCCAATCAATTCCAATAACAATAATAAGTTGTTGCTCCCCCATTACCCTCAAGAGTGACCAGACTTGGGCGTAATGGATAGGCAGCAGTAAACTACCCGGCTCCGACCGCTAAGCGGTACGGAGCGGGCTTTCAGTAGCCCTGAGCCTGTTCTGCTCTACCAGAGAACAAAACAAGCCCGG
>NZ_JBSSCH010000008.1:0-157018 GCF_054059615.1 Thermostichus sp. OS-CIW-33
CTATCGCAAGGGTAAGCAGTTCAAATGCGGGCACTGCGGTTGGGAAGGGGATGCGGATTTTAACGGTGCGAAGGTGATTGCGCTCTTGGGGGCTGCCGTAAACCAGCCTGGAGGTTCGTGGTTGGCTTGCCAACTGCAGGGCTACCAAAAGCCCGCCCTGTACTGCGAAGCAGTCAGGGTCGGGTAGTTTACAGAGGGAACTGCTGCCGGAGTGGCAGGGATCGTTGGACTCACAGATGGGTTATCGCCGCCGGGATTGGTTGGCCTACTGGCTGCTCAAGTGGCTGGTGGTCAACCCCTTGTTTCGGGGACTGTATTTTGGGCGCACCTATGGGCAGGAAAACGTGCCTCGCCAGGGATCCCTCATCGTCGTCAGCAACCACGCCAGCCATTTGGATCCGCCGCTGGTGGCCAATGCGGTGCGCCGCCCGGTGGCCTTCATGGCCAAGGAAGAGCTGTTTCGGGTGCCGGGGCTGAAGCAGGTGATCCAGCTCTACGGCGCCTACCCGGTCAAAAGAGGCGGCTCTGACCGCGCTGCCCTGCGGGCCACGGAAGCAGCTTTGGCGCAGGGATGGGCGGTAGGGATCTTTTTGAATGGCACTCGTACCCCCGATGGCCGCATTCCTCAGCCCCACTTGGGAGCGGCCTTGGTTGCAGCCCGCACCCAAACGCCTCTGCTGCCTGTAGCCCTTTGGGGCACGGAAAAGGTCTTGCCCAAGGGATCCCGGTGGCCGCGTTTGTTCTGCCCCATCACGGTGCGCATTGGCAACGTGATTCCCCCCCCTGCTTCCAGCGATAAGGCCGATTTGCAGCAGGTGACGGCAGAGTGCGTGCAGGCTATCCATGCCCTTTTGGATCAGGGGCGCTGAGGGTATCTTGGGCTACCAGATACTCAACAACAGGGATCCCTCCCAAGATGTGCTTTTGAAGAATCTCCTCCACCACCTCCGGCGTGACCGAGTGGTACCAAAACCCACCGGGATAGACCAGCAGCACAGGGCCGGGAACAGCATAGTCGCACGCCCGCAGGCAGTTGGCTTTGGTGCGGTGTACCCGCAGGGATCCCCCGCTCCCGATTTCCAGGTTCAATTCCTTGATCCGCGATTTCAAATAGTCCCAGGCTTCCAATCCCACGGCTTTCTCACAACATTTGGGCTTGGTTTGATCTGCACAAAGGAACAAATGCCACTGGTAGGGCGGAATGGGAGCCGGCTGAGGCGCTTGGCCTGGGGATCCGGTTGCCGAGGAGGGATCCAGGATAGGGGAAGAAGCGACAGGACGCGACATAACAAGATGTTTGGGCTTGGCTACAGTTGCATTATCCCCTGTTCTCTAGGTTCTTACCGATGCTGGTGGATAACCCCAAGCAGCGACTGTTTCTTGCTCTGCTCCCCCCTCCAGCACTGCAAGAGCAGGTGACAGCCATCAAACAGCAGTTTGCCGAGCAATTTGCCAGCCAAGCGGCCCTGCGCTCGCCTCCCCACATCACTCTGGTGCCGCCGTTCGAGTGGCCCAGTTCCGAGCTGCCGGCCTTGACGGGATCCCTAGAGGCCTTTGCCAGGCGTCAGACCCCCGTCTCCATCCAGCTATCCGGCTTTGGGGCCTTCGCGCCGCGTGTCATTTTTATTCACGTCGTGCCCTCCCCAGAACTGCAGCAGCTACAAGCTCAAGCCCATCACCACATGGGGCTCCTTCTCAACCAGAAAGAGACAACCGCTCAAGCCCGTCCGTTTGTGCCCCACATAACCGTGGCCTTCCGAGACCTAACCCCCGCCCACTTTCGCGCCGCCTGGCCAGAGTTCAAGACGCGTTCTTTCCAGAGTGCGTTTGTAGCGTCAGCTTTGACGCTCCTCCTCCACGACGGCAAACGTTGGCAGGTTTTTGCCCAGTTCTCGATGGGGGAATAATGGGGAACAGAAGAGGGTTGCCAACCGAAGCAGCCTACTCCACCCAGTGAGCGGCCATGTATTCCGCCAAGTCCAACACCCGCTGGGAGTAGCCCCACTCGTTGTCGTACCAAGCCATGACCTTGACCAGATCCCCATCCAGCACACTGGTCATCTCCGCATCCACAATGGCCGAGCAGTCGTGGCCGCGGTAGTCGATGGAGACCAAGGGAATATCCGAGTAGGCGATGATCCCTTTCATCGTGGTTTCCGAGGCTTCCTTCAGGGCAGCGTTTACCTCCTCGGCAATCACGCGCCGCTCCGTCTGCACCACCAAGTCCACCAGAGACACATTGGGCGTGGGAACCCGTACCGCCACCCCATTCAGCTTGCCTTTCAGCTCCGGGATCACCAAAGCCACCGCCTTGGCAGCCCCCGTGGTGGTGGGCACCATGCTCAATGCTGCTGCCCGGGCCCGCCGCAGATCGCGGTGACCACCATCTAAGATCCGCTGGTCGCCGGTGTAACTGTGGGTGGTGGTCATGGTGGCACGGAGGACGCCGAACTTGTCCAGCAACACCTTGATGATCGGGGCAAGGCAGTTGGTGGTGCAGCTGGCGTTGCTGACAATGTTGTGCCGCACCGGGTCGTAGGTGTGTTGATTAACACCGTAGACAAACGTGGGAATGTCTCCCCCCTTGGCCGGGGCGGTGATCACCACCTTTTTGGCCCCCGCTTCTATGTGCTTAGAGGCACCCTGGTAGTCGACAAAAACACCTGTAGCTTCAATAACAAGATCCACCTTCCACTCTTTCCAGGGCAGGTTGCTGGGGTTGCGGTCGGAAACGGCATAGATATGCTTGCCGTTCACCACCAAACCGTTTTCTGCAGGCTCAACGTCTGCTCCCTGCAACGGCCCAAGGATGGAATCATACTTGAGCAGGTGGGCAGCCGTGCGAGCATCTGAGGTGTCGTTGATGGCAACAATGTCCAGGTTGGACTGGGAGCGACCCAGCCAACAGCGCAAAAAGTTGCGACCAATGCGACCAAACCCGTTGATGGCTACCCTAACCACTGCTCCTGACCTCGCTGCTTGAAATCTCTTGGGGGCTGCTGCTTAGCACATGATATCGCAACCCCTGAACATTCTGAAGACAAAATTTGGGATCCAAGGGGTTGTCTTCGTGGACGTTGACCTGCAAACCTATGCGGAGCAGGGATTGAGCCTCTTTCAAGCGGGATAGCGCTGGTGCAGCAGAGCCATAGCCGAGGCTACATTTTCTACCCCTCGCTGCTCCAGAAGATCCGTGAACATACTATCCAGCCAGTAAAGGTGCTCGCTGATGATCTGGCTCCAGGCGCGGTAGAGTTTCACCTGTACTTCCAGGGGCAGCAGGATCAGCCCTTCGGTGGAAAGGCGTAGGGTTTGCACCTCGGTCATGCTCACTGCCGTAAAGGAGCGCCGCCGCCCCGTCAGCAGAGAAAGTTCCCCAAACAAACGCCCGGCGTGCAGCGTAGCCAGCCAATAATCTCCCGGATGTCGCACATATTGGCGACGCAGCTCCACCACTCCACTGAGGATCATGTACAGGTCACTGCTGGGATCCCCCTCTTGAAAGATCACCTGGCCAGGAGAGAAGCGGCTGGGCAACAGGGCTGCCGTCAGCGCCTTCCACTCGGCATCTTCCAAGGATTGGAAGAGCAAGTGCTCGCGAACACGCTCAAACGGATAACGGGTGCTGCTCATCGCGTCGGTGATCCCAAGGGGGGCTTGAGGCCGGCTCTGTCTCATCCTACCCTTGCTGGAATTGACTTGCAGGGGGTCAGTCCTGGCGGAAGACCTCCCTTAAGCTTTCCAGCGCTGCTCCTGTCAGCTCAAAGAAGCGGGTGGAGCGCCAGGTCTCGAAGCCGCGTGGCTGGGGGAGATCTACCGGGATCACCTTGGCAATTTGGCCGGGGTTGGGGGTCATCACCACCACTCTGGTGGAGAGAAATACCGCCTCTTGAATGGAGTGGGTAACGAAAAAGACGGTTTTTTGGGTAGTCTCCCAGAGGCGCAGCAGCTCCAGGTTCATTTTCTCGCGGGTGATCTCGTCTAGGGCCCCAAAGGGCTCGTCCATGAACAGCAGCTCGGGGTCAAAGACCAAGGCCCGCGCCAGCGAAACCCGCTGTTGCATACCTCCAGACAGTTGCCAGGGGTAGCTGTGCAAAAAGTTCCCCAGCCCCACCCGCTGCAACATCGCTTTGGCCCGCTCCTGACGCTCTCGTTTGGAGAGGTGCATCACCTGCAGCGGCAACATCACATTCTGCAAAGCCGTGCGCCATTCCAGCAGGGTCGGGGCCTGGAAAATATAGCCGTAGAGCCGCTCCTGCCGGGCCTGTCGGGGGCTTCGTCCTGCAATGGACACGGATCCCTCGCTGGACTGCTCCAGATCCGCCAAAATACGCAGCAGCGTGGTTTTGCCGCAACCGGAAGGGCCAATCAAGGCGATAAACTCGCCCCGCTGCACCTCCAGATTGATATCCCGCAGCGCCACCAATTCCCCAGACGGGCTGGGGTAGCGCTTGCCAACCCCACGCAAGCTGACCAGGGATCCCACCTCACCGGCCTGTAATCCGTCAGAGACAAGGGAAGGGTTCATGAAAGAAGACAAAGGTCAGAACAGCCATCCACCCCAAAAAACCAAACGGTTAGTTGACAGACCTGACTGGGTGCCTATTCCTCAAGCACGTAGGAAATGGCGTTTTTGTTGACGCAGATAAACTCCGCATGGGCAACACGGCGGCCATTGATAAATATTTCTGAGTCGGTTAAGGGAACAAACGTGCGCTCGTCGTTGAGCAAGCTGGAGACCCGTCGCTCGAACTCCGTCCCCTCCAGAAACACCTTGCCGCGAATGTCGGTGCCATCCAAGGTGCGAATACGGATGCGCCGCCGCTCCTCTCCGATGGCCTGGGCAGTTTCATAGGCTCCCCGTCGGGCTGCTTTCTTGATTGAGCGACCCGCGGTGCTCATAGCCTCTTGCAAATCATCCAACTGTTTGTCGCTCATGTGCCCACTCTAGAACTCAGCACGGGGCCGAAAAGCAGCCCAATCGCTCCCTGTGGAGTTAAGACTAACACAACCGATCGCTCCACCTTACAAGCCGAGGCGCTAACTCTTGCAAAGCTATGCTCTGCACGTCTGTTGTGGGGCAAGACGAGCAACATCATCAAAAAATCAAAAAAGATAATGAAAGGTGGTTTCTCTCCGCCAGAGCACGGACTATGTCCCAGATTCCCTGCTGATGAAGCCACTGACAGCTCAGGTGGTACTGCGTGTAGGTTAGGAAAGAAACCACGGCCCTACTCGTGCCAACGCCGAAGAGGGATGGGTGTGAGGCTACTTAGCTTTATCTTAGTGCGCCCCCGATGGAGGCTGCATGCATCCTGGATCGATTGTCCGCTGCCGCAACCGCGAGTGGGTGGTGCTCCCCGCTGATTCAGAAGAAATTGTGGTGCTGCGGCCCCTCACCGGCACCCCAGAAGATGCGGTTTGCATTCACCGACACCTGATGAACCTTGTGGGCGGCACCTTGCCCTTCGAGCGAGTGGAGCCTACCGCCTTTCCTTGGCCCTCTGGGGATCATCCTGCCGATGCCACCAGTACCCTTCTCCTCTGGCAGGCGGCCCGGCTGATTTTACGGGAGGGCGCAACTCCCTTTCGCTCTCTGGGGCGCCTCTCGATTCGGCCACGGGTATACCAGTTTGTGCCCTTGCTCATGGCGCTGCGCCTCGATCCGGTGCGGCTATTGATTGCCGACGACGTAGGGGTGGGCAAGACCATCGAGGCGCTGCTGATAGCCAGGGAGCTTTTGGATCGCGGCGAGATCCGACGCCTTTGTGTCCTGTGCCCCCCCTATTTGTGCGAGCAGTGGGCCAGCGAGCTGGCCGAGAAGTTTAACCTGGAGCCAGTGGTCATCCGCTCGGGAACGGTGGGGCAATTGGAGCGAAAAACCCCTGTTGGGCGCAGCCTCTACGAGCACTTTCCTGTCCAGGTGGCCAGCATTGACTTCGTCAAGACCGAGCGCAACCGCCACCCATTTCTGCAATTTTGTCCTGAGCTGGTCATTGCCGACGAAGTCCATGGGGCAGCGGCGGCCCATGGCAAAAACCAGCAGGAGCGCCACAGTCTGCTCAAAGCGGTGGCCCAAAACCCCAACCGCCACCTGATCCTGCTGACGGCAACTCCCCACAGCGGTGTCGAAGAGGCCTTCCGCTCGCTGCTGGGGCTGCTGCGGCCCGAGTTCGAGACATGGGATCTCCAGGATCTCAACGAAGACCAACGCGTCCAGCTAGCCCGTCATTTTGTCCAGCGCACGCGGCGAGATATTCGGGAAACTTGGCAGGAGCTCACCTGTTTTCCAACCCGGGAAGCTGAAGATGAAACCTACACCCTTTCTGAGGGGCAGCGCAAGCTGTTCGAGGACACCTATGGGTTTTGCTCGGAATTGGTGTGCACAGGGCAGCAACTAGAGAAGCGCCAGCAGCGAGTGCGCTACTGGGGAGCGCTGGCCCTTTTGCGCTGCGTAATGTCCAGCCCGGCGGCAGCAGTAGCGGCATTGCACAATCGCAGCGGAGCAACCCTGGAGGCAGAAGAAGAGGTTGAGGCAGAACTGAGCCGCTGGGTGTTCGAGTCGGCAGAAGAGCGTACCGACGATGAGCTGCCAACGCCAGCTCTTGAAGCCGCAGACCCAACCCTGCCGGATAGCGACCGCCGCCGGTTGCAGGCCCTGGCCCGTCTGGCCAAACAGCTCCAGGGCCCAGAGCACGACACCAAACTGGCGCGGGCCATCGAGCTGGTGAAAAAGTTGCTTCAGGAAGGTTTTCATCCCATCCTCTGGTGCCGCTACGTTGCCACTGCGGAGTATCTGGACAGTTACCTTCGGCAACAGCTGGGATCCCCAGCCCAAGTAGCCTGTGTAACGGGCAGGATGGGAGACGAGGAGCGGGAGGCCAAGATCGCGAACCTGGAAGTTGACCGACCACGGGTGCTGGTGGCCACCGACTGCCTCTCGGAAGGGATCAACCTGCAGGAAAAGTTTACAGCCGTCATCCACTACGACCTGCCCTGGAACCCCAATCGGCTGGAGCAGCGGGAGGGCCGGGTGGATCGCTACGGCCAAAAGGCCAGCCGGGTCAAGGTCATCCGCTTTTTTGGCCGCGACAACCCCGTAGATGGCGTGGTACTGGAGGTGTTGCTCAACAAAGCGCGGGAGATCCACCGCACCCTGGGCACCCACGTGCCTGTGCCGGAGGCTAGCGAAAGCGTTACCCAGGCTGTGCTCGAAGCCCTCTTCCTGCGCAAGGGACACTGGTCCGCCGAGCGCCAGCTAACCCTCGATCTTGGCGTGCCGGAAGTGGATGAGTTTCACCGGCGCTGGGATCGCTCTGTCGAACAGGAGCGGCGCAACCGCACCCGTTTTGCCCAGCGGGCCCTCAAGCCTGAGGCAGTGCAGCGGGAGCTGGAGGCCACCGATGCCGTGCTAGGGGATCCCGAAGCTGTGCGCGAATTCTTCCTGGCTGCCGCCCAGCGCCTCAACCTAGCCATAACCCCAGGGAAGCGGTCGGGGGTCTACCAGGTTAGCGTCGGCTCCGAAGCCACTGCCACCTTGCCGGAAGCCATTCGCCTGGCCCTGCCCTCTCCCAAAGGCGGGCGCTGGCTAATCAGCTTCGACTCGCCCACGCCCGAAGGTGCCGAATACATTGGCCGCAACCACCGCGTCGTGGTTGCCCTGGCCCAGTTTTTGCTGGAGGAAGCCCTCGACAACCCAGAGAAAGGGGATGCTGTCGTCTCCCGCTGCGGCGCTCTACGCACCCGAGCGGTAGTTGATCTTACAACTCTACTGCTGCTGCGGGTGCGCTACCTGGTGGAGCAACCCCAGGGGCAGCCTCTCTTGGCGGAAGAGGTGCTGGTGCTAGGCGGTGTTGGCCTGGAGAGCGGCGAGGCCCGCTGGCTGGAGACGGGCGCAGCTCTCCAACTGCTGGCCACGGCCAAGCCGGATGAGAACCTACCGCTAGCGGAAAAGCGGGAGCTGGTTCAGCATCTCCTGGCCTGTCTCGGCCCGTGGCAGGAGACAGAGGAAAACTGGGGAAGGGATCACCGGCTGCAGCAGGCGGCGCGGGAGCGGATTTTGCAGCGTGCTGCTGAGCTGGAGGCTGCCCATAGGCGCATCCGCCAAGCCGTGTCCCTACAGGGGCGGGGGCTGAAGGTGAAGCCGCAGCTTCCCCCCGATCTTTTAGGACTCCTTGTTCTCCAACCGGTGGTTTGCCGATGAGCGAGTTTTCTGGGGTACGCATCGAAGGAGGCCTGTTGGGGCCCGATATTCTCGAAAAGCTGCTGGCAGGGGATCTGCCAGGACAGAAGCCAGAAGACTTCGGCTTTAACAGCAAGCGCGGCCCAGTCGAAGAGATTGCCGCGGTCTTTGCCGATTGTCGAAAGTACTGGGAGGCCTTCCAGAGCCGCCTGCAGCGCCTGCCCGAAAGCGATCTCGCCACCAGCATCACCCGCGATGCCTGGGCGATCCCCTTCTTCAGTTTGCTGGGGATCGAGGTGCGCTATCAACCGCGCGCCTGCGAGGTGGACGGAATGAACTTCCCCATCTCGCATCGCATGGGCGAGGCGGAAGACGCGCCACCGGTGCACATCGTCGGCGCGCGCCAGGAGCTGGGCCGCGTGCCGGCTTCTGGCCGGCCTCGCCTGGCACCCCACTCGCTGCTGCAGGAGTATCTCAACCGCAGCGAGCACCTCTGGGGCATTGTTACCAACGGATTGACCCTGCGCCTCCTGCGGGACTCCACCTATGCGCGTCGGCAGGCCTATGTGGAGTTTGACCTGAAGCAGATCCTAGAGGAGCAGCGGTTTAACGACTTTGCCATCCTCTTTCGGCTGCTGCACCGCAGCCGCTTGCCCCAAACGGCAGAGCTAGCAGGGGATTGTCTGCTGGAAAAGTACTACCAACAGGCCCTGGAGCAGGGTGGCCGGGTACGGGAACGGCTGCGGGAGGGGGTTGAGGAGTGCATCAGGTTGCTGGCAAATGGGTTCCTGGCCCATCCCAAGAACCAGAGGCTGAGAGCGCGGCTCTTGTCGGATCCCAGGGAGCTCTACCGCCAACTGCTGCGCTTGGTCTACCGGTTCCTGTTCCTCTTGGTTTCCGAAGAGCGGGGGTTGATGAGCAGCGCGGCGCTCTATCGCGAGCACTACAGCGTGACGCGGCTGCGGCGGTTTTTGGATCGGCAAAGTGCCCAAGACGAACACGAGGATCTCTGGTGCAGCTTGCGGGTGCTCTGGAGGGTGCTTTCCCAAGAGGAGCTGGCGGAGCTGCTGGGGGCTGCTCCTCTCAACGGAGAGCTGTTTGCCCCTCTGGAGCTGGATGAGTGCAGCCTGAGCAACCGGGATCTGCTGCAAGCCTTTTCGCACCTAGCCTACTACCGAGAAAACCCCACCTCTCCCCTTCGGCGGGTCAACTACGCGGCGCTGGATGTAGAAGAACTGGGATCCGTCTACGAAAGCTTGCTCGACTACCAGCCTCAGATTGTAACTGGGCAAGGGGCGCCTCGCTTTGAGTTGAGCTACGGCTCAGAGCGCAAGAGCACAGGCTCCTACTACACCCCGCCGGAGCTAGTGGCCGAACTCATCCGCTCGGCGCTGGAGCCAGTGATTGAAGAACGGCTGAAAGCCGCTCGCCCACCTGAGGAAAAAGAGCAAGCGATTTTGTCCATCCGTGTGTGTGATCCCGCCTGCGGATCCGGTCACTTCCTGCTTGCTGCCGCCCGCAGGTTGGGCAAAGAGCTGGCCAAAATCCGCACCGGGGAAGAGGAACCTGCCCCCGAGTGCGTCCGCGAGGCCATCCGCGACGTGGTGAGCCACTGCATCTATGGCGTAGACAAAAACCCCTTGGCAGTGGAACTCTGCCGCGTGGCCCTGTGGCTGGAGGCCCACTGCGCCGGCAAGCCCCTCACCTTCCTGGATCACCACATCAAGTGCGGCGATTCGCTGGTGGGTGTCTTGGATTTGGCGATTTTGGAAAAGGGCATCCCCGATGAAGCCTTTACCCCGGTTAGCGCTGACTCCAAGGAGGCTGCCCGCTCGCTAAAGCAGCGCAATCGCACCGAGTGCCAGAGTTTGCAAACAGGGCAGCTTTCCCTTGCTTTTGACACTGACCAGGTGGTGGCTGAGCTTAGCCAGGAGCGACAGAAGCTAGAAGCCATTCCAGACAACTCCCCGGCAGAGGTTAGCCGCAAGCAGCAGCTCTACAGCCGCTACTGCCAAGACCCGCAACACCAAAAGCTAGTGGAAGCCTGCAACCTGTGGACAGCCGCTTTTTTCCAGCCCTTGATCCCTGACTTCTCTAGGGCCATTACCACCCAAGCCGTGGCTGATCGACTGCAGGAGAGAACCCCCTCCCAGGCCCTTGCCACTGCTCAGGCCCTCGCCGTCGAGAACCGGTTTTTCCACTGGCCGCTGGAGTTCCCGGAGGTGTTTGAAAGTGGCGGCTTCGATGTCATCCTCGGCAATCCACCCTGGGAACGCATCAAGTTGCAGGAAGAAGAGTTCTTTGCCAGCCGCAATACCGCCATTGCTCGGGCTCCGAATGCCGCCGCCCGCGAACGGCTGATCGCCGACCTACCCAAGACCAACCCCGCCCTCTGGCAGGACTACCAGCGTGCCCTGCACGGCGCCGAAAGCACCAGCCGCTTTTTACGGGGCAGTGGTCAATATCCCCTCACCGGCCGCGGCGACATCAACACCTATTCCGTCTTTGCCGAGCGCGTGCGTCACCTGCTGAGGGGACGGGCGGGCATCATCGTCCCCACCGGCATCGCCACCGACGCCACCAATCAGTTCTTCTTCGCCGATCTGGTAGAACAGGGACAACTGGCCAGTCTGTTCGATTTTGAAAACCGTGAAGCGCTCTTTCCCGGCGTACATCGCAGTTACAAATTCTGCCTGCTCACCCTCACTGGCAGCCGTACCCAGACCGACGCCACCACCTTTACCTTCTTCGCCACCCGCACCGAACATCTGCGCGACCCGCGCCGTGCCTTTCGCCTGAGCGCCACCGACATCGCCCGCATCAACCCCAACACCCGCACCCTGCCCGTCTTCCGCACTCGCCAGGATGCCGACCTGACCAGAGCTATCTACGAGCGCGTGCCGGTACTGGTGAACGAACGCACGGGTGAAAACCCTTGGGACGTGCGCTTCATGGCGATGTTCCACATGTCCAACGACTCGCACCTCTTCCGCACCCGTGCAGAGCTGGAAAAGCAAGGTTACCGGCTGGTGGGGAATGTGTTTGTGCCCTCACCCCCTAGCCCCCTCTCCCACGATGCGGGAGAGGGGGGAAGGATCGCAGCCCCCGACCTCTCTTCTCGCGCTGCGGGAGAAGGAGGGTACGAATTACCCAAGGCCAGCCAGGAACTGATTGCCAGGGCGCGGCAGTTGCGTCGCGAGGCGACGACCGCCGAAAGCCTGCTCTGGGAATTGTTGCGTGACCGTCGGCTGCTAGGCCGAAAATTCCGACGTCAACATCCGATTGGACAATTCATCGCCGACTTCTTCTGTGACGATGCCCGCCTGATCATTGAGATAGATGGCGCCGTGCACCGCGAACCCACTCAGCAGGAACGCGACCGTTTGCGGGAGGAAATCCTGCGCGAACATGGCTTTGCCATTCTGCGCTTTACCAATGACCAGATACTCGACCGCACAGAACAAGTCCTCCAAGAAATTGCTGCCTATGTCACTGCCCATTCCTACGAGCATCCTTCTCCCCTCTCCCAAAGCCTGGGGAGAGGGGCCGGGGGTGAGGGCTACCTCCCCCTCTACGAAGCCAAGATGATCTGGCACTATGACCACCGCTACGGCACCTATGAGGGCGTGCGCGACCGCTCCAGCACCCAACTGCCCACGCCTGATGAGCACCAGCACGCCGATCCGCACTTCGTCGTTCTGCCCTGGTACTGGGTGCCCGCCGAAGAAGTGCAAGCCCGCCTGGGCGACTGGCGGCGCGGCTGGCTGGTGGGATTCCGCGATGTTACTAACGCCACTAACGAGCGCACTGCCATCTTCAGCCTGCTGCCCAGAGTTGGGGTAGGACATACGATGCCCATAGTCCTTACGGGTGAGATTTCGGCTATTCATCTCTCGTGTTTTCTAGCCAATCTAAATGTCCTGATTTTTGATTGGGCATTGCGCCAGAAAATTGGTGGGACGCATCTTACTTTCTTCATCCTCCGCCAACTCCCTATTTTTCCCCCCACTGCCTACACCCCCGCCGATCTCGCCTTCATTGTGCCGCGCGCACTGGAACTGACCTATACTGCCTGGGATCTCAAGCCCTTCGCCGACGATGTGTGGAACGAAGCTGATGACGGACTGCGGGCAGCCATCCATGCTGCATGGGATGCGAACCGTATCGCTACCGGCGGGCATGAAGGGCGCCTGCCATCCTGGATCAGCGCTTACCCGGAGATCGAAACCAACCCGCAGAAAGGCATCCCCTTTCCGCCCTTTCGCTGGGACGAAGACCGCCGCGCGGTGCTGCGTGCCGAACTCGATGCGTACTACGCCCAGCTCTACGGCCTGACGCGCAAGCAACTGCGCTACATCCTCGACCCGGCAGACCTCACCGAACGCGAACTGGAAGACATACTCGACCCGCGGGAAGAGGTGGCAGACCCGCTCGACCCGGCTGGCTACGCTACCCGCGCTGCTAGCACCTTCCCCGGCGAAACCTTTCGCGTGCTGAAGGAGAAGGAGATACGTCAATACGGCGAATACCGCACCCGCCGTCTAGTGCTGGAGGCGTGGGAGAAGCTGGCGCAGCACTCAATAAAAGCTTAGAATACACATAGATCTGCATTTCTATACACACAAGTGGCTCCTCATGCGCACCAACATCGTCCTGGATGACGACCTGATCGAGCGTGCCCGCCAGGTAACCGGCCTCAAGACCAAGCGCGAGGTGATTCACGAAGCGCTGCGTGTCCTGATTCGCCTACACGAGCAAGCTGAGATCCGCAACTTACGCGGCAAGTTGAAATGGGAGGGCAATTTGCATCAGCAACGCCTGTCGTGCCTGCAGGACTGAGGATGATCCTGGTGGACAGCACCATCTGGATTGATTACTTCAACGGCATTTCATCGCTTCACACCGACTATCTGGATTGGGCCCTGGATCAAACTCTTATCCTGGTGGGCGACCTGATTTTGGCAGAAGTCTTGCAGGGCTTTCGCAAAGATGCCGATTTCGAGCAGGCTCGCTGTGCTCTGGTGAAATTGCATCAGGTGCAAATGGTTAACCCCTCCCTGGCGGTGAAAAGTGCGCAGAACTTTCGCTTGTTGTGTCGCAAAGGCGTGACGGTGCGCAAAACAATAGACAGTTTGATTGCCACTTGGTGCATTGAGAACAATGTTCCGCTCCTCCACCACGACAGTGACTTCGATGGCTACGAGGCGCATCTAGGATTGCGGGTTATTCGTCCATGAGGCAGAGGTGGCCTTCTGCAGACCAGTTTTCTCTTGACATACCCCCTGCCTAAAGGCAAGGGATTCTGGTTCCTGCATTCGGAGAACGCTGCAGCCGTCGGCGGGTACTGGAGGTGTGGGGGAAGCTGGCGCATTGCCGATCCCACTTCGGAGATATCTTTTTGCCGTTTAGCGGGCCGTAGATCTTGGTGGGTGCGGTTTCAAACACCACTTGCGGCATCTTCAAGCTAGGCTTGAGCTAACCAAGCGGGCCTTAAGGGCAGATTCGATGTCCACCATCTTTGATCTCCACGCCACTGTTCTGGACGACTATCGCGATTTTGTCCGCTCCTTTTTTCTCATTGCCGATCCCCAAGCCCAGGCGTTTGTAGAGCAAGCTCTAGAGGAAGGGATCCACCTCTGGCCAGAACCCCTCCTCCAGCTCAGCCCTAGTTATGTATCTGGTCCAACCGTTGACGAGTTGGCCGAGGCGGAGCGCATTGCCCAAGAAACAGCCCGCATTTTCCGCTTTGAGGATGGCAGACCCTTCCGCCTCTACCGCCACCAGGAGGAAGCTGTTGCCAAGGCCCTAGCAGGCAAGAGTTTTGTCGTTACCAGCGGCACCGGCTCTGGCAAAAGCCTTTGCTACTTCTTGCCCATCATTGACAACTGGATTCGCCAGGGGGGATCCCTGGGCCAGGTGACGGCCCTGGTGGTCTATCCCATGAACGCCCTGGTTAACTCCCAATACCAGTCTTTACAAACTCTGCGCGAGCGCTACGAGCGCGCCTACCATCGCCCTTTTCCGCTGCGCTTTGCCAGATACACCGGGGAAACTTCGGAAAACGAACGAGACCAGCTACGGCGGGATCCACCTCAAATTCTGCTCACCAACTATGTGATGGCAGAACTCCTCCTGGTTCGTCCTGAAGATCAGCGGTTTTTGAATCCCGAGATGGGAGGGCTGCGCTTTCTGGTCTTTGACGAGCTGCACACCTACCGAGGCCGGCAGGGGGCCGATGTGGCGATGCTGGTTCGCCGCCTCAAGGGACGCTGCGCCGCCAAGGACTTGGTTCACATCGGCACCAGCGCCACCATGATCTCCCGACCAGAAGCCGACGCCCAGGAGCGCCGCCAGACTGTAGCCGCCTTTGCCAGCCGTTTTTTCGGCCATTGCTTTGAGCTGGAGGATGTTATTGAAGAAACCCTGGCTCCCTTCAGCGAAGGCGGCCCCCCCACCCCAGCAGAGCTAAAGAACGCCCTCGATCCGCCCTGGCCAACAGACCTGGCCACCCTGCGCCGCCACCCCCTAATGCGCTGGCTGGAGTACGAGCTGGGCCTGGAGAGTCCTGACGGCAGCCTCAAGCGCCGCGTGCCCAGGGAGCTCTCCAAGGTGGCCGCCCAACTGGCAGAGCTGACCAGCACTACCCCTGAGAGCTGCACCGAGTCCCTACGCCAGTTTCTGGCCCACCCCAGCAGCCTGCGGGAGGGCTCTAGCCGCGGCCCGGCCTTGAAGTTGCACCAGTTTATCTCCCAGGGCCGCACCCTCTATGCCACCCTGGAAAGTCGGGAAAAGCGGCAATTTTCCCTGGAAGGACAAGTGCAAGCAGGGGAAGGAAAGCTGTTTTTCCCCGTCAAGTTCTGCCGCCACTGTGGCCAGGACTACTACCACGTCCTCAGGTCAAAGACTCACTTCCTGCCCTATCCTCTGGGGGAAGAGGTTGAGGAAGGCGAAGACCAGCAGGCCGGCTACCTCAGCTTGGATCCTCTTGACAACGAGTGGTCGCTGGAGCAGATCCCGGAAGATTGGTACACCCCTGAAAACCGGCTCAAACCCCACTGGAAAAAGCGCGTCCCCCAAGCCGTCTGGGTGCGCCCGGATGGCTCCTTTTCCGAGTACCCCCAGGCGGAGGCGCAGAAGATGTGGTGGCAGCCCCACCCCTTTTCCCTGTGCCTGGCCTGCGGCGAGTACTACAGTGGCCGCGAGCGGGAGTTTGTCAAGCTGGCTTCCCTCTCCAGCGAAGGCCGCTCCAGCGCCACCACCATCCTTGCCACCTCCCTGCTGCGCCATGCCGAGCAAACCCAGGCCGCTTGCAGCAAGCTGCTGACTTTTACCGACAACCGCCAGGACGCCTCCCTGCAGGCCGGCCACTTCAACGATTTTGTGCATGTGGCCCTTCTGCGGGCCGCGCTCTATGCTGCCCTGCAGGAGAAAAAAGAGCTGGACTTCTCAGAGGTAGCCCCGGCAGTGGTGCAGGCCTCAGGCTTGAGCCTTGCCGACATTACCCAAAACCCCGATTTGGATCCCCAGTCTTCCCTTGCTCAGGACGTTTGGCAGACCTTTACAGACCTGACAGAATACCGTCTCTACGAAGATCTGCGGCGCGGCTGGCGGGTCACCCATCCCAACCTGGAACAGGTGGGGCTGCTGAAAATCGAATACCGCGGGCTCGAAGAGCTTTGCCAAAGCCCTGCCCTGGCTTCCCTTCACCCCTGGTTTGGCCAAGCAACCGTTGGCAAGCGAGAGGGCCTGCTGCGGGCCGTATTGGATCAGTTTCGGCGGAAATTGGCCATCGATGTCCGTCTGCTCGAGAAAGAACCCCAGAGAACGCTGCGCCGGCGGGCCGAGCAACATCTCAACGAGTTTTGGGGCCTAGAAGAGTACGACGAGCTGCGGACGGCCACCTGGTTTGCCCGCCAAAGCTGCGACGGAAAGGACATAACAACTTTCAGCCTGGGCCACCGCAGCGCTATTGGGCGCTTTCTCATCAAGTATCTCGAGCTGACCAGAGAAGCTTACGACGAGCTTCTGGGATCCCTGCTTTCTCTCCTAGTTAGCTACGACCTGCTGCGGCGCCACTCGGAGAATGGCCAGGAAGCCTACCAGCTCAACGCTGGCTGTCTGCGCTGGTGCCTGGGCGATGGCTCGCCGCCGCCAGATCCTCTGTATTCCCGCCGGGCCGAGCAGAGCGGCTACTCCTCTGCCCGCCGCCCCGTTAATCTCTTTTTCCAGCGCCTCTACCAGGCCGGGGCAGCAGGGCTGGGATCCCTGGAGGCCAGAGAGCACACGGCTCAGGTGGTTCGCCTAGGGGAGCGGGAGCGGCGAGAAAAGCGCTTTCGCGGCGAGGAGAGGGATCGCCGCCTTCCCTACCTAATCTGCTCGCCCACCCTGGAGCTGGGGGTCGATATTGCCGATTTGGATCTGGTGCATCTGCGCAACGTGCCCCCCACACCCGCCAACTACGCCCAGCGCAGCGGTCGGGCAGGCCGCCAGGGGCAGCCGGGACTCATCATCACCTATTGCGGGGCTTTCAATAGCCACGACCAGTACTACTTCCGCCGCCGCCCCGAGATGGTGGCCGGTCGCGTGCGCCCTCCCCGCCTGGATCTAGCCAACGAATCGCTGCTGCGCGCTCACATCCACGCCGTTTGGTTGGCTCAGGTGCGCCTGCCCCTAGGCAATTCCATTGAAACCGTCATCGACGCGGATCGGGAAGAGCTGCCCCTCAGGGAGACAGTGGCCCAGCAAATCCAACTTGAGGAGTCTGCCCGCCAACAAGTGAAGGAGCAGGTGCAGAAGCTGCTGGCCGCCGATCGCCAACTCCTAGATAAAAGCGGCTGGTTTAGCGAGCGCTGGCTTCAGCAGGTCATTGAAGAGGCACCCCAGGCTTTTGACCGAGCTTTCGATCGCTGGCGAGAGCTCTATCGGGCTGCCACGCAGCAGTTGGAAGCCGCTAACCGCCAGCTCCAGACGACTCGCCAAAAGAAAGACCAACAGGAAGCCGAGCGCCGCCAGCAAGAAGCCCTGCGCCAGCGCAACTTGCTGCTGCAGATTGGAACCCAGCGGGAGGAAAGCGACTTCTATCCCTACCGCTATTTGGCTAGCGAAGGCTTCTTGCCCGGCTACAACTTCCCTGCCTTGCCGGTGCGGGCCTGGGTGCCCCGCGGCAGCGAGGGCGAGTTCATCGCCCGGCCTCGCTTTTTGGCTATCCGCGAGTTTGCTCCCCACAACTTCCTCTACCATGAGGGCTGCCAGTGGGAAGCAGTGGCGTTTCAGGCTCCGCCCGGCGGCCTGGAGGAGCGCAAAAGTAGCCACAAGCTCTGTTTTAGCTGTGGGGCCTTTGCCGATCCCCACCTGGATTGCTGCCCCGTCTGCGGCACCCAGTTCGATGGGCAAAACAGCCTCTTTACCCAGCTTCTGGAAATGCCCAATGTGCGCATGCGGCGGCGGGATCGCATCACAGCTGACGAAGAGGAGCGGCGGCGGCAAGGCTACGAGCTGCAGACCTTCTTCCAGTTTGCTCCCGAAAGCTCTGGCTACCGCGTCCAAGAAGCTGATGTGCTGAGCGGACAAACTCCCCTGCTGCAGTTGCGCTATGCCCCGGCGGCCACCCTGCTACGCATCAACCACGGCTGGCGGGGAAGTGGAGGGCGCGGCTTTTTGGTCAACTTTGAAAATGGGGAAGTTCCCTCGCGAGATCAGCTTGAGCGGAACAGGGCAGGCTCGTCCAACCCAGTCCCCCTGCAGTCCATTCGCCTGGCGGTGCGCAGTACCCAAAACCTGTTGCTGGTGCGCCTAGTTCAGCCAGGGGTGGAGAATCCGCAGGCCCTGGAGACCACCCTGCGCTATGCCCTCAAGCGAGGGATCGAAGAGACCTTTGAGCTAGAAGAGACAGAGCTGGCCGCCGAGTGCATCGGCCAGGGATCCCATCAGGCCATGCTCTTCTACGAAACAGCAGAAGGGGGCGCTGGCGTCCTGCGGCGCCTGGTGGAAGAGCCCCAGGCTCTAGCGGAAGTGGCCCAAGTGGCGCTGGAGATCTGTCACTTCCAGCTTTCAGAGGCCGGGATCCAAGACCTGTGGCCCGAATGCCGAGCAGCCTGCTACGAATGCCTGCTCAGCTATGCCAACCAACGGGAAGCGCTGCAGCTTGACCGCTATCAGATCCGGGATCTTTTGGGCCTGCTGGCCAACAGCCGCACCGAGCTGCGCTCCCTGGGCCGCTCCCGTCAAGAGCACCTGGAGTGGCTGCGCCAGCTCCTGGACCCTCGCTCTGAACTGGAGCGCCGCTTTCTCGAAACGCTGGCAGCAGGAGGGTATCGGCTGCCTGAGGATGCCCAGAAAGCCATTGCCGATCCCGACTGCGTCGTTGACTTCTTCTACAGCCCCAACATCTGCATCTTCTGCGATGGCCCAGTCCACGACCAGCCTGCCCAAGCGGAACGGGATCGCCAACTGCGCTCGCAGCTGCAGGGACGGGGCTACCGCGTGCTTGTTCTGCGCTACAACCAAGATTTGCAAGAGCAGCTGGCTCGCTACCCAGAAGTATTTGGCAAGGGCAGCTAGTCCTGCTGGTGGGAAAACAGATAAGCTCCCACAAAAGCCAGGATTACCGCCAAGCCGCCCAAAACTCCCACCGTGTACCAGGGAAACTCCGCAAGCGGCTGGTAGGCGGCTGCCCGCATGCCAATGCTGGCGTAGGAAAGGGGCAGGCAATAGACCAGCACCTGCAGGTAGGTCGGCAACTGGGCGGGATCGAAAAAGGTGGCCCCTAGGAAAGACATGGGCGTAATCAAAAAGTTGGTTAGCACGCCCACACTCTCCAGGCTGGGCACCTTCAAGCCAGCAATTACCCCAATGCCGGCAAAGACGGCGCAATCCAAAAGTAGAACCAACAGCGACAAGGGGTGAAGCAGGCCCCAGGCCCCCGTACCCAGCACCCCCACCGCCAACACCCCCAAGGCCGTCAGCAGGCCGCGGGCAATGCCCGCCAGCACCTTGCCCAGATGCAAAGACAAGGGGTGCACCGGCAACAGCAGCAGCTCTTCAAAGCTCTTGGTAAATAGCCGCGATCCACAAATGGAGAAGGTGGTGCCGGCAAAGCTGATGGTCATGGCTGAAAGAGCCACCATCCCCGGCAAGATAAAGCGCAAATAAGAACCTGCCGCCGTGGATCCGGCCACCTCGGCCAAAGCTTCGGCCCGCAGGGATCCCCCTAGGCCCACCCCAAAGGCAACAATGTAGATGAGGGGAGCCACCAGCCCCGAGGCCACCACCTGCCAAACTCGCCCCCGCAGATCCAGCCAGTCGCGCCAGAAGATGGTTAAACTGTCTTCCCAGATTCGCTGATAGGGTAGGGTCAGGGCACGGCTTACCATAGGTTTTCTTCGCTGTATTAGAGGTCTTCTTGTTTTCTGCTGCCGCGGCCGTGGGGAACTGCTTGCTGCTCCCTACTAGTAACCGTAGTAGTTGGAGCGCCGCGACCGCCACCAGGCCACCGGCAGCGCCAATGCCTTGCTGAGAGTGGACACGTAAGCGCGGGTGCGAAAAACCTGGTAGTGGTTGCGCTCGATGGCGTTGAGAATCTGCCGGTAGAGCATCAAGGAAGCGGCTACCGGCCAGCGGGAGTCCGGCTGCAGGGTAGGGATCCCCCGTTCCGCTTGGGCATAGAGCTCTCTAGCCCGCCGGATCTCATAGTCCATCAAAGCCATCCAGCGCTCGTCAATAACATAGTTAAACAGGTCCCGCTCGGAGTAGTTGAAGCGGCGCAGATCTTCCAGGGGGATGTAGATCCGCCCGCGGCGGGCGTCCTCTCCCACATCCCGCAAGATGTTGGTTAGTTGCATGGCGATCCCCAGCGCCACCGCCTCCTCGCGGCCATCCCGGCCCGGCACAAACCCCATGATCTCCGAGCACATCAGCCCCACCACCCCAGCCACGCGGTAGCAGTAGACCCGCAGATCCTCCCAGGTGGCGTAGCGCTGGGTATCCAAGTCCATGCTCTGCCCCCGCAGCATCTCGCGAAACGGCTCGATGGAAAGGCGGTAGGTGCGGATGGTGTGGATCAAAGCGAGGTCCGTGGGGACTTGCGGCTCGCCTCCCTGGAAGAGCGACTCCAGATGGGATCCCCACTGCTCCAGCTTGCTGCGGGTGACCTCCACCTCTGCCTGGCTGGCTTCCAGTCCATCCAGCAACTCATCGGTTTGCCGCAGCCAAGCGTAGATGGCCCAGATGGCCCGCCGTTTGGACTGGGGCAAGAGCAGGGATCCCAGGTAGAAAGTCTTAGCGTGCTTGGCCGTAATCTGGCGACAGAGGGCAAAAGATTGCTCAAGCGGACTCATCTGGCTATCTCCAGGAGCACAGGGCCAGGATAGAGAAGGAAGAGGAACGGCGAGGGCACATATCAACACTACGGGAAAGCGGACGCCGCGGATAGCCTAGAAGAGGTTGTGGGGAAAAGAAAGATTCAAAAGGCATAGGAGGCGGACGGCGGAGAGCTAGACCCCCGCAGCTGCCAGAGTTGAGGCCGAGACAGAAGCGCGTTGAAATGGGATCCCCTTGTTGATGGCCTCCGCCGCCCACTTGCCGGAGAGGATGGCCCCCTCCATGCTGCCCAGGAAGGGCTGTAGGGTGTAGCTGCCCGCCAAGAAGAAGTTGGGAATAGGGGTAACTTGAGTGGGGCGATACTGCTGTCTGCCAGGGGTAGCCTTGTAGACCGAGCGCGGCGTTTTCACCACCACCCACTTGCGCACGCGGGCGGGGTTGGGGCCGGTAAGGTGCTGGGGAAAGAGTTTTTTCAGTTCCTCCAGCGTGGCGGCAAAGATCTCCTCATCGCCGCGATCAATCCACTCGGCAGCCGGAGCCAGCACCAGCTCCAACATGGACCGCTCCGGATCGGCATAGGCCCGGCAGGTGTTGCTCATGTCGGCATACACGCTCAATAGCGGCGAGCGGGAAAACAAGGAGTGATCGATGTGAGTAATCTTGCGGTCAAACCAGATCTGCAGGCTAATTACTGGCACCCCCTCCAGTTCACGCAGCTTTTGGAAAAAGGGGATCCCCCACCACTGCGCCGGCAGCAGCTCCTTGAGGGCATCCACCGAAAGGGCCGAGACATAGGCATCGGCAGTCACCTCCACCGGCCCAGAGGGGGTGGCTAAGCAAAACCCGGCCACGCTGTTATCGAGGTTGAGACGAATGTCCTGCAACGCCGCCTTCAAATGCACTTCCCCCCCACGGGCGACAATGTAGTCCACCATCGGCTGGCAGAGCCGCTCTGGGGGAGCGCCGTCTAGGTAGGCAATCCTAGAGCCATCTTTTTGCTGCAAAAAGCGGTTCAAGGCCGTCAGGGGCACCATGGCCGAGATCTCCTCTGGGTTGATGAAGGCCAGGGCCTTGGAGACGGCAATGAAAATATCGGTGTTGACCCGCTCGTCAATACCCTGCCGCCGCAGCCATTCCAAGAGGCTATAGCGATCCATCTGCTCCACATAGCGCTGGCCGCGAATCATGGCCGGCACCAGCCCCAGGGCAAACTTCACCTTTTCCCCCCAGGTGAGCATGTCGTTGTTGCGCAAGATGCCGACAATGGCGTTGAAAGGAGCGGGAATATCCGGCAGGTCAAAGCGGGAATAGGTGCCCGGCTTGTCCGGCTGGTTGAAAATCAAGCTGTGTTCCTTCCACTGCAGGCGATCGGAGATGCCCAGCTCCCGGAACAGCTGCAACGTGTTGGGGTAGGCGCCAAAAAAGTTGTGCAGCCCCGTCTCGATCCAGTCGCCGTCGGCATCTTTCCAGGCAGCCACCAGGCCACCCAAAACATCCCGCCGCTCAAAGAGGAGCGGTTGATGCCCGGCATCGCAGAGATACTTGGCACAGGCCAGCCCGGCCAGCCCGCCACCAGCAATGGCAACACGCATGAGGGTAACGACAAAGCAACATTTTTATTCTATTTGCAAACCGTTACAATTGCCGGGGCCAAGGGGCAGACGGAAGGCCGACCCAGCAAAAGCAGCGGAACAAGGGGATCCCTGAGCCCATCGGTCTCGCTGCCGGGATCCCAATCGCTGGTAGGATACATACGGAAGAAAAAATAAAGATTTTCTGCAGTCCGGGGGAAAACAACGATGGCCAAACAAACACTGGGATCCCTGCTGTCATCTGGCTTTGATTTAAACGGCAAGCGCGTGCTGGTGCGCGCCGACTTCAACGTCCCGTTGGATCCCCAGGGCAACATCACCGACGACACCCGCATTCGCGCCTCCCTGCCCACCATCCAGGCCCTCACCCAGGCAGGCGCCAAAGTGATCCTCGCCAGCCACCTGGGCCGCCCCGTCAAAAAAGACAAAGAGACAGGCGCGGTTAAGATCGCTCGCGAGGGCAATAGCCTAGCCCCCGTGGCCACCCGTCTTTCTCAGTTGCTGGGCCAGCCGGTCGCCTTTGCCCCCGACTGCATCGGCCCTGAGGCCGAGGCGGTAGTGAACCGCCTGGAAAACGGCCAGGTGGCCCTGCTGGAAAACGTCCGCTTCTACCCAGAAGAGGAGGACAACGACCCGGAATTTGCCCGCAAGCTGGCCTCACTGGCCGACCTGTTTGTCAACGACGCCTTTGGCAGCGCCCACCGCGCCCACGCCTCCACTGCCGGCGTCACCGCCTACCTCCAGCCTGCTGTGGCCGGCTACCTGGTGGAAAAGGAGCTGCAATTCCTCTCCGGCGCCATCGAGAATCCGCGGCGCCCCTTGGCGGCCATCATCGGCGGCTCCAAAGTGTCCAGCAAAATCGGCGTCATCGAGAGGCTGCTGGAGAAGGTGGATAAGCTCCTCCTCGGCGGCGGCATGATCTTCACCTTTTACCAAGCCCAGGGCCTCAAGACCGGCAAATCCCTGGTGGAAACCGACAAGCTGGATCTGGCCCGCTCCCTGATGGAAAAAGCCAAAGAGCGGGGGGTGGAGCTGCTGCTGCCGGTGGATGTGGTGGTAGCCGATAGGTTTGACAAAGATGCCCAGGCCCAGACCGTTTCCATCCACGCCATCCCCGAGGATTGGATGGGTCTGGACATTGGCCCAGAATCGGTAAAAGCTTTTCAGTCCGCCCTGCAGGGGTGCCAAACCGTGGTCTGGAATGGGCCAATGGGCGTGTTTGAGTTTGACCGCTTTGCCCTGGGCACAGAAGCCATTGCCCGCACCCTGGCCGATCTCACTCAAGCGGGAGCCACCACCATCATCGGCGGGGGAGACTCGGTGGCTGCCGTGGAAAAAGTGGGCCTGGCCGACAAAATGACCCATATCTCCACCGGTGGCGGAGCCAGCCTGGAGCTATTGGAAGGGAAGGTGCTGCCCGGCATTGCCGCCCTCACGGAAGCCTAGGTTTCTCCTTTGGATCACAGCTCATCCAACACAAAAACCGAATCAATAAAGTAGGGGCTGAACCCAGCCCCTCTTAGCCTTAGTCGGTGTAGATCGCTGCAGCGATGGCAAGACAGGATCCGGCTTAGTGCACCACCACTTTAACGTTGGCGTTGTTCAGGCCAGGACGCTTCACCTCGGCCAAGGTCTTGTTGACGGCGTACTTTTGGTTGATGGAGTTGATCAACTCGGTTTGGTTGTGCTTCTTGGCCACGCCCCACAGATCGGCGATCAGGTCGTAGGAACCGTCGGGATTCTTCGACCAGCCCAGGTCGTAGTCGCCTTCCAACTGAGCCACGATGTCAGCGCGAACACGCTGGCCGTTGTAGCCACGCACGTCGGCGTTCAGCTTAACGGTGTAGCCGAGATCGCGCAGAGAGTTGATCAGGACTTGACCGTCAGTGATTTTGGTACGCAGGGTGCTAAAATGAGACATGGTGTTTCTCTCCTTTGTATAGGGGTTGGAACATCGACACAAACAATGGGCACTGTTCTTTGGGGAAGGTTTGGGCCCTGCCGTCCCTGCTTCTGTCAAGGTAGCTTTGGATCCTCACCTCCTCCTAGAACTCCAGCCGCTGGTACTCGGCTACAGAGGCCGCTGCAGGCCGAGCCCGCTGCTGGGCCCATTCCCTCAACGCTACCACTTGCTCCGTCATGGTGCGAGATAGCGGTTGAGTTGCTTTCGTTGCTGCCAAAATGTCCAGTTGGGTAAATTCGCGGTTCTGGGCAAACGCTTCGTACATGGCAGCAATCAAAACTTGTTCGATCTCCGCGCCGGAGAAGCCTTCACAGGCTGCGGCCAACTGGCGCAGATCAAAGCGGCTGATGTCGCGCCGCCGCTTCTTCAGGTGGATCCGAAAGATCTCGATGCGCTCGTTGATGTTGGGCAAGTCCACGAAGAAGATTTCGTCAAAACGGCCCTTGCGCAAGAATTCGCCCGGCAGACGGTCCACACGGTTGGCGGTGGCCATGACAAAGACCGGCGAGCGCTTCTCCTGCATCCAGGTTAGGAAAGATCCAAAGATGCGGCTGGAGGTGCCCCCGTCAGAATCGCTGGAGCCTGCTGATCCAGCAAAGGCTTTGTCCAGCTCGTCGATGAAAAGGATAGCAGGGGCGAGAGATTCAGCAGTCCGCAGGGCACTACGCAGATTTGCTTCCGATTTGCCCACCATGGAGCCATCATAAACGCGGCCCATGTCCAGACGCAGCAGGGGCAGGCCCCAGAGACGGGCAGTGGTCTTGGCGATCAGCGACTTACCGCAGCCAGGCACGCCCAGGATCAGCATACCCTTGGGTTGGGGCAGTCCATAGGCGCGGGCCCGCTCAGTGAAGGCCTCAGAACGTTGCAGCAGCCAGCGCTTCAGCTCTTCCAGACCGCCAACGGCGTCGATGGTCTCGTCCTCTTCGATAAACTCGAGAATGCCGTTGCGCCGGATCAGTTGCTTCTTCTCAGAGAGGATGATGTCTACTTCTGCCTCGGTGAGGCGACCATGCATCACCACAGCCTTGCGGTAGACTTTTTCTGCCTCGTCCTGCGTTAGGCCCAGGGCCGCCTTGAGCAACTTTTCGCGGGTATCAGGAGCCAAAGGCAGGGAGCGCGGGATCTGCTCCAGCTGGCGGTTGAGGGCGCGCTCCAATGTGGCCATGTCCGGCAGGGGGAAGTCCACTACGCAAATGTCTTTCTCCAGCTCGACCGGGATCACCTGCACCGGCGACATGAGCAGGATGGTTTTGTGGGATCCCTTCAGGCTGGCAATAGCATCCCGCAGCCAGCGCTTCACCTCGGTGTTGTCCAAGAAGTCATGTAGGTCTTTGAAGACGCAGATGGCGGGATCCTTTTGCTCCATTACCCACTGGATGGCGGGCTGGGGGGATTGGGTGTTGTGCTGGGTGAGGCTGCGGGGGTTGCCGTATTCGACGATGCCGTGGGTAACTGTCCAAATGAATAGGCGACGCTGAGGCTTAAGGGTGCGGGCAATTGCTGCCAGAGCCGCTTCTGCCCGTTCCTCCTCTGGAGTCAGCAGGTACAGCAGTGGGTATTGAGCTTGAATGAGGATGCTTAGCTCTTGCATGGGAAACACCAACTGCAGAGGGGAAATTTCAGGAGCCGCCAGAACGGTTGAAAAATGGGGTTCGAGTTGCCTAGGTATTGGATTGCACTTGGGAGTACGCCCTTGTTGGATGGATTTTGAGAGGATTTTAGAAGCCTTCTGTGTTGCTGTCTGCTCCTATCAGCTCAAGTTCCTGAAGGGGGCCCGCTTGGGAGCGTTCTAGCAGGGTACCAGAGCATCCTGCCGTTGCTCTTCCGAGCCAGCAGCCGATCCCCAGTATTCTGGCTCCACCTCTTCAAGGATGGCTTCGGCAGCCGATGTCTGGTGCAGGGAAACCACCTCTCCATCGCGGATAACAAATGGGTGACTACACTTGGGACATTGATGGACACGATAGGCGCTACCTTGTACCCCTTCAATGACCTCTGGGTGAAGCAGATAGAAGGTAATGGCCTTCTCTGCCACTGCCGACATCGGCTCCCGCTCCACGGCAGCCCGAATCTTCAGATTCCGGTGCAGCTCAGGTGAGAGATACAGGGTCACCTTCTGCTTGGACTCTGTGCCTTCCACTACCTCTGGCCGATGATTCATGGCTAACCGCTTTCTTTGAATTGCTTGCCAAACTTGGGGCCTATCATAGCCAGTCTGCCGGCTTGACGGCAAGTTTTTAACAATCTGTAACAAACAATTTTCTTGATGGCCCTCTGTGGATACCTGCGGCTGGGGGAGTAGGCTAGGTGGAAGACAAGGAGCGGAATGTCCAATCCCTATGGAACGCTTGATCAACACCCTCAGCAAAAATTTCTCTAGCTGGGGCCGCCGTGCCCTGGTGCAGGCCAGCGATGGTTTGGCCAGCTTGAGAGACACTGCCGTGGATAACGGCAATCTGTTACTCTGCAAGGCTCGCATCGCGTTCGCGGATGCCAGCTTCACCACCCTAAAGGCAATTCGGTCTCGCTTTGGCGCCAGTCGCTGACGGTTGGGCAGAAGCACCCTGCTAGCCGCCCAGATCTTGCAGCCGATATAGGCTGGCATAGAGCCCGCTGAGGGCCATGAGCTCGGCATGGGATCCCTGCTCTTTGAGTTCCCCCCGCTGCAGAACCAAGATGCGATCCACATCGCGGATGGTGGAAAGGCGGTGGGCGATGATCAGGGCGGTGCGATCCCGCAGCAGGGTGTCTAGAGCGGATTGCAGGAGGGCTTCGGTGCCCACATCCAGGCTGGCGGTGGCTTCGTCCAAAACCAAGATTTTGGGATCCCGCCACATGGCCCGCACAAAGCTGATAAGCTGTTTCTGGCCGCTGGAGAGGTTGCTGCCCCGCTCTCGCACAGGGGTGGCGTAGCCTTGGGGCAAATTGCGGAGGAAGTCATGCAGGTTGAGTTGGCGGGCGACCTGCTCCACTGCCGCTAGATCTGCCTTCTCTCCTAGGGTGATGTTTTGCTGGATATCCCCGGAAAACAAAAATCCATCCTGCAGGATTACCCCTAGGTGGCGGTGCAGCTCAGCCTGGGGGAGATCCCGAATATCAACGCCGTCAATGCGAATAGATCCCTGGGTTACGTCGTAGAGACGGCAGAGCAAGCGAATGATGGAGCTTTTCCCGGCTCCCGTAGGCCCCACCAGGGCCACTTTTTCTCCGGGGCGGATGGTGAAGGTGAGGTCTTTGAGCACCCACTCCCCGGGGTTGTAGGCAAACCAGACGTGCTCGAACTGCACCTCTCCTCTGGCATTGGGGGGCAAGTGGCGGGGCTGAGCGGGATCCCGGATGGCGACCGGCAGGCTGAGGATGGCATCGATGCGCTCGACGGCGGTGAACCCCGCCTGTAGGGCCGTAAACTTTTCCGCCAACTGCCGCAGCGGGTTGAAAAACCGTTGCGAAAAGAGAATAAAGGCGTAGAGGCTGCCAAAGGTGAGGGGTTCCCCGGGCAGGGGCAGGGATCCCGTCCATCCCCCTCCAAGTGAGCCCCTACCGGCTGACATCACCTGCTGCCCGCCCACCCAGAGCAAAGCCGCCACGGCCAGCCAAGACACCCACTCCAAAACGGCAGAAAGGGCAGAATCATAAAGGATGGTTTGATCCACTTCCCGGATGTAGCGGCGGTTCATGGTTTGAAAAATCTCGCTATTGAGCCGCTCCCGCCGAAACAGTTGCACCACGGTAATGCCCAAGATGTTCTCCTGGATCCAGGAGTTCAGCTTGGAGAGTTCTTCGCGCACGCGAAAGTTGGCATCCCGAAAGCGGCGCTGCAACTCGAGGACAACGGCGCTGATGGGCAGGACGATCAAGATCAGCAGCAAGCCCAGATCCCAGCGTTGGCTGAGCATGACCACCGCGATCACCCCCAGAGTAAACAGGTCGCTGACGATGCCGACGGCACCGGTGGAAAAGACATCTCCCAGGGCTTCCACATCGTTGGTGATGCGGGTGATCAGCTTACCCACCGGGGTGCGGTCGAAAAACTGAGCCGGCAAGGCCAGAATGTGGGCGAAGAGATCGTCGCGGATGTCGCGGGTCATCAACTGCCCCAGCTTTTGGCTGACATACCCTTCCAGGGCTTGGAAGAGCCAGCGAACCAGTACCGTTAGGATCAACAGCCCCACATAGGGCCAAAGGTCGGAGAGGATCCCGGCCTCACCTCGTTCCAGCGCTCGGGCAATGGGGCCATCCAGAGCCCGCTGTAGGATCAGAGGCTGCACCGCATCCGCCAGCGCCAAGGGAGGCAGAAAGGCCAAGGCGGCCAACAGTAGCTTCAGGTGCCGACGGGCGTAGGGCCAGAGGAGCCGCAGCAGCCGCCAATCGCTGGCTCGCCGCGGGCGGGGATCCCTACTTAAATCGGTATCGGGGGGAGAGGCGGTAAGGCTCACAGGCTTACACCCGAGAACAACAAAGACAACTCATAGAGAGCACTGATCTACTCTAAGCGCTCTCCCTGAGGGAGAGGGAGTTTGGGATCCGCAAGGGTTTCCTCGCCATTGGGAATGGCTATAGCTGCACCCCTAATGGCTCTGGGACGGACGGAAAACTGGCCGCTTCAGGAGCTTCTGGCCGCTCGGTTCGGGCAGGCTGTAGGCAGCTTGATGAGGAGAAACCGGCAATGTCTTACTCAACCTCTTACTCCGTGTCTTACTCGAAAATCTTTTTCCCAGTTTGGGTGGCGGGGCTGCTGTTGTTGATCGGCGGCGGGATCCTGTTTGTCCTGCTGCGGGCTTTTGGGCTACCTATTGGGGAGCTGGCCGATTGGGCCATTGGGATCGCCAGCTTTTGGTGGCTGGTGGTGATCGTCACCCTTCCCTGGAACCTCTACCTTCAGGCCAAGGCCGTTCAGCAGGAGGCGGTTGTGTCTCAGGAACGAGGGATCCCGGTGGAAGATTCAACCTTGGCTTTCCTACAAAAGCTCAGCCGCTGGTCGTTGCGCGTGGCCATTGCCCTGCATGGGCTGTCGGCTCTGGCTTTCTATGGCTTGGCCGTTGGGCAAGTCACCCCCATTGGCTACCCCAGCGCCGTGGCTGCGGTGTTGTTAACGGCTCTGCGCCCGGCCATCCGGGGCTACGAGTATTTGGCCGACCGCTTGGCCCAGTTGCAAGGGCAAATCCAGATCCCTCGCGAAGATGCCATCGAGTTGGCCGAGCGGATAAAGCAGTTGACACGCCAAGTCGAGCAGTTGCAGGAGCAATGGGATCCCGGCAAGCCCGGTTCTTGGGCCCAACAGGAGGAAGAAACCCGGCGCTACCTGCGGCAGGAGCTGGCCGCGCTCAAAGCCCAACTGGAACAGTTCCGGGCCAGCAACGAGCTGGAGCACAGGCAATTGCGCCAGGAGACCCACCAAGCTGTGGCTCAGCTCAGTGTGGATAGCCAGTTTCTCGGCCATGTGCGGGAGATTCTTCGCTTTATCAAGGAAGCTTAGCGGGATCCGTTGTTCAGTCCTTCCAACTGGGCGGAAAACTGAGAAGGAACAAGCTTGGTGCCCACCCCGGCATCGGTCAAAATCTCCAGCAGCAGAGAGTGAGGGGATCCCCCATCCAGAATGTGGGCTGCCCGTACCCCTTGTGCCAAGGCGCGAATGCAACACTGCACCTTCGGGATCATGCCGCCCTTGACGACACCGGCTTGGATCAACTGGCGAGCCGTCTCGATATCCAGCAACGTAATCAGAGAGCTGCGATCCTGAGGATCTTTGAGAATGCCAGGGGTGTCGGTGAGCAAAATCAGCTTTTCTGCCCCCAGAGCAGCCGCCAGTTCTCCCGCCACCGTATCGGCGTTGATGTTGTAGGCTTGGCCTGTCTCATCGGCAGCCACGCTGGAGATCACCGGAATCTGTCCACCTTCCAACAGGGTTTGCAGCAACTGGGGGTTGATGCTGCTCACTTCCCCAACAAAGCCGATCTCTGCCCGGCCCTGGGATCGCGCTTTGATCAAGTTGCCATCCCGCCCGCACAGCCCCACCGCCGATCCGCCGGCCAAGCTGATGAGCTGGACGATCTGCTTATTAACCTTGCCCACCAAAACCATCTCCACTACTTCCATGGTGGCGGCATCGGTAACCCGCAAGCCATCCACAAACTTGAAGGGAATGTCCAGTTTTTGTAGCCAACTGTTGATCTCCGGCCCCCCCCCATGCACCAACACCGGGCGGATCCCCACACAGGCCAGAAAGACGATGTCTCGGAGCACCTCGGCCCGTCGCTCTTGGTGCACCATGGCTGCGCCGCCGTATTTGATGACAATAACGCGGCCCTGGTACTGCTGAATGTAGGGTAAAGCCTCGATGAGGATCTGCGCCCGCGTAAGGGGATCACAGGCCGACCCAGTCGCCTCAGAAAGGGAAGAGTTGGTTTGCACTGCTGTAAGTCCCTAGAAGTCCAGAAAACCTGACCTAGAGTATCCCATTCTGCTTGCAAAGCAGATCTCAGGCTTTGGGCGTCAACTGGTGGTTTTTTTCAAGCTCGCTTCCCCAACCCAAGGACAATTTGGTTGAGGAATCGCCGTCAATCTTCAGGTATGGAACGGGATCGCCAGCAAAGGCAATAGGGACAACCCCAACCAGGCCCAACCCCGAATGGAAGAAGAATGGGGTAGGGGATCGACGGGCCCTGACTCTGCCTGCTGCAGCAGGGCATCGATACGCTCCTGCAGCCGTTGCCCTGAGTCTGAACTCACGGCCATTGCAAAGCCAACCCAGGCCGCCGCCGGTTGCTCCACCACGCCATAGCCCACCACCTGCAGCAGGGCCTCTCCCAACAGCAAGGGATCCACCCGTTGGGCCGCCCAGCGATCCGCCCGCAGTTCCCGCAGAGTGAGCAATTCCTGCCAGAGGGCCTCGGTGTTGGGCAGCCAGCCGGTGAGGCGTCGCAGCCAGCCCACCCCAAACATCCAGAGGGTGTCGCGGTAGTGGCGATGGGCTTCTTCGTGAGCGATTACAGCCCGCAAGTGCTCATCATCCAACTGCTCCAGCAGGCCGCGGCTGACCACCAACTGGGCATTCCACACCCCCACTTGAGCAGCAAAAGGGATCTCCAAATCCAGCACATAGGCCGGAGAGCCATGCAAATCCACATGGGCTAAAGCTTGCAGATGGGCACGTCGATAGGAGCGCCAGTATTCCCAAATCCAGTGCAAGGCCACGCCGCCGGCCACGGCCAGCAACAGCAGAGCACAGCCGTAGCAGAACCAGCCCCCCACCCCGGCCATTTGTCCCCACGGCCCCATCCAGGCCAAGGCCAAAGCAGTGGTCAGCAACAGCAGCGGGGGCAGCAAGAAGTGGATCCAAGCCCGCTGCCAACGCCGGCTCCACCCGCCCCCCTTATCCAGGCGCACTTGCACCCGCCACAGCCAACTGAGGCCCAAGCCCAGCAGTAACATGCCCAAGTGGCTCATCGCGGATCCCTCCTGGCTTGACGGGCCGCCCGCAGCCGTTCGGCAATCGCCTGCAACTGGGACACACTGGCCTGATCCAGGCTATCGGCAAAGGCTGCCACCGTATCGGGATCCCCCACGGCCAAAAATTGCTGCAGGTGGGTGAAGGCCCTGAGGCTGGCCGCTTCCTGACGCGAAAGACGAGGCCGCCACAGCATGGGCAGATTCCGCCCTTGGGGATCGGTGCGGCGCTCACAGCTCACCCAGCCCTTCTGGCTTAAGCGCTGCAAAACTGTAGTCACAGAGGCATAGGCCAGCTCCCGATCCGGATCGGCCAAGATGCGCTCGTGGATTTGACGGGTGCTGGCGCTGCCCAGATCCCAGAGGATCTCCAAGATTTCCGATTCCAGAGGGCCCAGCGATAGTTGCTTGGGACGATGCTTGGGCAACATGAGCCTTTGCCGGTGTAGGAACTTTTATCTAGACTAACCGTTGCAGTCTCAAACCCCTCAGCCATTTTTAAGGATCCGCTAAGCTCGAAGATGGTGGTTCTTTGTGCTGTTACTTCCCATGGCTGCTCCCACCTACCACACCATCACCTTCGGCTGCCAAATGAACCGCGCCGATACCGAGCGCATGGCCGGGATCCTGGAGTCCCTGGGGTATGTGGCCACCGAAGATGAGTTGCAGGCGGACTTAGTTCTCTACAACACCTGCACCATCCGCGACAATGCTGAGCAAAAGGTCTATTCCTACCTGGGCATCCAGGCGCAGCGCAAGCGCAAAAACCCGGCCATCAAGCTCATTGTGGCCGGCTGTGTGGCCCAGCAGGAAGGGGAAAAATTGTTGCGCCGCGTCCCTGAGCTGGATCTGGTCATGGGCCCCCAGTACGTGAACCGCCTTGGGGATCTGTTGGCGCAGGTGGAAGCCGGAAACCAGGTGGTGGCCACCGAGCCGGTTGAGATCCCAGAAGACATCACCAAGCCCCGTCGCGACAGCCAGGTCACTGCTTGGATCAACGTTATCTACGGTTGCAACGAGCGCTGCACCTACTGCATCGTGCCGCGGGTGCGAGGGCAAGAGCAGTCCCGCCAGCCCCAGGCCATCCGCGCCGAAATCGAAGACGTGGCCAGAGCAGGCTATCGAGAGGTGACGTTGCTGGGGCAGAACATCGATGCCTACGGACGGGATCTGGATCCGAAAACCAACCTGGCCAGCTTGTTGCGCTTCGTCCATTCGGTGGAAGGTATTGAACGGATTCGCTTTGCCACCAGCCACCCGCGCTACTTTACCGAGGAGCTGATCGCCACCTGCGCCGAGCTGCCCAAAGTCTGCGAGCACTTCCACATCCCCTTCCAGGCGGGCAGCAACGAAGTGCTCAAGCGGATGCGGCGCGGCTACACCCACGAGCGCTATCGCCAGATCATCCAGCTCATCCGCCAATACATGCCCGAAGCCGCCATCAGCGCCGATGCCATTGTCGGCTTCCCGGGAGAGACCGAAGCTCAGTTCCAAGAAACCCTGCAACTGGTGCAGGACATTGGCTTTGACCAAGTGAACACCGCCGCCTACTCCCCTCGTCCCGGCACCCCCGCCGCTGAGTGGCCCGACCAAGTGCCCGAGGAGGAAAAAAGCGACCGCCTGCAACGGCTGAACCGACTGGTGGCCGAGGTGGCCGCCGCCCGCAGTGCCCGACTCCTAGGCCAGGTGCAAGAGGTGCTGGTGGAAGGCCCCAACCCGAAAAACCCCCGCCAGGCGATGGGGCGTACCCGCGGCAATCGCTTGGTGTTCTTCGAAGGGGATCCGGAGCAACTGCAGGGATCCCTGGTGCCGGTGCGCATTACCGCCACGCGAGCTTTTTCGCTGACCGGAGAGGCAGTTACCGTCCGCGCGAGCGGGCCATAGGATGAAGGCTCTCACAAACACAACTTTCCCCAGTTCCCTCTTGTCCGATTGCGCCGGCGGAGCGCCTCTCCAGGGAGCTGTTTCGCTGAGAAAAACCATGCCCTCCTGGGTGAACAGCTTTAAGGCAACCGCCAGGCAGTCACTGCCCTTTCCGCCACGCCGACCAGGGCACAACCACCGCCCTAGCTAGCTTTCTTCCGCGCAGCAGTAGAACGGAGCTTCATACACAACGTTTTGGCAACAGCAACAGGCCGGCGCTGGAACAGGCCCCGAATACCTGCCCTGCCTAGCGCAAGATTTCAAAATCCAAAACGGGCTCTGTCTGGGTCACGCGGTAGTACCCGGCCTGGGTACGAACCGAAGCCTGATAGGGACTGGGCAAATCTAGCGAGCGCAGGGGTGGGATGTTGGTGCGTTGGTTCAGCAGCGTGGTGAAGAAGGCGGTGGTCTGCCGGGCCTGGGAGCGTACCACCTCCTCAGGGAAAGTGACCGGATCCACATTCCTACCTGTATCCAACAGGATCCTGTCTAGGGCATCTCCCACCGGATAGGAAGGATAGGCAATTTGGGCCAAGGCGGATCCAATCGGGATCCCGGCGGACAGACAACCCAGAAGAATGGCCAAAGTCAGACGCATGTGCTGGGATTCCTCCTGCGCTACAGCTTTTCCTCAACACCGGAAAAAAGCGGGGTTTGAACGTTGCTCATTGACTTGGATCCCCATGAAGCCTACCTTTTGACCGGCAGCTAAGGCGGATTCTACTCGAAATGCCTCGATTGGCAACCGCCTGCAACCCAATGGAGGGCCAACATGACAAAGGATCTCGCCGCCGACTAGGATCGGGATACTCTGCTTGGGATCCTTAGACCTGTGAGTGTTTGTGTTCGCATTGCCCCCAGTCCAACTGGAAATCTGCACATCGGCACCGCCCGGACGGCAGTGTTCAACTGGCTGTATGCCCGTCGCCACGGTGGCCGGTTCATTTTGCGCATTGAGGACACCGACCGCGACCGCTCTTTGCCCCGCTACACCCGCAACATTTTGGCGGGCCTGGCCTGGTTGGGCCTAGACTGGGACGAAGGGCCGGTCTACCAGTCCAAGCGCATCGAGCGCTACCAAGCAGTGGTGCAGCAGCTTCTAGATCAAGGGCTGGCCTACCGCTGCTACGTCAGCGAGGCAGAGCTGGAGGAGATGCGCGCTGCCCAGAAGGCTGCCGGCAAAGCCCCCCGCTACGACAACCGCCACCGCTTTCTCACCGAAGCCCAGCGACGAGCCTACGAAGCCGAGGGGCGGCAGCCGGTGATCCGCTTCAAAATCGAGGAGCCCCTAGAGGTGTCTTGGGTGGATCTCATCCGCGGCCCCATTACCTGGAACACCCAGGATTTGGGAGGAGACATGGTCATTGCCCGAGCGGATGGCTACCCTCTCTACAACTTGGCGGTGGTGGTGGATGACATCGACATGGGCATCACCCATGTGATTCGCGGCGAAGATCACATCGGCAATACCCCCAAGCAGATTTTGCTCTACCGCGCTCTTGGCTACGAACCTCCCCAGTTCGCCCATTCTCCTTTAATCCTGAACCCGGAAGGGAAAAAGCTCTCCAAACGGGATGGGGCAACTTCGGTGACGGAGTTCCAGCAGCTGGGCTTTTTGCCGGAAGCTCTCAAGAACTATTTGGCCTTGCTCAGTTGGTCTCCTCCAGATGGGGAAGAGCTTTTCTCTCTGGAAAAGGCGGCTGCGCTGTTCGACTTTGACCGGGTTAACCGTGCGGCTGCCCGCTTTGACTGGGACAAGCTCAACTGGATCAACAGCCAGTACATCAAGCGGCTTTCCCCGCCAGAACTGGTGGAGCGGCTCACCCCCTTTTGGCAGGCGGCAGGGTTTGACCTTTCCGGAGTGCCGGATCCCACCTGGTTAGAAGATGTGGCCCGCCTGATTGCCGATGGCATCGACCGCCTGGCAGAAGCTCCTCCGCTCAGCCGCTTTTTGTTTCAGGAGCCCCTCTGCTACACGTTGCCAGCTCTGGAACAGTTGCGCCTGCCCGGGGCGGCAGAGGCTATGGCTGCTATGGCCACCACGTTGGCTGCTGCCGAGCTGCCCCAGGTTTCGGCGGACAGCTTAAAACCGCTGGTGGATCAGGTGGCCAAGGGCCAGAACATGAAAAAGGGCCTGCTGATGAAGAGTTTGCGGGCCGCCCTGACAGGGGATCTGCAGGGGCCGGATTTGCTGGAATCTTTTGCCCTTCTCCAGCGGCGGGGCTGGGCTTTGGGGCGGTTAGAGGCTGTGCAGAAGTTGGTTTCTTGTTGATAGAAGTTTATCTCTTGCTGTTAAGCCTTCGGTTGCCTCTGTTGAAAGTGCTCCGCACCGCTGCCGCGATGGGATCCTATGCTGCTAGGCCAGCTACAGGCTGCAAACCAAATTGTCCAAGAACTGGTGCTGCTCTCTTCTCAGTTGTCTTCCCCATCCTCTTCGGACTCTGTAGAGACGAGGGAGCTGGAGCAGTGTGTGCTCAAGTTGGCCCAGACCTTGGTACGGCAGATGGTGGATCGTCTGGGTGCAGCCTCAGCTCGCCTTTGGTTTTTCGACCCGCAGGAAGGATGTTTTCAGTCGGTGGCCCATGCCGGCCTGCTCAGTCCTGCTCATGACCAAATTCAGCGGATCTACCCTGACGACAGCCCTTTGGGACGGGTGGCCCAGGAGGGTCTGCCGCTTTTGAGCAACAATCCCGCCCAAGAAGCCTGGATGCCCGCCCCGGAGTGGGTGAAGGCCAATGGCTTGCGAGGCTTTGTTGCCTACCCGATTAACCGGGGGGAGGAGCGGCTGGGGGCTTTGGCTCTGCTGAGCCGGACACCTCTGGAAGCCAGCTTTCTGATTGTCAAACACGCGGGGGCACGGCGCATCGATCTCATCATTCAGCCCAAGGTTCAACAGGACGCCGGTTCCTCTATCAACCCTCAGGCTCCCTACACCCACTTGGAGGTAAACTACCCGACTCCGACCGCTAAAGCGGTACGGAGTGGGCTTTCAGTAGCCCTGAGCCTGCTCTGCTCTACCAGAGAACAAAACAGGCCCGAACCTCTAGGCTGGTTTACGACAGCCCCCAAAAGCGCAATCACATTCGCACCATTCAAATCCGCATCTCCTTCCCATCCACAGTGCCCACACTTGAACGACTTGCCACTGCGGTAGGACTTGCCCTGCTCAGGGTGGATGTGTAAGCACCGGTGACAGGTCTGCGACGTGTAAGCAGGCGGCACAAGAATCAGAGAAACCCCTGCAGCCCTCGCCTTGTATTCCAGAAACTGACGTAGTTGGTAGAACGCCCAACTGTTGGCCCTGCGCCGCTCGGCTTTGCTGCGCGGCTGTTGATTGACTCTTTTCCGGATCCCTGTCAGGTCTTCCAGGGCGATAGCGCTGTTGGTAGCTTTTGCCCTAGAGACAATAGCTTTAGAGATGCGATGATTGACCCACGCCTGAAAGCGTCTCTCCTTGCCAGACAGCCGTTGCAGCAGTTGACGGCATCTGCGCCGCGAACTGCGTGTGCCCTTACTGGCTTTGCGTTGGAGTGCCGCCCTCAATCGAGAGTAGTGGTCTCGGACTCGGTTCAACTGCTGTCCATTCCAGTTATCCCCCTCTGACGTATGGGCAATATCCGTCCTTCCCAAGTCCACCCCCAGCACTCTACCCGTGCGTTGCGGTGGGGATGGCTCCGTTTCCACACAGATCTGAATAGAGTAGGAGCCGTCTTTACGCTTGACCAGAGTGGCAGATTTGGGATTGGAGCCTGCCAACTGTTCTCTCTGGTAACGGCCAATCGCCAGCTCAAAGCGCTCCCGACCCTCCACCGTGGTCAGCGACACCGTCCAGTCTTTCTCGCGGAACGAAAAGATACGAGCGTCGTAGGTAGCGAAGCCCCCCTTGAACGCTTTGACGGGGCGGTTTTTCTGTTGGGCAACTTTACGGGCACCGGCCAGCCGTCTGCAGACCTGCTGGTCGCGTAAGCGGGACGTAGTCCTTGCCAAGTTACTGGACAAGCCGAACCGGGCACGGATTTCGCGGTAGCACAGAGACTGGAGCTTAACGGCGTTGGCGACTTTCTCCGGCGTGTTCTGGTTGACCCAGTTCAAGGCTTGGCCAAAAGCCTCCAAAGTCGCGTCCAATTTGGCGGCTTGCGACTGGGACACCTTGAGCTTGCAGGATACGGTCAGGACTTGGGTCATGGTTCTATCATAACTTCCGCATTCCTCCCGACACTGACCCTACGGGTACAGTGCGGGGCTCCTGCGATTTCTAGCTGAAGATCATCGACGATGGCTGTGGTATGCCGGAGTCCAAGAGCGGGGCGGATCCCGCCCAGCCGCCCGGCCATGGCCACGGGTTGCTCAACATGCGCTACCGAGCCGAGTTGATCGGGGCAAGCATTGCTTGGCGTAGTCGCCGCTTTGGCAGTGGCACAGTGGTGGAACTGCGGATCTCTTTGCCGCCGAGTTCCTAATCTTGTCCCCAGCCCAGTCTTTTCAAGGTAGCGGACGCAGCATTTTCGGTCTCAACCTGTTCTATAGTCGTTTAAGCTCAACGGATCCCCGGTTGTCTGACCCGTTTGTAGGGGATCCTCTCACGCTGGCAAGGCGGAGTTTTTGCGCTGTCGTTAACACTGCGAGGAGAAGCATCTGTGGCCTATCGTGTGACTTTGATCCCTGGGGATGGCATCGGCCCGGAAGTGGCCAAGGCGATGACCACGGTCTTGGAGGCTACCGGGGTTGGGTTGGAATGGATCCCGGTAGAAGCAGGAGTGGAGGTGATCGAAAAATACGGCACCCCCTTGCCACCCCAGGTGTTGGAGTCCATTCGGGAAACCAAAGTGGCGATCAAAGGGCCGATTGGCACTCCCGTAGGTACTGGCTTTCGTTCGGTCAACGTGGCCATTCGCAAGGAGCTGGATCTTTTCGCCAACCTGCGCCCGGCCAAATCTATGCTCGGTGTCAAAAGCCCTTTTCAAGACATTGACCTAGTGGTGGTGCGGGAAAATACTGAAGATCTCTATGCCGGGATCGAGTTTGAACGGGGCACGCCGGAAGCCATCCAAGCGCGGGAGGAAATGATGCGCCTTTCCGGCAAACCCATCCGCGAGGGATCCGCCATCGGCATCAAGCCCATTTCGGACTTCGGCAGCCGCCGCATTGTCAAATTTGCCTTTGAGTACGCCCGCCAGAATGGCCGCAAGAAGGTGACGGCAGTGCACAAAGCCAACATCATGAAATTCACCGATGGCTTGTTTCTGCAGGTGGCGCGGGAGGTGGCCCAGGAGTATCCCGACATCGAGTTTGAAGATCGCATCGTGGACAACATGTGCATGCAACTGATGCAAAAGCCGCAGCTCTACGATGTGCTGGTGCTCACCAACCTCTATGGGGACATCATTTCCGACTTGTGCGCGGGGATGATCGGCGGGCTGGGGGTGGCGCCGGGGGCCAACATCGGCGACGGCATTGCGGTTTTTGAGGCCATTCACGGCTCTGCTCCCAAGTACGCTGGCCAAAACAAAGTCAACCCCTGCGCTCTGATCCTCTCCGGGGCGATGATGCTGCGCTACCTGGGAGAGCGGGAGGCTGCCGCAAGGGTGGAGGCGGCGGTGCAGGCGGTGATCGCCGAGGGCAAGCAGGTCACCTATGACCTGGCCACAGGGGATCCCGTCGGCACTCAGGAAATGGCCAAGGCCATTGCTGCCCGCGTGCAGGAGATGGCTCCGCAGTAGGGTTTGGTGTCAAATGTTTCTGATCCCAGGCTCCCCAAGGGAGGGGGGCTAGAGGACTCAATACCCCAAAACCGGATCCACCACCCCCAGCAAGGGATCCCCGGCCCGGAAGCGCCGCACATTTTCTCGCACCCGCTTAGAGAGGGCTGGGACAATCATGGCATCGGTAAGAGCAGTGTGGGGGGTAATCAGGCAGTTGGGCAAGCTCCAGAGGGGATGCCCATCCGGTAGGGGCTCGGGATCCGTGACATCCAAGGCGGCCCCGCGAATGACCCCCTGCTGCAGGGCGGCCACCAAGTCGGGGGTCACGATGTGTTTTCCTCGCGCCACATTCACCAGCCAGCACTGGGATCCCATCTGCTCCAACTCAGCTTGGGCGATGATCCCCTCGGTTTCCGGCGTGAGGGCCAAAGCCAGGATCACCACATCTGCCCCTGCCAACACCGTTTGCCGTTCCGCGAGCGTCACCACCCGTGTGGCACCCGGCAAGGGATCCGCCTTGCGACGCACCACGTCGATGGAGCATTGAAAAGGCTGCAACAGCTTGATCAACTCTTGGGCGATGCCCCCGGCCCCGAAAATGACCACACGGCTACCCCAGAGGCTGGTACCGGAGCCCTCCTGCCAAGTTTGGGCCAAGGCGCGGATCTTCAAGTCGCGCAAGCCGGCCAAGGTCAGGGCCAAGGCATGTTCCGCCACTGGCTGGGCATAGACCCCCTTGCCACAAGTCCACACATAAGCGGGATCCAAGACTCCCGCCCGAACAAAGGGTTCCACCCCTGCCCAGGGCAGCTGCACCCAGCGGATCCCTTTCCCTTCCGCCAGACAACGCTTCAGGCCGGGCACATCAAAGGCATCGGCCCAGACCAAGGCTTCTGCTTCTGCCAGGGGCACAATTTCGCCACCCCCTGCCAAAACAGCCTCTTTGAGCCAGGGGCGAAGATTGTCGGGTTCGACGGCAATGCGTTTGCCTTGGATGCCCATAGGAACCGTTGGATAAGGCTTTCCCCTTGCCAGGATACTGTCGGCAGAGCGAGAGATGGCATGCACGGGCAGCCGCAAAAACCGGTGATCGAGTGTTAAGGGATCCCAAAGAGATCCTGGGCCACTTCCATAGGATCGCTAGGGTGAAAATTAGGGCTGCTGTGTTGGCTCAATCCTTAAGTAGGTAGCATTCCCCAATGACCCTATCCGAACTGCTGATCTTGGTGACGCTGCTCTTTCCCGGGATCCTGTTGTCGCTCATTGTGATGGGAACCTTTGCCGCAGGGGGATAATCATCTCCCAATGACAATGGTGAAGCCCTAAAGACGTGAAGACATGTCCAAAACCAAGCTGAGCGCCTGGGTCATGGGCTGGGGGTTAGCCTGCACTGCTGCTCTCTTTTTGCCCAGCGTGGCTGCTCAAGCTCAGGTGACCCTCGGTGTGCAGCCGGTGCGGGTGGTGCAAGGGATCCCTTTGTACCAGAAGGAGGTTTGGGTTGGAGACAATCGGATCCCCGTTTCTATCGTGGTCATTTCTCTCGCAGCGGGCCAACTGCGGCCTATCTGGGCTGCACCTGCGGGGCTGGTGGGTTTGGGGGAGCTGTCTTCCTTTGGCCCCGAACAGGGGGCAGTAGCCGCCATTAACGGTGGGTTTTTCAACCGCAACACCCGTCAGCCGCTGGGGGCAATTCGTCGGGATGGCCGTTGGATCTCCAGCCCCATTTTGGGCCGTGGGGTCATCGCTTGGTCGGATGGGACGGCAGGGCAAGAAGGGGGATCCGTGCGCTTTGCCCGTTTGCGGATGCAAGCAGAGCTGCGCAATGCCATTGGGGATCAAATCCCAGTGGTGGGCATCAATACAGGCTATATCCTGCCCGGCATCTCCCAGTTCACCCCCGACTGGGGATCCACCTACACCACCCAAACGGACGACGAAATGCTCGTGATGGTGCGGCAGGATCAGGTGCAAGAGATTCTGATGGCTGGCCTGGCCGGCAGTTTGACGGTACGGATTCCCAGCGAGGGGTATGTATTGGCAGGGCGGGGGCTAGAAGGTGCCCTAGAAGCCCGCAAGCTGGTTCCCGGGGATCGCCTCAGCCTTCATCTGCGCTTGGATCCGCCCGAGCTGGAGGCCTATCCCCACATCCTAGGGGCAGGGCCGCTCTTGCTCTTGGATGGGCAGGTGGTTTTGGATGCCCGATTGGAGGCATTTCAACCCCTCTTTCGCAGGCAGCGAGCCGCCCGCAGTGCCATTGGTCAACTGGACAGCGGACATTTGCTGCTGGTGACCGCCGGCAATGCCCAGGAAAATCAAGGGCTTACCCTGCTGGAGATGGCGCAGTTGATGCAGCAATTGGGCTGTCGCCATGCCTTGAACTTGGATGGGGGCAATGCTTCCACCTTGGTGCTGGGGGGAGAAGCCGTCAATTGGGAACACCGACACCCAGAAGCCAGCCCACCCAACAGTGAGACGGATCCCAGTCCCTCCCGGCGGCGTACACCCCGAGTTCACAATGGCCTAGGGTTTTTCCCAAGCCCAAGTCGGTGACAGAAAACTTTTGTGCCGGCGGGATGGAGTCTTTTCCCTTTGATCCAGGGATCGAGGGTGGGATCCCCGGACTTCCCGGCTGCTTGGATGAGGGGTCAAGTATTCTCCAGGATTGGATCTACCTTCTCAACAAAAATCTCTCCTCGCCAGAGGAAGGACTCGGCTTTGATTGCGCAATAGGATCCCGGCAATCTCAGCACCCAAAGCCCCAGAGCTTTTTCAGGTCAATTTTAAGTGGGATCCAAACTGAACGCCCAATGCTCATTCTCATAACAGAAATAGAGATTAAATTAAGTAGAAAACATTGGCCTTGAGACCGGTAAGAAAAATGATCAAAGAGGCGATCTCTTGAAGAAGACGACCTCAGAGTATAAAAGGCACGCAATTCTTTACGCTTCTGCTAAATCAGATGCTGGTTTTCAAAAAAGTATTGTCAATAATCCATTTTTGACGAAGATGATTGACGAATTTATATTTCTTCACTCTCGAGGTTAGAAATTAACTCCTTGGACTTTTGGTTACAATTCTCTCTACTACGAATGTTCGCTAATGTGTAGGCCTACCCGGCTCCCGACCAAATGTATAGTTATTTTAAAAATGACTATCTCTCCTGGTGGACAAGGCTTTTGGGGTAGGTTGACCCTTGCTCCTCTCTCGTGGGTGGGCTGCTGGTACTGGCATTCCTGTTTGTGAGAGTTAATCTTATTTGGAAGAAATTGATCTTTTTCTCAAATTTTTATAGAGCACCTCTATACTCAAGTGGGATAGCCCCACACACAAGCTTCTGGGCTAGGCCTGAAATTTTATTGAGATCCCCTGTCAAAGCTTTTCAGGTATTGCCTCTTGTGCCAAAAGGCTAGGATGGGCAAGGATTGTATTTTCTATTACTCTATTGGGGATGATTTGTATGCCAGCTAGAAGCAGAACCGACTCATTGACGGATACGCACAGGTGGTGTTTCATGGAATCCATAGCCGACGCTCTCCACCACTTGTAGGCCTTGTAACCTAGGGCCGTGTTCTCTAGCCTGCTCGCGAGATAGAACGTGGTTTGCACTGCTTCTCCAAATCCTATGCCTTCCTCCAAGGATGCCGCTCCTGTAGCCCGCGCCAAACAGCCTGCGGCTCAAGCCAGCCCTGCTGCCGGCGAGCTTTTCCTTCAGCAGAATGGATCCCTCTCCGCCCAGTTGGTTCCCCAGGGATCCCTGCAGCTTTACACCCACCCCAGCCGGGGCATGTTTACGCCCGTCATGGCTCAGGCGATGCGCTTGGCCGGCCAGGGAACGCGGGTGCTGATCGTGCAATTTCTCAAGGGTGGGATCAATCAGGGGCCCGAAAATCGTCTCTCCCTGGGCAGATCCTTGGAGTGGGTTCGTTGTCGCCTGCACCGCTGCATCGATACACCTCACCTAGAGCCTGAGGAGCGGGTGGCATTGGATGAGCTGTGGCAATTTACCCAGGAGGCTGTCAGGAGTGGCCGCTATGACTTGGTGGTGTTGGATGAGCTGAGCTTGGCTGTGAAGTTGGGCCTGATCCCAGAAGCGGAAGTGCTGAGCTTAATCGACCAACGCCCCATCTCCATGGACATGGTGATCACCGGGCCGGAGATGCCAGATTCGTTTCTGGAGCGGGCCGACTTGATCACGCAGCTGCGCCTACGTGGCATCCCAGGCCCAGGGCTCCGCACTGCCGATGGGAATGTTGCCTGTTCTCTGGATCCCCCTCAAGTCAGCGGCACAGGTGCTATGCCTACAGCAGCCCATGTTGCTCCGCACCGCTAGCGCAAACAGTTTCCGCTCCGAAAGACCTAGGCAACACGGGTCGCGTCAGGGGGGCGGAGTCCCAATAAGACTGGAGCTTGTCCACCAGATGTGCCCTCACTCTCCAGGAAGCCGGCTGTAGCCATGTTGAAAAACGACCGCTGGATCTGTGAGCAAGCGCGGCGAGGGATGATCGAGCCGTTCTGCCCTGAGCTGGTGCGCGCTGTTGAATCTCGGCCCGTTTTGAGTTACGGGCTGTCTTCCTACGGCTACGACATCCGCTTGTCGCCGGTGGAGTTCAAGATCTTCCGCCATGTGCCCGGCACAGTGGTGGATCCCAAACGGTTTAACCCCAAGAATCTGGAAGCGGTGGAGCTGCACCACGACGAGATGGGGGATTACTTTATCATCCCGGCCCATTCCTATGGGTTGGGGGTGTCCTTGGAACGGCTGCAAGTTCCGGATAACATTACCGTGATCTGCATTGGCAAATCTTCCTATGCCAGGGTGGGCCTGATTGCCAACCTGACGCCCGCTGAGGCGGGATGGCGGGGTTATCTCACCCTGGAGTTTTCCAACGCCTCTAGCGCCGACTGCCGTGTGTACGCCAACGAAGGGGTGGTCCAGCTTCTTTTTCTGGAAGGGGATCCCTGCCAAGTGACCTACGCCGACCGCGCTGGCAAGTATCAGGATCAGCCGCAGCAGGTGGTGGTGGCCAAGGTTTAGCCGCTTCCCTCAAAAGGGAGAGGGTTGGCGGGATCCGGTTGGCTATGCTGGATCCACGTAGAACCCCATCTTGATTCATCTCCATGCCTGACTCTTTTTCGCCTGCTGCCGCTCCCCCCGGTAAGGCTGAGCCTTTGGGCGATAGGGAGCCCAATCCGGATCTGCTCACAGCTTCCTACGACTACACCCTCCCTCCAGATCGGATTGCGCAAACGCCGGTGGAGCCCAGGGATCAGGCGCGGATGCTGGTGGTGTACCCGGATAGGCACGAGCATCGCCGCTTCTGCCATCTGCCTGACTACCTGCAGGAAGGGGATCTGCTGGTTCTCAACGATACCAAGGTGATCCCGGCCCGCCTGTTCGGGGCCAAGGAACCCTCCGGGGCACGGGTCGAAGTGTTGCTGCTGGAGCCTTGTCTGGAAGGGATCCCTGCCGCCGCCCAACCTCTGCCGGATCAGGCGTGGAACTGGCGGGTTTTGGTCAGCCCGGGCAAACGGGTGAAGGTGGGGGATCGGATTGGTTTTTGGAGCAAGGAGGGATCCCCCTCTGGGCTGAGAGCCACCGTTCTGGCTTTGGATCTGGAAACCGGCGGGCGAGTGGTGCAGTTTGAGTGGGAGGGGGCACAGCCTTTTGAGGAAATCCTAGAGCAGGTGGGCCGGATCCCGCTTCCTCCCTACATCAAGGCTTCCGGACAGGTTCGCCCTCAAGACTACCAAACCCTCTGGGCAAAACACCCCGGATCGGTGGCTGCTCCCACGGCAGGGCTGCATTTTACCCAGGAGCTGCTGGAGCGGCTGGCCCAAAAAGGGATCCAAACGGCCTACATCACCCTGAACATCGGCCTGGGTACCTTCCGACCGGTGGAAGCGGAGCGGGTAACCGAGCATCGTCTCCACAGCGAGTGGCTCAAGGTGCCGGCAGAAACGGTGGCAGCCATCCAAAAAGCCCAAGCCCGAGGGGGGCGGGTGATCGCGGTGGGAACGACTGTGGTGCGCTCTTTGGAAACCGCGGCAGCCTCTGGCACCTTGCAGCCTTGGCAGGGGAAAAGCGATCTATTCATCTACCCCGGCTACTCCTGGCGGGTGATTCAAGGACTGGTCACCAATTTTCATCTGCCCCGCTCCAGCCTGATGATGCTGGTGGCTGCGCTGATCGGGCGGCAAAGGCTGCTGGATCTCTACCGAGAGGCCGTCGACCAGGGGTATCGCTTCTATTCCTTTGGGGATGGCATGCTGATCCTGCCCTAGGGCTGGGGCTGACCTCCCTGGGATCCCTTGAAGGAACCGGCCTCCGCTTCTGCTTCAACTGGGGTCGAAGGACGGTCTTGGCCGCCGGCAAACCAATTCTGGATGCGCTCCCATTCCACCTGGTGGTAGCCGTCCACCGCCCAATTGGCCCGCCGCTGCAGCATGTGCAGAGGAAAGAAGGTGGCCAGAGCCAGCACCGGGATCCCTGCCGAACGGGCTGCCTGAATGCCGGAGTAGGTGGCTTCAATGCTCAAACACGCCTGGGCAGGCAATTCCATCCGCTGCAAAAGCAGGCGGTGCAAGTGTCCTGGGGAAAGCATTGGGCCTGCATCATCCCCCGTCACTCGGTAGGAGCCCACATCGGTCAACCGCGTCAGGGCCGGGCAACAGGACTGGAAACGCTCCAGAAAAGCGGTCACCTCGGCTGCCGATTGGCCGCACAGCAGGCCGACCTTCAGTTGCAGCCGCTCCAGCGTCTCCAAAGTTTCCGCCAAACCGGGAATGAGAGGCAATTCCCTCTGCCCCTGCAAAGCCTGTCGGTAGTATAGGGCCTTGCGTTTCAGCAGCTCTTCCAGCTGCTTGGGGTTGAGCACCCGCCCCTGCTCCCCCCACAGAGCCGGCAGGCGCTCTCGATCCGGTCGGCCCAGGTATTGCAGCCGATAGAGCTCCCGCTGCCCAGGGGATCCCGACTGAGGCCAGCAGAGGTTCCAGGGGCGCAGGTTCTCTTCCACCAGCAGTTGGTTGATGGCCTGTAGGTGCAAGTTCTCGTCATCGGCCACCACTCCACTCCAGCTCAAGATCACCCCTTGCAGTCCCATAGGGGGGACATCACCCTCTGCTAACGACCGCAACCCAACTGCATCAAAGCAGATGGCTTGTCTATCCATTTTGGACGCGACGCTCGAACTCTTCCCGAGTGGTGTCCACCAATTGCACTGCCTCTGGATAGAGCTGAGGATGGTTTTGCTTCAGCCAACTGAGCACCCGCGCCAGTTGGGCTGCACACAGATCCAAGTCCGCTTGAAAAATAACCGCCGCCGCCATGTGCTGAGCATATTCGGGCGGGTGACCCTGCTGCGCCAGCTCCGCTGTCAAAGCGGCCAAGGCCTGTTGGCGAACTGAGGGCAGTGAACTTTCGGGAGAAGACATAGGCCAAGCCCTTCAAGCGGGAGAGTAGCGGCGCAAGGCCAGCGTGACGTTGTGCCCACCAAACCCAAAGGCATTCACCAAAGCGGCCTCAACAGCCATCTGCCGCCCCTTGTGGGGGACAAAATCCAGCCCTTCGCACTCGGGATCGGGGTTGTCCAAGTTGAGGGTGGGAGGAACCCAGCCGTGGTGGATGGCCAAAGCTGTGGCCACCGTGGCAATGCCGCCCGCTCCCCCCAACAGGTGGCCGGTCATGGACTTGGTGGCGCTGATGGCCAAACGGGGGGCATGCTCGCCAAAGACCGACTTGATGGCCTGGACCTCGGCGATATCCCCTACAGGGGTGCTGGTGGCATGGGCATTGATGTGTTGCACATCCCCAGGCTGAAGCCCGGCATCCTTGAGGGCCAGCCGCATCGCCCGGGCCGCTCCCTCGCCGCCGGGGGCAGGGTTGGTCATGTGGTGGGCATCGCAGGTGAGGCCATAGCCGACTATCTCCGCATAGATCTTGGCCCCGCGGGCGCGGGCGTGCTCCAACTCCTCCAGCACCAGGATCCCTGCTCCTTCCCCCATGACAAAGCCATCCCGATCCCGATCAAAGGGCCTACAGGCTTGCTCCGGGGTGTCGTTGCGGGTGGAAAGGGCCTTCATGGCACTGAACCCCGCCATGGACAAAGGGGTGACCGCCGCTTCCGTGCCACCTGTAATCGCCGCTTGCACCTCTCCCCTCTGGATGAGCCGAAAGGCATCGCCAATGGCGTTGGAGCCAGAGGCACAGGCCGTAACTGTGCAGGAATTGGGGCCTTTGGCGCCAAAATGAATGGCCAGGTGACCCGCAGCCATATTGGCGATCATCATGGGCACCATGAAGGGGCTACAGCGATCCGGCCCTTTCTGCAGATAGATGGTCTGCTGCTCTTCCAAGACGCGGATGCCGCCGATGCCGGTGCCCAAGATCACCCCCACTTGCTCGGCGTTGAGATCGGTGATGCGAAAGTCAGCGTCCTCCAAGGCTTGCCGGGTGGCCGCCATCGCCAGATGCACAAAGCGGTCGGTGCGCTTGACATCCTTGCGATCCAAATAGTCGAGGGGATCAAATCCCTTCACCTCTCCGGCAATACGGCAGTCGTGGCGGGAGGCATCGAAATGGGTAATCGGCCCAATGCCGGAGCGCCCTGCCAGCAGGCTCTGCCAAAACTCGGCAGGAGAGTTGCCGATGGGGGTGACCGCGCCCAGCCCCGTAATCACAACGCGGCGGGTTGGCCTGAGAGCAGTGGCGGGATCCAGAGTAGCCATCGTCCGGTGTTAGCCCAGGGGTATGGAGGCAGATTAGGCAGCTTTCTTCGAGAGGATGTAGTTGACAGCGTCTTGCACGGTGGCGATCCTTTCTGCATCTTCATCGGGGATCTCCAGGTCGAATTCCTCTTCAAAAGCCATGACCAGCTCCACCGTATCAAGGCTGTCGGCCCCCAGGTCGTTCTGGAAATTGGCTTCTGGGGTCACTTTGTCATCTTCCACGCCCAGTTGATCGGACACGATCTTACGAACACGGCTGTAAACTTCGTCTGCGCTCATGCTTGGAATCCCAACTCTCGATTCAGCGTGTCTTGGCCGGGCCAACCAGCGGCCAATGAAGCAATCCCTATTGTATCGGACAATGGATCCCCTCTTGTGAGCAGCCTCACCTGCATTGGCTGCTGCGGCCAGGGTATGGGAATTGGGCGGCAGCCTTTTCGGTTGTGGGAAAGAAAAGCTAGTATAGTCCACTGCGTCTCTACCACTGGATTCTAAGGAGAACTTGCTTCCATGCCCCGCGCTTACGAAACGATGCTGATTGTGCGTCCTGATCTGTCAGATGAACCCCTCGAACAACTGCTCAGCAGTCAGGAGGCAATCCTGCGAGAGAACGGAGTAACCCACGTGGAGATTACCAATAGGGGCAAGCGCCGCTTTGCCGGGTTTGAGATGAAAAAGTTTAAGGAAGGTCTGTACATCCAGTTCAACTACGAAGCCGAACCCAGTGCGGTGGCTGCCTGGGAGAAAAACCTGCGCATCAACGAGAGTGTGCTGCGCCACATGACTCTCCGCGTCGGCTAGGTTTGACGGCATCCTGGCCTGCGGGCATGATGGAAGTGCCCTGAGCTGCCCCTTATCCCTGGATGGCTCCGTTATGAACTCGATTGTGTTGATGGGCGAGGTTCTGTCTGAGCCAGAGCTGCGCTACACCCCTGATAACTTAGCTGTTGCGTCCTTGGTGATTGGCTTTCCCAGCTTGCGCCCGGATGAGCCGCCCTATCGCGTGCGCGTTTCCTCTTTTGGAGAACTGGCCAAAAGGGTGGTGGACACCTGCCATGTGGGCGACCAAATCACAGTGGAAGGCCAACTGCACATGAATGTGGTGGAGCGAGATGGGCGCAAGGAAAAGCTGGCCGAGATCACCGCGCGCCGTGTCCATCAACTGGGATCCGCTCGCGTCCTCTCTCTGACGGGGATGGGCGAACCGGCGATTGTGGAATCCTCTGAGGGGGATGTGGTTTCCCCACCGGAGCCGGACGATCTCCCGTTCTAACGGTTGCGAAACTTGCCGGGATCCCCCATGTCTCAAAAACTTGGCGAACCTTTGGGATCCCTGCGGGTCATCGGCTACTCGGTGCAGGGGCGTCCCATTCACCTTTGGCAGCTCACCCAAGGGAGCCGCTCCTTGCTGCTGATCGGCGGAGTACACGGGGACGAGGTGGAAGGATACACTCTGATCGAGCGCTATGTGGCCTCGGGGAGATGGGGATCCTTGGCCGGGAAGGCGACCTTGTGGGCGATCCCTCGCTTGAACCCGGATGGCTGTGCCCTGGGGCAACGTCTCAATGCCAACGGTGTGGATCTCAACCGCAATCTGCCCACCCAAGATTGGATCCCGGCCTCTTTGGAAGCTCGCTATCCGCCCGGAGCAGCCCCAGGCTCCGAGCCCGAGACGCAGGCGTTGTTGGGGGGCTTGGCCCAGATGCGGCCCCAATTTATCCTTTCTGCCCACTCCTGTCAGGCACACCCCTGTGTGAACTACAACGGCCCTGCCCTTGAGCTGGCCCAGGTGATGGCCGCTTGCAACGGCTTGCCCATTACCGCCGACATTGGCTACCCTACCCCTGGTTCTCTGGGCACTTGGGCAGGGCAGGAACGGCGGATCCCAACCCTAACGCTGGAAATCCTGCGGGGCACTCCCCTCGATCAAGTCTGGCAAGAGCAGGCCGAGGCGCTGCAGGCGGTGTTGGAGTGGGCAGCCCAAGGCGATGCCTTCTGACCGGTGTCAAGATCTCTGAACTTTCGTTGCCAATCTGCCTAGTTCGTTCAAGATATCTCGGGTTTTCTCGCCCAAATCTTCTACAACACAGATAGGTGGGGCAGAGCAGAGGGGAGCTTGGAGTCGAGGGAAAAGGGGTCAGAGGTCAACCCCGAAGTCACGCTGCTTCTGCCTTGTGCCCCGCTGTCAGCCATCTGGAGGAAGCCGATATGTTCAGCAGGATTTTGGTGGCATTGGATCGGTCGGAGCTGAGCCAGGGAGTATTTCAAAAGGCCGTCCAAGTGGCCAAGGCCATGCAGGCCCAGATGATGATTCTCCATGTTCTGTCTCAGGAAGAGCCGGGCGCCCCAGAGCCGCCGATGATCCTGGGGGTGGACTATAGCTCCGCCATCAGCGCCGAGCTGTGGCAGTCCTACCGGGAGCAATGCGCCATCTTCGAGCAAAACCAGATCGACTACCTGCGCTCGCTGGTGGAGAAAGCGGCTGAGCACGGGATCCGTGCTGAGTACAGCCTCAACTACGGCAACCCCGGTCGGGTCATCTGCGATCTGGCCCGCTCTTGGGATGCGGACTTGGTGGTGGTGGGCCGCCGCGGCCACTCCGGCCTGAGCGAGCTGTTTCTGGGCAGCGTCAGCAACTACGTGCTGCACCGCGCCCCCTGCTCGGTGCTGACGATACAAGGGGAAGCCCTGAAAAAAGCAACCCAAACCGCGGAGGAGAAGACAGCTACCTCTGCTGGCTAAGGCTCTAGGAACTCGGGGGCGAGGGGGTGGAAGGCGGTTGCGTGAGTGGGGCGGAGTCCTTGCTCTCCGGCTGGCCTTCCAAGAGGCGATTCATTTCGGTTTCCAGGCTGTTGAAGGTGCTCAGCTCGATCACGGCAATGTCCGGCTGGCGGCTGCTTTGCACATAGGCCCGCAAGCCAGAGGAGGCCAAGCTCAGGGCCAAGGGATCCTGCTCGGCGTCAGGCTTGGGCTCAAAGGTCAGCCGTAGGTCGGGCTCAGACAACACCCTTTGGGCTTCCGCGTCGGCCTGTTCCACAAACTCCTTGGCGCGGGCAGCATTCAGGCTGGAGAACAGAGAGCTGAGATCCACAGGCTGGCCCGGTTGCTCCGGGTTTTCCCAGCGCAGCTCCAAGGATCCCTTCTCTGAAGGCCGAGGGGTGAGGGTGACCTTTTCCCCTTGGGATTCTAAGGTGACTTGGCCCACTTGGTTGGCGTTGAGGCGGGCAATGCGGTGATCCCGCAGCTCTTCCAAGTCAGAGCGGAGAATATCGGCGGTGCTGGTGAGCAGGGTGGCCACTGCCGGGTGCTCAGAGGTGATGACGTACACCTGGCCATCTTTCTCCGATCCCAAAGCGACCTTCAGGGTTTTGCCCTCCTCCAGCTCTACCGTCAGCCGGGCGGAAGGCTGCTCCAGGCCATAGGGGGCGAGCTCGTCTTTGGTCTCGGCGGGGAACTCCACGGCCTGCAGGCGGGCCAGAGTATTGAGCAAGCGGTTGACGTTGATCTCATCGGCAGGCAGCTCGCGGGGCTCGACAATCTGCCAAGTATCGTCTTGCCGCTGCAGGCGAACAACTTCCGGCTCCGCCTCTGCCAACTGCACTTGCAGGGCTTTCACCTCGGCTGTATCAAACTGAAGCAAAGTCTTGTCCCGCAAAGCCAAGAGAGAGGGCAACAGGGATCCCTTCTGGGCACTGCTTAGAAGCACCACCTGTCCCCCTTCGGGCTGGGCGTAGAAGCCAGAGCCGTCGAAGTTGTTGTTGCCGATGGCTAGGCGGTAGGAATCCCCTTCTTTGGGGAAAAGGGCAATTTGGTGTCGCGGCTGATCCAGGCCAAAAGCGGCTAGGTCGGTGGCCCCCTCTAGGGTGATTTGGGGAGTGAGGCGGGAGAAGGTGTTGAGCAACTGCTCAATGGGGAAGTCCAGCGCCGCTGACTGAATGGGACTGACAATCCGCCAGCGGGATCCCTCTTCTTCTGGATTGCGCTCCAAAAGGATTTCCAAGTACTCCGCACCGCTGCCGCGAACGGGTTCCCCCTCTTTCTGTTGGCGGATTTCAATGCGGGCGATGGTGTCGGTGGCAAAGTGGAACAGCCGCGCTCGCTCCGCCTGTTGCTCCTGACGCAGTTGCCGGATGTTGTCCAAGAGGAAGTAGCCCAGCAAACAGGCCACCGCCAAACCCAGGAGAATCCAGGTGGTTCGCTTGAACATGCCTGCTTTCCTCCAGCTCTACCGTCTTTGCCACCACAGGGCAGCTCCGGAACCCAGGGCCGCCAAGGGCAAAAGGACCGTTGATCCCAGCACCAGCCAGCGGAAGTTTTGACCGGTCAGGGTGAGACGGCGATCCGTGATGGATTTGGGGCGGATGGAGATCTGCTCCGTTTGCTCAGTCAGCCAGTTGAGGGTGTTCAAGAAGAGATCCCGGTTGCCCTGCTGCCGCAAGTTGCCGTTGAGGGCAAAGTTGACATTGCCGATCACCACCAGGCGGGCCTCCTGCCGGGATCCCGAGCCCTGTTCTGGGTCGGTGTCCAGACGGCGGGTTAAAGCAACGCCCAGGGTAAGGGGGCCAGGCTTGTCCTGCTCCGGATCGAACTGCAGGGGGCCACTTTCCAGGTCAGGACTGGTCTCCCCCCAGCTTTGCGGGCCGGTGCGCAGCAAGGGCGTGGCTTGGATCCCTTCGCGGGCTTCGGTTTCCACAGAGCGGGCCAGGGGGAACAGGGTCATTAGCCGCTGGGCCGCCAAGGGGGCGGTGATGGGGTGATCCCCGTAGGTAGTAACCAGGGCAACCGCCGGCCCTGTCCCCAACAGTTGGCTGACGCTGCTCACCTCAATGAGGATGTCATCCCCCAAGACCACGCCCCACTCTTCCAGCAAGGGATCCAGGCCAGCCTCCACCCGCGGCCCGATCAGCAACAGCAGCCGTCCGCCTTTCGCCAGATAATCCTGCAGTTTCTCCACCTCGCCGGGGAACAAAGCCCGCTGTGGCCCCGCCAGCACCAGGACATCCGCCTCTTCTGGGATCCCCGATTGCACCAAGTTGAGGGGCTCTACCCGATAGCCTTCCTGACCCAGGGCTGCCGCCGCCTGGGCCAGAGTTGGAGTACCTTCCCTCGCTTCCAGCCCCACTTCCCCGTGCCCTTGCACGAAATAGGCCAGCAACTCCCCTCGGTTGACCACTTTGGACAGGACGGGGGTCAGCTTGCTCTCCAGATCAGGGGCAGGGGGCTGAGGCAGTTGTTGCCGGCTTTCTCCGGCCTCCACCACCAGGGTGTTGTTCTGGGTCACCTGCAGCCGCTGAATGGTCAGGGGATCCCGGTTGGGATCCACAAACTCAAACTGGAAGCGGTTGGGGTTGAGGCGGCGATAGCGCTCCAGTTGTTCCCGCAAGTTGGGATCCGGCGCCGTGGTTGCCACCCAAACTTTGACCGGCTGCGCCAATCCCTGCACCAATTGCCGGGTTTGGGGCGAGAGGGTAAACAGACCCTCCTCGGTGAGATCCAGCCGCAGGTCGTAGCGCACCGCCACCACATTCACCAGCACCAGAATGACGGCCATCGCCGCCGCCGCCACCAGGATGTTGGCGTTGGTCTGGGTGGAACGCAAACCGAGGAAGACCCCCACCTCCTGCCGGTGGGTGATGCCCCAAGCCACCAGCAGGGCCAAACCTGTTGCCAGCATGCTCAGGGGCACAGCCGTCCAACCGGTAAAGGCGGATCCCACCACCAGGCCAATGGCGATGACGCCGATGCCCAGGATCCCTGTCCAGTCCTTTAACGCGCGCCAGTCCTTCATAATGCTCCGCACCGCTGCCGCAAACACCACACTCCTCCCATCTGACCCTAGCTCTGTTGCCAGCGCAGGCTTTCCACCGATTGCACCGTGGCAAACAGCCCCAGGACGATGATGCTCAAGAAAAGAATGAGGCTGCTGCTGCTGAGGATCCCTTGCACCCAGTTGCTATATTGCTGCAGCAAAGACACATGCCGCAGCGTTGCAGCAATCCAGTTCTCCTCCTGGCCGGCTGCCGCGTCGATCACCCAGAGCAACAAAATCAAGCCAAAGGTTGCCACTGCTGCGATGAGCGTGCTGTCTGTTAGAGACGAGATAAACAACCCCAAGGCCATGACACTGCCCGCCAGCAGGGTTAGGCCCACATAGCCCATCAAGGTCAGGCGGTAGTCCACTGCCGGGTTGGCGCTGCTCAGCACCAGCACATGGTAGACCAGCGGCGGCAGCAGCAGCGTGATGAAAAACACCCAGACCGCCAACCATTTGCCCAGGGCCACCTCCAAGTTGGTGATGGGAGAAGTAGCCAGCAGCTCCATCGTGCCTCGCCGCCGCTCCTCGGCATAGGAGCTCATGGTGAAGATGGGCAATAGAAATAAGGAGAGGGTGCCCAAGAGGTTGAGAAACTGCTGTGACAGGATGGTGGCCGCGTCGAAATTGTTCTCCTGGCCGAACTGGGCGAAAAGATCCACCTGCTGAGAAAAGCTGATCACCCGCACCAGAATATTAAAGAAGAAAAACCCCGCCAGTCCCCAAAACACCGCGGCCACCACATAGGCAATGGGGGAGGTGAAGTAGCCGCGCAGCTCTTTGCGAAAAATGGCAACCACTCCGTTCATGCCGCTTCCTCCAATGCGCCCTCAGATCCCTCTTGCGTAGTGAGCTGCAGGAAAATCTCTTCCAAAGAAGCCTGCGGGCGGCCTATCTCGTAGAGGTCGATCCCTGCCTGCACCAGCACCCTGGCCACCTCCGGGATCCAGCCGTCCGCGGCAGCGTTGCTCTTGAGCTGCACCTGCCAGCGGGAGGGATCCGCCGCCAAGGGCTGTAGGCTCACCACCTCCACTTGGGGCAAAGGCTGCAGGGCCGTCCGGATGGCCATTGCCTCGGTTGCCCCCACCACCAGCTTTGCCTGCTGCCGATCCTGGAGCTGGGCTGTCAGCTCGGCAGGCGTGCCAATGGCCGCCACCTGGCCGCGGTTGATGATCACCACTCGGTCGCAGGTCATGCTCACCTCGGGCAGGATGTGGGTGGAGAGGATGATGGTGTGCTCCCCCGCCAGGCTCTTGATGAGCTTGCGCACCTCGATAATCTGCTTGGGATCCAGCCCAATGGTGGGCTCATCCAGGATGATCACCGGCGGGTCGTGAACCAGAGCTTGGGCGATGCCCACCCGCTGCTTAAACCCCTTGGAGAGCTTGCGGATGAGGGTGTGGCGCTTTTCTTCCAGGCTGCACCGCCGGATCGCCTCGTCCACCCGCCTGGGCCGATCGCCAGCGCTGACCCGCTTGATCTGGGCCACAAAGTGCAGGTACGCCTCCACCGTCATGTCGGGGTAGAGGGGTGGGTTTTCCGGCAGATAGCCAATGCGCTGCCGCACCGCCATCGAGTTTTCGTGAACATCAAACCCGGCCACCCGCGCCGTCCCCTCGCTGGCAGGCAGATACCCCGCCAAAATGCGCATGGAAGTGGTCTTGCCAGCCCCATTCGGCCCCAAAAAACCCATGATCTCGCCGGCGTTCACCTGGAAGGAAACATCGCGGATGGCAGTGAAGCTGCCGTAGGTTTTGCTCAGATGCTCAACTTCGATGGCACCCGCGGTTGCACGAGCAGTGGGTAAACCTGTCATCAGCAACTCCTAACCTAGAAGGTCAGCGGTGGTTGGCAAACGGCCCAAGTCTGTGCAGGCTAAGGCTGAGTTGCCCATATTCCAAGTAAAGACGAATGCTAGGAAGAGATTACAGGCTCGGGCAAGAACACGGGCAACCGTGCTGAGGCCACATGCCAACTTAGCATAGCGACGGCGAGGATGAGTCGAGGGAACTGGGATCCCTTTCCCCCTTTTGGTGGGGATCCATCGGTTGGCTAGTCGGCAGGGCTTGTGAGGGATCCCCACTGTTCCAGTCCCAGAACGCGGCTCTCCCCTGGATTGGCTGCCACCACCTCCCCAATGGGGAAGGCTTCGGGGAGCAGGGATCTCACCTGATTTTCCGCCTCAGGGGGGATCACCAGCACATAGCCCACCCCCAGGTTGAAGGTGCGGAACATCTCCAAGGTCTCCACCTGGCCCTGTTCTTGGAGCCAGAGAAACTCCTGTGGGATGGGCCAGCTATGGGGCTGCAGCCGCGCCGCCTGGTTGGGGGCCAAACAGCGGGGCAAGTTTTCCGGGATCCCGCCGCCAGTGATGTGGGCCATGCCGTGGATGGCGATCCCTGCTGCCTGCAGCCGCTGCACCGCCTGCACGTAGATGCGGGTGGGGGTGAGGAATACTTCCGCCAAAGGCCGATCCCAGCCGGGAGGCCGGTGATCCCAGCGCCAACCCCGGTCGGCCACAATCCGCCGCACCAAGCTGTAGCCGTTGCTGTGTAGGCCGCTGCTGGGCAAAGCCAACAACCGATCCCCAAGCTGTACCCGCGACCCATCCAGAATGGCCGCCTTCTCCACAATTCCCACACAAAACCCGGCCAGGTCGTACTTCCCAGGGGGATAAAACCCCGGCATCTCCGCCGTTTCCCCGCCCAGCAGTTGGCAGCCCGCTTCCTGGCAGCCTGCCAAGATGCCATCGATCACCTGCCACAGGGCTTCCGGCTCCAGCTTGCCGGTGGCCACATAGTCCAAGAAAAACAGCGGCCGGGCCCCCACCGTCAGCACATCGTTGGCACACATCGCCACCAGATCGACGCCCACCCCCTGGTGCTGACCCCACTGCTGGGCAATGTCCAGCTTTGTCCCCACCCCATCGGTGCCCGCCACCAACACCGGCGCTTGATACCCTGTCGGCAGCTCAAACAGGCCGGCAAAGCCGCCGATGCCACCCAAGGTTTCTGAAGAACCTGAAGACGGAACTTGAATCCGTTCAACGCGCTCGCGGATCCCCCTGACAAAGGCCTGGCCCAGATCGATGTCAACCCCTGCTGAGCGGTAGTCCAAGATGCCGAAACCCCTTATGCTGTCAAGACTTGAGCTCCTGTGTCCGACCGTACAAACGGGTCAACTCAGAAACCTATGGTACATTAACTTCTGTTTTAACCGTCGCCTTGGAAGTTGTACAGGATTGGAGAGGAGCGCGGCCTCATGCGAAATTGGAAACAGCTTGGACAGGGACTGGATCCCGCCCGCAAAATGGGCTTGGTCAGCTGTCTCTGTGTCACGGCTTTGGGCTTGCCGGTAGGCATGTTGGGCGGCTTGACTTCGCGAGCACAAGCCTCGACGCGAACCGGATCCCCCAACACCCGAGCAGCAGAGCTGTCACCTGCATCCAAATTGCCCCCCCCGGCCACCCCTTCCCAACCCCTCCCTGCTGCCGCAGCCCCAGTCAGAACGCTGCCGAGAATTCCCCAAACCTCTATCTCCGACCACAAAGGTCTTGCCCCTGCCAAACTGGGTACCCTGAACTTGGATCCTTCTTTGAACCGAACTCGCCAGGCAATCCCGCACCGCCTGGAAGAGGATCCCATTCTCAAGATCGGCGAGCAACGGCAGCAAACCAGCCAGCCCATCTCCACCCTCTACGACTATCAGATGGACGGGCAACAGGTGGTTACTGTCTATGTGCGGGATCTGCCCATTGTCAGTTTTGTCGAGCACCCTGGGCTGGAGCCACCGCTCATGCGGGCCAGCGCCCTTGTGGCCCAGCTCAACCAAATGGCCCAGGGATCCCTGAAAGACACCACCATCACCCTAGGTTGGGCAGGTTTGGAATTGGCCGAACAAGGCTTGGGTGTTCCTCTCTACACCATTCAGGTCAACAACAAGGAATTGCTGCGCATCGACGATGGAGTGCTGTTGATCGACAACCAGCGCCCGGTGGATGTGGCTGTTTTGGCCGCCAACCGTCTCCGCCGTCTGCTGCTCGATGCCCCGCCCATTTCAGCTCCGGCCCTGCCTCAACCGGCTGCTCTGACCGCCAAAGCCGCTGTTGCAGGTTCCAAGCCGAAAACAGCCCCTCAACAGGAACCCGCCCCTGTCCGCGTGGTTGGGCCTGTGCAAGAGGGCATTGCTTCTTGGTATGACCTGCACCCAACCCGCCATGAGATGACGGCTGCCCACCCCACCCTGCCCTTTGGCACCGAGGTACGGGTGACCAACCTGAAAAACGGACGCCAGGCTGTCGTGCGCATCAACGATCGCGGCCCTTTTATCCCCGGTCGGATCATCGACCTCTCCCTGCGGGCGGCAGAGGTGTTGGGGATGGTGCGCTCAGGGCTGGCGCCTGTGCGGGTGGAAGTGCTGCAACGCTAGCTAGGGCACGGGTGAAAAGCGCTTGGAATCGGGGGAATAGCGCCAAGAAATGCCGTCGGGATCCCGGCTGCGGCTCCACTCCGGAAACCCGGTTTTGAATTTCCAGTAGGTAATGGCGGAAACCACCACCCCCAACCGTTCCGCCAACTGAGTCTGGTTGAGGGGGCGCAGCGGTGCCCGTGGCGCCGTAACGGCGGTGGGGCTGGGTGCGGGGGCAGAGCCTGCCGACTCTTGGGGGGCCGTGGCTGCAGGGGTGGGCGCTTCCTCCTCCAACCGGTGACTACGGCTGGGCTCCTGGGGACGCAGCAGGCTGAACTGGCTCAACAGGCCAACATTTTCCAGGTTTAAAAGATTTTCCAGGTTAGAGGTCTGGTGGATCAGCTCCAGCTCACGGCGAAACTCATCCTCCAGCACCTGCAGATAGTGCTCCCGCTTCTGCTCCGACTCGGCATCCTTGAGCAGACCCAAGGCAAAGCTGAGGTTCGAGAGGGGCTCGCTCAGATCCTGCAAGAATTTCTTGAACAGAGTGCCCTTCACCTCCGAGAACTGCTGCAACTGCTGCAGTTTTTGCCGCAGCTCCTCGATTCTTTTCTCTTCCAGCTTGCGGTTCTCGAGGCTCTGGCGGTGGTTGTGCAGGGCAATTTCAATGGTGGTGTAGAGTTCCCGCTCTTTGAAAGGCTTGATGATGTAGCCGAAGGGCCGGGTCTCCTTGACGCGGGAGAGGGTGTCTTCGTCGGCGTAGGCCGTCAGATGCACCACCGGAATGTTGAAGCGCTCGGTGATCCGCTTGGCGGCTTCTATACCATCGATATCGCCTTTTAGGACGATATCCATCAAGACCAAGTCCACCGGCATCTCTTCCAGCCTTCGGATTGCTTCTTCCCCGGAAGAAGCAATGGCGGGCACAGCGTAGCCAAATTTTTTCAGAACGTTGGCAATGTCCTTGGCGATGATCTTCTCGTCCTCGACGACCAGAATACTGCCTTTGACAAGGGGTGGAACTCTCTTCAAGGCTCGCTCCTCGGAAAGGTAATGATGAAGGTGGTACCCGGTTTGCTTCTCAATTGTATCTTGCCCTGTAGCTGATCGGTGAGGGTTGCAACCAGTTGTAAACCCAGAGATTGAGTTTCCTTGAAGTCAAAGTTCGGGGGCAAGCCAACGCCATTGTCGGAGACTCGCAACTGAGTATATTTGCGGGTTCGGCTGAAATGAATCTCTATCTCCCCGCTGCGGCCCTTCGGGAAGGCATACTTGAGGCTGTTGGTCACCAACTCGTTGATGATCAGGCCACACAAGACCGCATCGTCCAGGTTGAGGCGGATCCCTTCGGCGCGGATGTTGGCGCGAATGCTCTCGGGGTTTACCCCGTAAGAGTGAAAGAGGTTGGAGATCAAATTGTGTAGGTACTGCTTGAGATCCACAGCGGCCAGATTGTTGGATTGGTACAAACCTTCGTGGATCAAAGACATGGCTTGAATACGGCTGCCGGCATCCTTAAAAACGCGGGCGTACTTGCGGCTTTTGATTTGGTCAGCTTGGAGCCGCAGCAGGCTGGAGATGATTTGCAGGTTGTTTTTGACGCGGTGGTGAATCTCCCGCAGCAGGACTTCTTTTTCCTGAAGGGCAGCTTGGATCTGCAGCTTTGCCCGTTTTTCTTCGGTAATGTCTTCGCAAATGCCGATGATGAAGAGGTTTTTGCCCTCGGGATCCCGGACTGCAGAGACTGCCAGGCGGCACCAAACCACCTTTCCGCTGCGGTGGATGTAGCGTTTTTCCAGGTGGTAGCGATCCCGTTGGCCGTTCAAAACCTCCTGGAAGAGTTGCCAATCTTCCTGAATGTCCTCGGGATGGGTGAGGTCGCAGAAGCTCATGTGGGTCAGTTCGGCAGCGCTATAGCCCAAGATCTCTTCCAGAGCGGGGTTCACTTTTAGGTAATGGCCCCGATGATCGACGATGGAAATGCCCAGGGCTGACTGCTGGAAGATGCCCCGTAAACTCAGCTCACTTTGGCGAAGGGCTGCCTCGGCTTGCTTGCGCTCGGTAATGTCCAAAATCTGGCTTAGAAAGTAGCTGGGATCCCCTTGGGCCGTGCGCACCAGGGTGATGCGAAGAATGGCATAGACTATTTGGCCGTTCTTGTGGATGTAGCGTTGTTCCTGTTCGCACTGATGCACCTGGCCGGCCAGCAGGCGGTTGCTGTTTTCCAGAGTGGTGGCGATGTCGTCGGGATGGGTGATGTCGAGGACGGTTTTCCCTTTGAGATCCTCCAGGGTGTAGCCCAGGGTTTCGGTAAAAGCGGCGTTGATTTGCAAATAGGTGCCATCCACGTGGGTCATGGCCTTGGCAATGGGGGCCCATTCAAAGGATTGGCGGAAGCGTTCTTCACTTTCTTTGAGGGCAATTTCTGCCTCCACGCGGGCGCTGATGTCGATCACCTGGTTGAGAAACTGGGTGGGCTGTCCTTCCTCGTCGGTGAGCAGGGTGGCCTGAAACAGCACATGAACAACCTGACCGGAACGATGGGTGTAGCGAATCTGGCGCTGGCTGACGGAGACCTTCCCCGCCAACAAAGCCTCATTGGTCCCCAGCAGTGGGTTGACATCTTCGGGGTGGAGAATGTCCAGTTGTTGCCGATGTTTCAATTCTTCGGGGGTGTAGCCGACAATCTGGGCAAAGGCATCGTTGACCTGGATAAATCGCCCCTGCAAGTCCACAAGGGCAATTCCATTGGGGGCCAGCTCAAAAATCTGCCGAAAATGGTTGGCGCTTTGTTGCCAGGCTTGCTCTATACGACGCCGTTCGGCTTCCAGTTGCTTGGACTCAGTGATGTCTTCGACGATCCCTGCCACCCGATAGATTTTGCCCTCTTTGTCGGCGATGGGAAAGGTGCGTTCTCGCAGCCAAATCAGGCGGCCATCAGTGTGATAAATGCGGAAGACAACATCGGTGGATTTGCCCTCCGATTGGGCTTTGAGGATGGTGGGGAACAACCAGCGGTCGTCGGGGTGGATCTGGCGGATCCAGGCTTGGGGGTTGGCGTAGGCCTCTTCGGCGGAAAGGCCCCAAATGGCTTCACAGGCTGGGCTGACGTAGATCAGCTCTTTGCTGTAGAGTGTTGTGATCCAAAACAGTTGCTGCGTATTCTCTGCCAGTTGCAGAAAACGATGCTCGCTCTCTCGGCGGGCCTCTTCCAATTGTTGTTGTCGTTCTTTCAGTTGACGGGATGCTGTGATGTCGGTAACAAATCCTTCAAAATAGAGGGGATCCCCTTGGTCGTTGTAGATGGTACGGGCATTTAAAGAAATCCAAATTAGCCTGCCATCTTTGCAGCAGACTTGGTGTTCAAAATTCACAACTTGACCTTCTCTCAGCATGCGCTGGATGAATTCGGCTCGTTGCTCCGGATCGCTATAGATTTGGGTGCCAATATCGGAGACGTTGTGCATCAAATCCTCAGGGGATTCGTAGCCGAAAATATGGGCCAAGGCCGGGTTGGCAACCAGATATTTGCCCTCTAGGGTGGTTTGAAAAATGCCTTCGACGGCGTTCTCGAAGATCTGCTGGTAGCGGGCAGCAGTGCTGCGGCTGTCCTGCAGTTGGGATTGGAGCTGCTCGAGGGTTTGCCGATGCTCCTGGGCTTGGAGAAGAATGTGCTTCAGGCTGAGGGCAACGAGGTCAATCTGTTCCCGTTCAAAGGAACTCAGTTGGCGAGGATGGCAGTCAAGCAGGTGCAGATCGGCCAACCGGATCCCCTGCTCAGTCTGCAAGAGGAAGGATTCATGAAAAGGCCATTGCTCAGAGCCGACATCGGGGTTGAAAGGTTCTCCGGCTGGGATCCCTTGCGGATCCCGGTAGAGGATCCCTTTTGAAGGCGAGTGGGGATCCGATCCCGGCTGGGCCAGTTCTAGATAGACCAAAGGTACTTTCAACAGTTGACCCAACAATTGCAACAGCGGGTACAGCGCTGTACCCAGTTCGGTTTGAAGGGACTGCCCTTCCCTGGGAGCAGCCTGCGGGGGAGCAAAACCGTGCACAACGGATCTTGGCGAGCGAGAAATGGGAGGTGACATGGGAAAACCTGGCCGAGGAGCTGGCTCAACCCAGTCCATCACGACAGATCGGGGGTGCCTGGTTGGGCTGATCTCCACAGGGAAAAGGAGCAGGCGCGCCCACCCTGCACCCACTATACTTTAGCGATACTCTGGAGAAACTTTAGTGAAACATGCTGCTGACGGAGCTATCTTCATGGATGCGCCAGATCGCTTCCCCCAGCACATTGGCTACCGAGAGAACGGTTAATTCGGGAAAGTGCTGCTCTGGAGGGATAGGGATGGTGTTGGTGACGATCACCTCTTCAAATAGACCACCCCGCAGGCGTTGAATGGCCGGCTCAGAAAAAACAGGATGAATGGCGCAGGCATAAACCGCTTTGGCTCCCAGCTTGCGCAGCAATTTTGCCCCTTCCGAGATGGTGCCTGCGGTATCGATCATGTCATCCACAAGGATGGCAGTTTTCCCCCGCACATCCCCAATCAGATTCATGACTTCCACATCGTTGTGGGCTTGGCGGCGCTTGTCAATGATTGCCAGAGGGGCTTCCTTGAGTTTTTTGGCAAAGGCACGGGCACGGGCCACACCCCCCACATCGGGAGAGACGACCACAATGTCTTCGTCGAGCAAGCCCTTTTCCTTGAGGTAAGCCTGTAATACCGGCTGGGCGTAGACGTGGTCGAGGGGAATGTCGAAGTAGCCTTGAATCTGGGCCGAGTGCAGATCCATAGCCAGCACACGGTGAGCTCCCGCCTGGGTAATCATGTTGGCCACCAGCTTGGCGGTGATCGCTTCTCGGCCTGCCGTTTTGCGGTCGGCACGAGCGTAGCCGTAGTAGGGCAAGACAGCGGTGATCTGCCGGGCAGAGGCACGGCGACAGGCGTCAATAATGACCAGCAGTTCCATTAGGTGGTCGTTGACGGGGCGGCAGGTGGGCTGCACCAAGTAGACATCGGCACCCCGAATCGACTCCTGAATTTGGATGTACAGCTCGCCATCGGCAAAGCGCTTGCGCAACATCGGGCCCAGATCCATGCCCAAGTAACGCGCCACCTCTTGAGCCAGAGCCGGGTTAGCGCTGCCTGAGAAGATTTTGAGGCGGTTGCTATCCGAGATGGGTGGCAGGGGGGAAGGGCGGAGAAGAGGGGCAGGGCGAACCACAGATCGATGCTGAACTCGTCCGCAGCCAACGCCTAACGGCGAGCTGTCGCTATCGTAGCACCAGCACTTGCAACCTCAGCAACTGTATTCTTGGGGATTTTCTGGGGAGGCAGGTTACTATGAGCAGAATGAAGGTCGAGCTGCTGCACATCCACAAGAGTTTTGGGGCGGTACAGGCGAACCGCGATGTGTCCTTGCGGGTGGAGGCGGGCACAATCCACGGCCTGCTTGGGGAGAATGGGGCCGGCAAAAGTACCTTGGTCAAGATCCTGAGCGGCTTTCTGCGCTGCGATCAGGGGGAGATTTGGATCGATGGGCAACCGGTTCGCATCGACAGCCCTGCAGCAGCCATTCGCCTGGGCATTGGCATGTTGCACCAGGATCCCTTGGATTTTCCTTCTCTGACGGTACTAGAAAACTTTATTGCCGGGCAACGAGGGCGCTTGGGCTTGGGGCTGCGGGAAAGCCGAAGACGTCTCGAGAAAGCCTGTGAAGAGTTTGGTTTCAATCTCAACCCCGATGGAGCCATCGGCAGTTTGACGGTGGGGGAACGGCAACAACTGGAAATGCTGCGGTTGCTTTCCCTGGGGATCAACACCTTGATTTTGGATGAGCCAACGACGGGCATTTCTGCAGCGCAAAAAGATCTTCTGTTCGCGGCTCTGAGAAGGTTGGCGGAGCAGGGCAAATCGGTGATCTTCGTCTCCCACAAGCTGGCCGATGTGGAGTGCCTTTGCGATCGGGTGACGGTGATGCGGCAGGGGGAGGTGGTGGGGGAGCTGCCTGTTAGAGGTGAGGACATTGCCCTGCTGGAACAGCGGTTGATCGATTGGATGTTCGGGCGGGAGTTGACACCCCCAGCTCGGCCCCATTCTCCGCAAAGGAGAGCGGATCCCCTGTTGGAGTTGCGCTCCCTGGTGGTGCGGCATGAGCCGTTTGCCTTGGCTTTGCCAGATCTGGCGGTGCAGCCGGGGGAAGTGATTGGGTTGGCTGGTTTGGAAGGCAGTGGGCAACGCTCTTTCCTGCTCACCTGTGCAGGGTTGTTGCCGCCCAGGCGTGGCCGGATTCTGTTGGGGGGGCAGGAGATGACAGGCCGTCCTTACGGCGACTATCTGCGCTGTGGGGTGGGGTTTTCTCCGGCGGATCGGCTGCGGGAAGGGCTGATCCCCGGCTTAACCTTGCAGGAGCATTTTGCCCTCCAGCAGCAGGATCCCTGGATCAACTGGGCTCTGGCCCGTCAACAGGCCCAAGCGGCCATTGAACACTTCAGCATTCGCGGTCACCCCTACAGCCGGGTGGAGCAACTCTCGGGGGGCAACCAGCAGCGCAGCCAGTTGGCTCTCTTGCCCACACCCCTGAGTCTTTTGCTGATGGAGCACCCAACGCGAGGGTTGGACATTGAGTCGGCGCTGTGGGTCTGGGGGCAATTGCTGGAACGCACCCAAGCGGGTACGGCTATTCTTTTTGCCTCTGCAGATTTGGACGAGATCCTGGAGTATAGCAACCGGGTGATGGTGTTCAGCGGCGGACAAGTCTCGGAGCCCATTCCGGCGGCGGAGCTCACCGTTTCACGCCTGGGACAGATGATGACACTCCCCGTCACCAACAGCAGCGAGATTCCAGGGATCCCGACCGAGGTTTAGAGGGCTGGTCGCATCAGCAGGAACTGACACTCTGCCGGAGCAAGAGAAGGATTTGAGAACAGCATGGCAACCGGACAGAGCAAGGCTTAGAGTAGCAGTAGCCCCAAGCCTTTTGCTCAAGGAATCTGGCCATGGGATCCCAGGATCGCGCTCCGCCCTCAGGAACAGAGGAGCCGCAATCTGACCGTTCGCGCTCCTCGGACGACGTCCTTTTGCAGCTCACCGTTCGGGGATCCCGGCAGCAGGTGTTGCGAGGTTTGCGAGCTTGGCTGGAGCTGGGCTTACTGACCCCAGAGCACTTTCGCTTGCTGGTGGAGCAGTATCGGCTAGAGGGGGAGGAACCAAGGTCAGCGGCAGTTTCCCCCAGCGACGAGATCCCGGCTCGTCTTGGCTCGGCCTACGTGCTCTGGATTTTGGGTTTGTTTGGCATCTGTGGCCTGCACCGTTTTTATCTGGGCCGCTGGCGGACGGGTTTGCTCTGGCTGTTGACCTTTGGGCTGCTGGGGATCGGACAGCTCCTGGATTTGATTTGGATCCCAGGGATGGTGCGAGAAAGAAATGCTCGCCTGGCTGGATCTGGAGTTGAGGCGGGAGAAGAGCCCCAAGCTGCCCCTCAATCCACTCGCGCTACTCGGACGGAGTCCTTGCCCCCCCCTACCCCGGCGCTGGCTGTTTTGCTGCGGAACTTGCTGTCAGAGCTGAGCGTGGCTTGGCTGTTGCTGCTGGGCCTGTTTTTGGTGGTGGTGTCCTCGGGGGTGCTGGCGGCCAGCCACTGGGAGCAATTTTCTCCAACTGCTCAGTATGGGGTGCTCTTGGCCTATACGGCGGCTTTTGGGGTAGGTGCTGGATGGATCCAACGGCAGGAAGGGCTGCGTCTAACCGGTCAAACCTTGGAGGCTATTGCCCTGCTGCTGGTGCCGGTGAACGTGTGGGCCCTGGATGGGCTGGGGATCCCTTGGGGGATCCGCATCCTGGCGCTGGGCTTGCTGCTGGGGATCCCGTTGACGGCTGAGGGTCGGGTGCGCTCGCTGGGTTCAGGTGCCGGCTTTCGCAACAGCGGTGTGGAGCCCAATGCCTTTTCCAATGCCTTTTACGGAACCTTGGTGAACTTTTTGGCCCTCTCTGGCTTGCACGCTTTCTGGAGCTTGGGGCCGCAGGAGCTTCGCCCTGCTTTTGTCCTGGGGATCCTGTATCTGGGGATCCTCAGCACCGTGATTTACACCTGGAGCCGCCGGTCTCGGGAATTACGGGGCTCCAAGATCTGGCTAATCGGGGCTGCCGGATCCCTGTTAATCCTACGGGGGCTGCTGTCTGGGCATGTCCAAGTGCCGCAGTTGGGGTTGGCGGTGGCCCTGTTGGGTTGGCTAGCAGCGGAATGGCCCCAGGGATCCCCGGACGTCGTAGCAGAAGGCGCTCAGGAGGGGACGCTCTCCCGCTGGTGGGAGGGGAGCTGGGTGCTGTTGGTGGTGGGCTGGCTGCTGGCTGCCATTGGCTTGGCGGAGAGCCCTTTCAGCGGCTGGCAGTTGCTGGGGATTAGCCTGCTGGGGATCCATGTCTTAATCGGGCGCTTGCGCCGACACACCCAGTCGCCCCAGCGGGACGAAGTCCTTAGGGTGCATTTGACGTTGCTGTTCTTGCTGGGCCTGGAAACTTGCTGGGCTTTTTGGCAGGTGTGGCCAGCAAGCTGGCGGCAAGAGGTTGTAGCTACAGTAACCAACTGGTTTCAGCCCCTTGATTCCCCTTGGGGCTTGCTGGGGTTGGCGCTGCTGCCCTACGAGGTGCTGTGGCTGGGGTTGGCGGCCCGCTGGCAGAGGAGCGGTCCAGAAGCCGGTGAGACAGGCTTTTCTAGGCTGGTAGAACCGACAGAGTGCTTGGTGCTGGGGTTGGGCGGATCCCTGCTGCTCTTGAGCCTTCCCTATCCGGCCATTCGCTTCTGGCATTTGCTTTTGAGTACTGGCATCCTGACCTGGTGGCTGCGGCAGAAGTCCAAGAGAGCTGAGCTCCTCGATCCCCGCTGGGTATTTCTCACCCATGCCTACGGGCTGGGGGCGCTGCTGGCCGGGATCCGCTGGCTTTTGCCCGACTTGTTCGCGCCAGCGGTGCGGAGCACTAGCCTGTCCAGTTGGGGAGTGGTTCTGCTGCTGGTGGGCCTATTGCAATGGGCAGGGCGGGTAGCTCTGGGTGGGTCAGAGCGCTTTTTTTGGGGAGTGCCTGCGGAGCTGTGGCAGCGAAGTGCAGATGGCATAGGGCTGGTGCTGGTGGGATCCAGCTACTTGGCGTTTTTGCTGCAACGGTTCCTTGATTCGTCTGCGACTGGTGAACAATCCATGGGCTGGCTGTGGCTGCTGGTGCCTCTTGTTTTAACGGCAGCTCAGGTATTGGCCCTGCCCCCCCTGGAGTTCATGCCCCGCTGGCTGCAGATCCCAGAGCAAGGGGAGGTGGGATTCCTTTCCTGGCGGCAGGGGATCCCGGAGCGCGGGTCTTTGCGTTTCCCGGCAGTTCTCTCCCTTTTGCTGGCCCAGTTACTCACCTTTGGAAGGCCGGGGGTTGAGTTTCTGGGTCTGGGCTTGGGGTTGCTGCTGATGGCCACTCAGGTGTGGGTGTGGGCCTCTTTCCCCTCCGCCGACCATGAGCTCCACACCGCCAACGCAGTTGTTCCAGCAGAGGTGCTGTTGACAGTGACGTTTGGCTGGGGGTTCGGTCTGGTGGGAATCCATCGGCTGTTCCCCGCTTTAACAGAGTCAGAATGGCTGACGGCCTTGGGGGTGCTGCTGTTGTTCGCGACAGCGGTGCGGAGCACTAGCGGCTGTCGCTACAGCCTAGGGACTCCGTTCCACTACCTCTCTCCCCGCCTTCGGGCAGCTTACCGACCGGTGCTGGATGGCTTTGGCTTTCTGCTGGGGATCGTACTTTTACTTTCCCTAACGTTGCAGACATTGCAGCCAGAAGCAGGTCGCATCGGTGGTGGAAAGTACCTGGATTCCCCAGTGGCTCTGACCCTGGCCTCTGGGACTGTCCTGGTGGCCATTGTTTTGCGGCTTTGGGTGGAAGTGGCTCCCGCTTTTTATCGCGACGGCGGTGTCCATCCTGCTGGCTTGGAGAGCGAAAGCCCGTCTCCTTCCAGGGCGGAGGATGTCTCAACTGGCGGCAGCGGTCAGGAGGCTTCGTCGGCCATCTCATGGTCTGTAATGGAGGGGCTGTCCTATGGGCTGATCTGGGCTTTGGAGCTGTTGGTGGCCAGCAGCCTCTTGTGGGTGGTACAGGGATCCCGTCCTGTTGCCCCTCTGCTTGCCGTCATCAATCTGAGCCTGGGGATCCTCTTTTGGATTGGGCCGGAGAAACTCCTCTTTGAGCGGCCCGATCGCGCTGGTGGGACGGAGTCCTCAGGGGGACAACTCCTGCAGCGGGTCAAGGCCCTGAGCTTCTGGCGGACGGGGCCTTTGATCTATGCAGGGTTGGGCTGGCTGGGATCCCATGCCCAGTGGAGTGAGGTAACGGGCTTGGGCAGCTTAGGTCTCTCCATCGTGTTGCTGGGCCTGGGGCGTCGACAGGCGGTCCAACGGGCGCAAGAGCAAGGCCGGGAAGACCTCCGTCCTGCCAACTGGAAAGGGCTCCTGGGCGCTTGGGGCGTGTCTGTGGCCGCCTACGAGAGCTGGCTTTACTTCCTCAGCCAGCGAACTGGGGGATCCCTGGCAAATGGGTTGGTGTTGATCGCTCTGTTAGGGCTGAGCTTGGCCTGGGGCTACGGCTTTTGTCCCCCTTGGCTGGCGGCGACCCTGCAGCTTAAAAGAGCTGGGTTGCGCTGGATGGCCTTGGCCAACTGGGCTCTGGCCAGCCTTGTCCTCTGGTCTGCCCTTTTCGATCCTCGCCTCAGCCGTTGGGGACAGCTCCTCTGGGTGCTGACGGGATCCGGCCTGGTGGCCTATGCCGCCGGACAGGCGAGAACCTCAACTTCAGAATCTCCGACAGAGCGAAATTGGGCGCCAACGGTCTGGGGTTACCTCAGTGCTTGGCAGGGGGCTGGGGTTCTGCTGGGCAGTGTGTTCCTGGGGCTGCCACAGCTATCCATAGCGCGATGGGCTGGATCCCTGCTCTGTGGGCTGGGGCTGGTTTACCATGGCTTGCCCTGGCGACGGTGGGGCTGGCCGTCGGATCCCTGGCACAATACGGCCTTGGTGCTACCCCTGACTGCGTTTCTGGTAACCGGGGGAGGAAACAACACCCTTAATCTGCTGTTGGGGGCAACCTACTATGCTCTGCTGTCCGTCTGGAGATCCCAGGTGCGCCTGGGCTATGTCAGCCTGTTCTTGAGCAACTGGATCCTGTGGAATTACGGCTGGCATCAGGATTGGGCTTCCCTGACGTTCTATGCCCTGCCCCTGGTGGGATCCCTGCTCTATGTGGCCCAGGTGGATCCGGGATTACAGGAAACCAACGGACGGCGGGGGCGACATTGGCTGCGGCTGGTTTCCTTGGGCACATGGCTGCTGGTGGTGCTGGTGGAAACTCACGGGCAACGGTGGACGGGCTTTTGGCCGGTAGGGTTGGGTTTGGCCTTGGGTCTGCTGGGCTTGGCCTTGCGGGTAAGAGCCTATCTCTTCGTGGGCGCGCTGGCCTTTGGGCTGGGGATCCTGCGGCAGGGATGGCTGTTGGTAACAACTGATGCGCTGCTGTTCTGGGCCACTGGGATCCTGCTGGGCCTGCTTCTGATTTGGACGGCAGCCAATCTTGAAGGGCGTCGAGAAGAGGTGGGATCCCGCCTCTCCGCTTGGCTAGGGCAACTGCAGAGCTGGGAATAGCTCCCCCCGTGGGAGAGGGGTCGAGAGTGAGCCAGTGGGGCAAGGGGCATGTCAAACTGGTGCTGGCCTTGCTTTGGAGGATGGGGTCTATTGCTGGGCAACGTTGACCCAAAGGTGTCTTCTCAGCCTAGGTGGAAAAAGCTTCTGCGGCAGATCTTGGCTCCTTGGCGGGAGTTCGATGGCATGTTGCTGGCCACGGTGCTGGCCTTGACAGGCATCGGCATTCTTGCCATCCGCAGCGCAGTCTGGGAGCGTCCCATCAGCCACTATTGGCTGCAGCAGTTGATCATGGCCGGGATCAGCCTGGTGTTTTTGGGAATGGTAGCCCGGATCCCGTATGAGCGGCTTTTGCGCTGGCACTGGTTCACCTACTTCCTGACCTTGGCAGGTTTAATTGCAGTGCTCTTTTTCGGCACGGCGGGGGGAGGGGCGGAGCGCTGGCTCTCCATCGCTGGCTTTCAGGTGCAGCCTTCTGAGTTTGCCAAGCTGGGGGTAATTGTTACCCTGGCTGCTGTCCTGCACCACTGGCCGATCAAGTACTTCAGCCAGATTTGGGTGGCCGTTGCCGTCATTGCTCCTCCCTGGATCTTGATTTTCCTGCAGCCCAACCTGGGCACTGCCCTGGTGTTTGTGGTGATTGTCCTGGTCATGCTCTACTGGGCCGGAGCCAAGGGCAGTTGGATCCTCTTGCTCCTGTCGCCGGGGGTGGGAGCCATTCTCTATGGCTTACACACTCGCCCAGAGCTGAGCTGGATGCTTTGGGTTTGGCTGCTCTGGTGTCTGGGAATGGCGGGGTTGGCTGCTTGGCGTCTCCCCTGGCAGTGGACGGGGGCCGTAACTTTTGGGGTAATCAACCTGCTCTCGGGGCAGTTGGGTCAGCTAGCTTGGCACCTTCTCAAGCCCTATCAGCGGCGGCGGCTGGAGATTTTTATCGATCCCATGCAAGAGCCCTGGGGAGCCGGCTATCACCTCATTCAATCCCGCATTGCCATCGGAGCCGGCGGCCTCTGGGGCCGCGGTATCCAGCAGGGCACCCAAACCCAGCTGGACTTCATCCCCGAACAGCACACGGATTTCATTTTCTCGGCCATTGGGGAAGAGATGGGTTTTATCGGCACCCTGACGGTGCTGATCCTGTTTTGGATCCTGTGTGCGCGGCTGATCTGGATTGCCCAAGGGGCCAAGGACAATTTTGGATCCCTGATCACCATTGGGGTGCTGGCAATGATCCTGTTTCAGGCAGTAGTCAACATCGGCATGACCATCGGCCTGGCCCCCATTACCGGTTTGCCTTTGCCTTTTTTGAGCTATGGCCGCTCGGCTCTGCTGACCAATTTTCTGGCCATCGGCTTGGTGGAGTCGGTGGTGATGCACCGCCAGCGTACTAGTCTTTTCAAGTAGGCAGGCTCAATTTGCCTCCAGCGGGTTTGGCCTCAACAAGGGGAAGCTGCTGCCAGCGTTGGGCAACACTGGCCAAGGATCTTAAGATAGGAACACGGAGCCCCGGCTGGTCGAGCTGGCATGTTGCGTTTGGATCCTGCCCTCTACTTTGACCACAGCGCCACCACTCCGCCTCGGCCTGAGGTGATCGAGGCCATGCAGATGGCGATGCAGGAAAGCTGGGGCAACCCCTCCAGCTTGCACGGGTGGGGAGAACGGGCCGCCATGGCCATGGAGCGGGCGCGGCAGCAGGTGGCCGAGCTGCTTAACTGTGAGCCGGAGGCGCTGCTGTTTACCTCAGGCGGGACGGAGTCCAACAACCTGGCCCTGTTTGGGGTGGCCCAGCGCTACTCTACTCCCCAACATCTCATCATCTCCAGCGTCGAGCACGCCTCGGTGGAGAATGCTGCCCGCCAGTTGCAGTCCCAAGGCTGGCAGGTCACCCGTCTGCTGGTGAACGCCGCCGGCCAGGTGGATCCCCAGACTTTGATCCAGGCGCTGCAACCCAATACCGTTTTGGTCTCCATCGTCCACGGCCAAAATGAGGTGGGATCCCTGCAGCCCATTGCAGAGCTGGGTCAGATCTGTCGCCAGGCGGGGGTGCTCTTCCACACCGACGCTGTGCAGACGGTGGGGCGGATCCCGCTGGATCTGGCGCAACTGCCGGTGGATCTGCTCTCCCTTTCCGGGCATAAACTTTACGGGCCCCAGGGGGTGGGGGCGCTGTACGTGCGCCCAGGGGTGGAGCTGCGACCGCTGCTGCGGGGGGGTGGGCAAGAACGGCGGCTGCGGGCTGGCACCCAAGGGATCCCGGGCATTGTCGGCTTGGGAGTGGCGGCGGCTCTGGCGGCCCAAGAGCTATCTCAAGAAACGGCCCGCCTGCGGCAATTGCAACGGCATTTGGCCCAGTTGCTAGCGGAGGTGCCCGGTTTGCGGCTGACCGGCCCCGTCCGTTTGGAGCAGCGCCTGCCCCACCACCTCAGCTACTGCGCCGCAGGGATCCCGGGGAATGTGCTGGTCAGGGCCCTAAGCCGCCAGGGGATCGCCATTAGCGCCGGCTCCGCCTGTAGCAGCGGCCAACTGATCCCCAGCCGCATCCTCTTGGCCATGGGCCACTCAGAAGCCGAGGCGCTGGGATCCATTCGCCTTAGCCTTGGCAAAGCCACCACCTACGCTGCGGTTGAGTATGTGGCCCGATGTCTACAAACGGAGCTTGCCTCCATCTCCAAATCCGTAGCCTTGGGGAATGCGGCAACTCAATCGCCGTTGTCGATCCCCGTCACGTAGCCGGATCGAAGGTCGGGCAGGCTGGGTTAAGGTGATAAAGAGTTACAGGGCTGGTCGCTATGGCTGAGATGAGTCCGTATCAGGTGTTGGGAATTAGCGAAGAAGCCTCTTTTGAAGAGATTCAATCGGCGCGGGCTCGGCTCCTGGCCAGCTTGGGCGCCGATGAACAGCAGCAAGAGCGGGTGGAGCAAGCCTACGATGCCATCCTGATGCAGCGCCTGCGCCTGCGCAAAGAGGGCAAAATCGCCGTTCCCGACCGCATTCGCTACGCCGAACAACGGGCTGCCCATCCTGAGCCGGAGCTGAGTTTGCCCCGCCCTGCTGCCCAAAATCCGCCTTGGGTCAGCCGCTGGCTGGATACCCCCTCTACCGCCGATGCCCTCTGGCCTGCGGCGCTGCTGGGTGGACTGGTGGGTTGGGTTATCTTGGCTCCCGATGAGTACCCCTCGCTGCAACTGGCCTTGGGGCTGATGGCTTGTATCTATTTCCTGTACCGCAAAGAGCGCCGCTTCATTCGCGCTTTTCTCTTGGCCCTGGCGGGCCTGAGCCTGGGGCTGATGTTGGCCTACGGCATTGCCCTTCCCCTCACCGGTGGCGATGCTCCTGGCGCGCTGTTGGTGGGGATCACGTTTGCGGTGATGTGGTTGGTGACCAGCTTTTTGCGCTAGCTGCCGGTTTGCGACAGATATTCAACCTGGAACCTCACCTGCCAAACCGCCGCTGCCGCGACTGATAGCTAAGCAAGGCTTGGTGAAAAGCGGCTCGGTCAAAATCCGGCCAGAGAATGGGGGTGAAATACTGCTCGGTGTAGGCCATCTGCCAGAGCAGGAAGTTGCTGATGCGCATCTCGCCACTGGTGCGGATCAGCAGGTCAGGATCGGAGAGGCCGGTGGTGTAGAGAAATTGGGAAAAGAGGGCCTCGTCAATCTGATCCGGCTGCAGCAGCCCCTGCTGCACCAAGGTGGCAATGGAGCGGCAGGCTTGTAGGATCTCCTGTCGTCCCCCGTAGTTGAGGGCCACCGTCAGGCAAATGCCCTTGTTGTGCTGGGTGCAGGCCACCGCATGCACGATGGTTTCCTGCAGAGAGTGGGGCAGAGCCGACAACTGGCCGGCAAACTGGATGCGCACCCCCTGCTGCACCATTTCCCCCAATTCCTGCCACAGCACCTGCTCGAACAAAGTCATGAGAAAATCCACCTCCTCGCGGGCCCGGCCCCAGTTCTCGGTGGAGAAGGCATAGGCGGTAAGGGCTGGGATCCCCCAGTCATCACAACAGCGCAGCAGCTCCTTCAGGGCCGCTACCCCTCGCTGATGCCCAACACTGCGGGGTAAGCCCCGTTTTTGCGCCCAACGCCCGTTGCCATCCATCACCACCGCCACATGGCGGGGCAACAACTGGGGATCTAGGTCGGCAGGCAACTGCAGAAGATGGGCAGGAGAAAGGGTCATGGGGATCAGTCTTCGGGGAGGGTTTTCTCAGGTTTGCGAAAGAGTTTAGTCAGATCGGCAAGGGATCCCCACCAGCGCAGCGGCCCATTGCGAAACCAGGGGTGGGCCCACAATCCCTTTAGCGGAGCATCTCGTTTTTTGGCATCGCGGGGATTGCGCAACCGCTGTACCAGCAGTTCGTGTAACTTGGCACTGGTCAGAGGCCGCTCGATGCGCCCACCCTCCGCCAGGGAAATGGATCCCGTTTCTTCTGAGACCACAATACACAAGCAATTGGTCTGCTCTGTGATCCCCATCGCAGCGCGGTGCCGTGTGCCCAGCTGTCGAGAGGCGGCCCGCTCCGAAACTGGCAGGATGACCCCCGCTGCGCGAATGCGATTCCGATGGATGACCACAGCCCCATCATGCAACAAAGTTGAAGTCTGGAAAATGGTCTGCAAGATCTCCCGCGACACCCGCGCCTGGAGAGGTACTCCTTTGTCGGTAAATACCCGCGAGTCAATTGGCTGCTCCGGCTCGATCACAATCAGCGCTCCTGTGCGGTTTTGGGAAAGTTCTCGCACTGCTTGCACCAGTTCTTCCACCAAATCTTCCTCAGGATCCTCCTCGTCATCGCCTGCGTTGCTCGGCCACTCCATGCGGATGGCTCTTGCCAATTGCTCCAGCAGCCGCCGAAACTCCGGTTGAAAGAGCACGCCCATGGCTACAGCTGCGCCCAGGAGCAGGCGATCCAAGATCAGGTGAACCAAGGGGAGAGAGGCTGTGGCCAGGTACAGCACCAGCAGCACTATAAATCCCCTCACCAGCACCCCAGCACGACTTTCGCGGGTGTAGTAGAGAGCCAAAGCCAACAGAAAGACAGCCAGAGCCCAGTCCAAGAGGCTGAGAAAGTTAAACTGCTGTAGCCAAGCCCATAAGGCCGCCAGCATGGCGAAAAACCCCGTTCACGCTCCCCTCATTGCGGACCTTCTGCCTGGTGCCGTTCTGCACCTCAGAACCCCTGTTGGACTGCGGCCCCCAGACCAGCCTACCACTCACCTCCTGGCTGTCTTCCAGTCTTTCTCGCATGAGGTGCGTTGGCTGCGGTCGGCGCTGCCAGGAAAGGCTGTGCCTCTACTGACCAGATGGGTATGGGCAAACTTCCCCTTCAACGCAGCAACCGCTCTGGCAAGACATCTTGACGGATTAAGTCGGCATAAGTTTCTCGCCGCACAATCAACTGGGCCTCTCCCTCGTTGACCAGCACCGCGGCTGGCCGAGGGAAGCGATTGTAATTGGAAGCCATGCTGTAGTTGTAGGCCCCCGTCGCCAAAACCACCAACACTTCTCCTGCCATTGGGGCGGGCAGAAGCACATCCTTCAACAGCACATCCCCCGACTCGCAGTGCTTGCCGGCCACCGTTACCCGCTGCGTGGCCTCTGCCTCTGGTCGGTTGGCCAGAAGGGCGGTATAGCGGGCTTGATAGGTGATCGGGCGCGGGTTGTCGGACATACCACCGTCGATGGTGATGTAGGTGCGTCCCTGGGGCAGGTCATCGCTGGGAGGGATCCGCTTTTGCCCTCCCAGGGTGTAGGCGGTCACGGCAGCCGGCCCAATCACAGATCGTCCAGGCTCGCAGAGCACCTTGGGCAAAGGGATCCCGGACTGGGCAAAGGCTTGTTGCACCGCCGTTGCCACAGTTTCCACCCACTCCGGGATGGAGGGGGGATCATCGGATTCGATATAGCGGATCCCCAGGCCCCCACCCACATTCAGCTCTTGTAGGGGCAACCCTCTGCCCAGCCCTTGCCGCCAGATCTGGGCCAGCACCCCCGCCAGGTCGCGGTGGCCCTGTAGATCAAAAATCTGTGACCCAATGTGGGCATGGAGCCCAACGCACTGCAGTTGGGGATGGGCTGCCAAAAAGTCAAACACCTCCGGCAGTTGCCATTGGCCGATGCCGAATTTGCTGTCGGTTTGTCCGGTGCGGATGTACTCGTGGGTGTGGACGTCAATACCAGGGTTAACCCGCAGGAGCAGCCGCGCTGGCCGTGCGGGCGTGGTCAGGGCCGACACCTGCTGCAGTTCGTACAGGCTATCGACCACCAAAGTACAGCCCGTCTCCAGGGCCAAGTTCAGCTCGTCGAGAGACTTGGCGTTGCCGTGCAGATAGAGATCTTCACCTTTGGCCCCCGCCTGCAGGGCCGTGTACAGCTCCCCGCCAGAAGCCACATCCAACCCCAGCCCTTCTTGCAGCGCCAATGCACAGATGGCCAGGCAATTCCAGGCTTTCGTGGCGTACAAAACCCGGGATCCCCCGGCGTAGCAGCGGGCCCAGGTGTCACGGTAAAGCTGGCAGGCGCGGCGCAGCGTCCATTCGTCCAGGATGTAGAGAGGGGATCCAAACTGGCGCACCAGCTCCACCACGTCGCACCCCCCAATTTCCAAGTGCCCCCGGCTGTTGATACGGCTGGTCAAGGGGCGCAAAGACTGGTTGGGGGAAAGGGTCTGCTCTGGATGGGTGGGAGTGCCGAGGGTCGAAATCATGGTCAGGAGTCAGAAAACTGTCTTAAACGATATCAAGTTCCTTATTCAGTTTGTCTTGAAAAGTGCCCAGCCCTAACCCGATCCCTTTATACCCAGCTCTGGGGCTGCCTCGTTCCGCTTCGACTCTGACTCCTCGGTTTTGAGATGGCTGACAATTGGCACAGTGGGAGTGTGTCTGACTTACGCAACACCTTCTGCTATGATGAAAGACCGGTGTCAACGGGTCGATGCCCGAGGGGTTAAAGGGGGCGGACTGTAAATCCGCTGGCTTACGCCTACGTTGGTTCGAATCCAACTCGGCCCACCATCGGCTTTGCCCACGTGGCTCAGTGGTAGAGCACCCCCTTGGTAAGGGGGAGGTCACGAGTTCGATCCTCGTCGTGGGCTTGGCGCTCTGAAGATGATCCCAGCCGCTGGCGCCAGAAGAGCTATGGCCCGAACAACTGGGGAGATGACAAGAATCCTCCCCCTCGAGGGCGGGGAGTATGTCAAAATGCGGCAAGAACCCTCGAGTGGTCGCGATGATCCCACCGGATGGATCCCCCCTTGCTTCTGTTCCTGCCTGGCATAGCCTCACCCTCGCCGCTGCCATCCAGAAGTTGCAGACCGATCCCGATCGCGGCCTCACCACTCAGCAGGTAATCCAGAGGCAGCGGGAGTATGGCCCCAATGAGCTGATCACCTCCTCTGGCCGTAGCTCCTGGCAAGTCCTGCTGGATCAATTCCGCAACATCATGCTGCTGATGCTGATCGCCGTAGCGGCGATCTCAGCCACTTTGGACTTGCAAGAAGGCGAGTTTCCCAAAGATGCCCTGGCCATTTTGTTGATCGTTGGCCTTAACGGTGGCCTGGGCTATTTGCAAGAAAGTCGGGCGGAAAAAGCGCTGGCGGCCCTGAAAAAACTGGCCTCCCCTACTGTGCGGGTGGAGCGGGATGGCCTGTGGCAAGAAGTTCCAGCCAGCCAACTGGTGCCGGGGGATCGCGTGCTGCTGGAAGCCGGGGTACAGATCCCAGCCGATGGGCGCTTGGCCGAGGCCGTGAACCTGCAGGTGCGGGAAGCAGCTTTGACCGGAGAAGCCACCCCTGTAACCAAACAGGCAGATTGCGTACTCCCGCCGGACATCGAGCTGGGGGAACGGCGCAACATGGCCTTCATGGGCACCGAAGTGATTCAGGGGCGAGGGATCCTCTTGGTTACTGCCACCGGCATGAACACGGAGCTGGGCAAAGTGGCAACCTTGCTGCAATCGGTGGAGACCGAGCCCACCCCGCTGCAGAAGCGCATGAGCCAACTGGGCAATGTGCTGGTGTCGGGATCCCTGGCTTTGGTGGCCTTGGTGGTGGGGATAGGGTTGCTGCAAGCCGGGAGCATGGCCCCCTTTACCTCGCTTCTGGAAACTTCCTTGAGCATGGCCGTGGCCGTGGTACCAGAGGGGCTGCCCGCGGTTATCACTGTCACCCTGGCCATTGGCACCCAACGCATGGTGCGCCGCCATGCCCTCATCCGCCGCCTGCCAGCAGTGGAAACCCTGGGATCCGTCACCACCATCTGCTCCGACAAAACCGGCACCCTCACGGAAAACAAAATGGTGGTGACCGACATCGTTACCCCCGACCGCCACTACCACGTCAGCGGCAGCGGTTACATCCCCAAGGGCTCCTTCTACTGCGGCGGCCAGCCCATGGATCCCGGGAGCGCCCCGGATCTGCAGGCCATCTTGCGGGCCGTGGTGTTCTGCAACGATGCCCTGTTGCAGGCCAGTCTCCAACCCGTTGCCGGGCGTAACCCTCGGTCTGCAGTTTCTTCCCCCCCTTCAACGCCCACCTGGTCCATCCTGGGGGATCCGACCGAAGCAGCCCTGCTGGTGGCAGCCGCCAAAGCCAACCTCCATAAAGGCTCTTTACAGGAGCGCTACCCACGGGTGCAGGAGCTCCCCTTCAGCTCGGAACGAAAACGCATGAGCGTGGTGATCCAGGAAAACGGCGGCTACTGCGTCTACACCAAGGGATCCCCAGAGCTGGTGCTAGAGCGGTGTGATCGTATCCAGAAAGGGGGCACTTGGCAGGAGCTGTCGGAAACCGATCGCCAGGCCATCCTCGGCACCAACAACCGCCTGGCCACCCAAGGTATCCGGGTTCTGGGGGTAGCCACCCAGAGGCTAGAGCGGATCCCGGACAACGGGGAAGAGGTGGAGCACAACCTGGTTTGGCTGGGCCTGATGGGGATGCACGATGCTCCGCGACCAGAGGCACGAGAGGCCGTGGCTCGCTGCCGAGAAGCCGGGATCCGCACGTTGATGATTACCGGCGACCACCAACTGACAGCTGTTGCCATTGCCCGCCAGCTGGGTATTCTCGAGTCGGAGGATCAGGCGATTGACGGGCGTACCCTCTCCCGCTTGAGTTTCGAGGAGCTGCTGCAAACGGTACAAACCGTCAGGGTCTATGCCCGCGTCGCCCCCGAACACAAGCTGCGCATTGTCCAGGCCTTGCAAAAGCAAAACGAGTTCGTGGCCATGACCGGGGATGGGGTCAACGACGCCCCTGCCCTGCGCCAAGCGGATATTGGCATCGCCATGGGCATCACGGGCACCGATGTGAGCAAAGAGGCCAGCGACATGGTGCTGCTGGACGACAACTTCGCCACCATCGTGGCAGCCATTGAAGAAGGGCGAGTGGTCTACAGCAACATCCGCCGCTTTGTGAAGTACATTTTGGGCAGCAACATCGGTGAGGTGCTGACAGTGGCTGCTGCCCCCATCCTGGGCTTGGGGGATGTGCCGCTGACACCCCTACAGATCCTGTGGATGAACTTGGTGACCGATGGCCTGCCCGCTCTGGCCTTGGCTTTGGAACCGGCGGAGCCAGGGGTGATGCAGCGCCCCCCCTTCAACCCCAAAGAGAGCATCTTCGCCCAGGGGCTGGGAGCCTACATGGTGCGCATCGGCGTGGTTTTTGCCATCTCCACAATCCTCATGATGGCCATTGTGGAAGCCTACATCCCCCACTGGCGCACGATGGTCTTCACCACCCTGTGTATCGCCCAGATGGGCCATGCGCTGGCCGTGCGCTCCAACGAGAAGCTCACCATCGAGACCAACCCTTTTTCCAACCCCTACCTGCTGGGCGCGGTCCTGACCACTCTGCTCTTGCAATTGGCTCTGCTCTATGTGCCTTTCTTGCGCAGCTTCTTTGGCACAGAGGAGCTAACCCGCACTGAACTTTTGATCTGCTTGGGCTTTAGCACCGTGGTTATGGTCTGGGTGGAGTTGGAAAAACTCTATTGCCGCTGGCGCAAGGGATCCCGCTGACTCTTCACAATTATTTTTCACAATAAAGCATCTTCACAATAAAGAGTCTCTCTCCCTACTGCACCCAGAAACAAAGCTTTGAGCCAAGACTCATTTCCCCAAAAAGCCACTCTTGAGGAATCCTGCCCATTGCATAGAGGCCATTTCCGCAAGTTAGCTGAGCTTCCCCTTTTGACCTCCAAGATAAGCTGGAAAGACTTGCTGGGATACTGTGGAAAGGGGGCAGGAATCTCTGGGTTCTATGCACAGAGAGCTATGGGCGGTAGGGAAAACGGTGGGCCTGGTGGATCCCTCTGGCCTTGCCTTTTGGCTGCTGGGATCCCTCTTCTTGGCTCTTCTGCTGCTCGGCCTGCAGCAGCTTTCTGTCTTGCGGAGGATCCTGAGATTTCCTTTCCAACTTCTTAGGGGCAGCCCTGGCCCAGAGGCTCGTTTTCGGGCAGCCTTGGAAGCCAGCTTGGATGCTATTTACCTGCTGGAGGCGGTGCGGGATCCCGTTACCCGCGAGATCCGCGACTTTGTCTTTGTGGATGTCAACGCCAAGGGGGAAGAGCTCATTTCCCTCCAGCGCCGGCAGATCATCGGCCAGCGGCTGTGCGAGCTGCTGCCCATCAACCGCTGGGGGGGCTTTTTTGAGAAATACAAGCGAGTGGTGGAAACCGGCATTCCTCTGGAAGAGGAGTTCCCCATTTCGGGGCAGCCGGGCTTGAAGGCCAGTTGGATCCATCACCAAGTGGTGCCGGTGGGCGATGGGATCCTCATCACCAGCCGCGACATCAGCGAGCGGGTCAAGATGGAGCGGGCTCTACAGGAAAGCGAGTCTCGCTACCGCGCCCTCTACGAGGCCATTCCCGACTTGATTTTTGAGCTCAGCGCCGAGGGAGTCATTCTTCATTGCAAGCCTTCCCCTTACGTTCCCACCCGACATCCGCCTGAGTTTTACGTGGGTCGCCGCGCCCAAGACGTGTTTACTGGCTCGCTGAAAGAGCAGTATCCATCTCTGGCGGAGGGGGCCTTGGTCAGCCAGACGCCGCAGTACCTAGAGTACGAAGTTGAGATTGAGCCGGGGATCCGCTGCTATCGGAGAGCCTGCGTTGTCGCTCACGGGAGAGACAAAGTTTACATCCTGGTGCGAGATATCACCGAGCGGAAACAGGCGGAGTTGGCCCTTAGAGAAATGGAAGCCACCCAGCGGGCCATTCTCCAAGCCATCCCCGACCTCATCCTTCGCCTGAATAGCCAGGGCATCTGCCTGAGCTTTATTTCCGGAGGCGATATCCATCTCTACACTCCAGCCGAGCAGCACTTGGGCCGATCCCCCCGGGAAATTCTGCCGCTGGAGCTGGCAGAGCAGCGGCTTTTCTATGTTCAGCAAGCCCTGGCCACCCAAACCCAACAGCGCTACGAGTACAGCATTGAAGTTCAAGGGGAGGTACGCTACGAAGAGGCCCGCATTGTCCCTCTCAACAGCCAGGAAGTCCTGGCAATCGTGCGGGATATTACAGAAGCCAAGCAGGCAGAGCTGGCCTTGAAAGCCGCTGAACAGGTGCAGCGAGCCATTCTAGAAGCCATTCCCGACTTGATCTTCCGCCTGGATAGCCAGGGCATTTGCTTGAGCTTTGTCTGGGGGGGCGAGGTTGTTCCCTATAGCTCACCCGACACCTACGTGGGCCGATCCCTGCAGGAGCTTTTGCCACCGGAATTGGCCGAGCAGCGGCTTTTCTTTGTTCAGCAGGCTATAGCTACCCAGACGCGGCAGCGCTACGACCAAAGCATCGAGATTGAAGGGGAGACCCGCCACGAAGAGGTGCGCATTGTGCCCCTCAACCCCCAAGAGGTGGTGGTGATCGTCCGCGATGTAACCGACAGGGTGCGATCCCAGCAGGCCGTCCAGGAAAGCGAGCAGAAGTTCCGGGCGCTGTTTGAGAATGCCGCTGTGGCCATCCTCATCCGTCATGCCGAGACCGGCGAGATCCTGGAGGCCAACTCCCAAGCCATTTCGGCCTATGGCTTCTCCAGTTTGGAGGAGCTGCGAGCCTTCGACGCTTCCGAGCAGTCTCCCTATCGCCAGGCTCTTCGGGGCGGGGAGTTCTCGCTGCAGTCCTACTTGGAGCAAGCCCGCCAGCAGGGATCCGCCCGCTTTGAGTGGCACTGGCAGCGGCGAGATGGCCAAGAGGTTTGGGAAGATGTCTTTGTCCAGCCGCTACTTCTGCGCGGGATCCCGTGTTGGGTGTTTACCGCGGTGGACATCACTGCCCGCAAGTCGGCAGAAGCGGAGCTGGAGCAGTTTTTCTCGGTGGCTCTGGATTTGCTTTGCATTGCCGATGCCCAAGGGTACTTTCGCCGTCTCAACCGAGCCTGGGAGACTACGCTGGGCTATTCTCTGCAGGAGCTGCAGAGCCGACCCTTTTTGGAGTGGGTTCACCCGGAAGATGTCCCCGCCACACAGGCCGCCATGCAGCAGCTTGTCGAAGAGAAACGGCTGGATCACTTCGTCAACCGCTACCGCACTCAGGACGGCAGCTATCGCTTCATCGAGTGGCGAGCCTTTTTGGACGGATCCCTGGTCTACGCCGCCGGACGGGATATCACCGTAGCCAAGCTGGCAGAAGAGCAGATGAAAGCAGCCAAGGAAGCTGCCGAAGCCGCCAGCCGCGCCAAGAGCGAGTTCCTGGCCACCATCAGCCACGAGATCCGCACCCCCATCAACGCCATTTTGGGGATGACCAGTCTACTCCTGGACACCTCCTTGGATCCGCAGCAGCAGGATTGGGTACAGACCATCCGCTATGGAGGCGAGGTGCTGCTGAACCTAATCAACGACATCCTCGATTTCTCCAAGATCGAGTCCCAAAAACTGGAACTGGAGGAAATACCCTTTTCCTTGCCGCAGTTGGTGGAAGAGCTGCTGGATTTGATGGCCGCCCAAGCCCAGAGCAAGGAGCTGGAGCTGATGGCCTGGGTGGATCCCAGCCTGCCGCCAACCTTGATAGGGGATCCGGGCCGCCTGCGGCAAATTTTGGCCAACCTGCTCAGCAACGCCATCAAGTTCACCCCCCAGGGAGAGGTGGTGGTGACGGTCGAGGCAGGGGAGAGGGATCCTGAAAAGCAATGGGTCAACGTTCAGGTGCGGGATACCGGCATTGGCATTCCCCCCGAAAAATTGGATCGCCTCTTCAAGCCCTTCAGCCAGGTGGATAGCTCCATCAGCCGCCAGTTTGGGGGCACCGGCCTGGGCTTGGCCATCAGCCAGCGTCTCTGCCAGCTCATGGGGGGAGCAATCGGGGTGGAAAGTCAGCCGGGCCAGGGATCCACTTTTCGCTTTCGCATCCCCCTAAAGAGGCCAGACCAGGAGCTGTTGCCAACCGCCGCACCGGATCCGTGCTTGGCCGGCAAGCGGGTTTTGCTGGTGGAAGACAACGCCAGTCAACGGCAGTTGCTATCCCGACTGCTGAGCGCTTGGGGCATGGAGGTAACCTGTTGTGCCTTGGCGGCAGAAGCCCAGGCTGCAGTTAGAACTCGTCCTTTTGACCTGGCCCTTCTGGATGCCACCCTGCCAGACCGGGATGGCTTGACCCTGGCGGCTAACCTGCAGACAGCGCAACCCCACCTGTTACCGCTAGTGCTGACGGGGCGCAACTTCATCTCCACAGCAGACCCTCTCCCCACTTTGGCCAAGCCGGTCAAAGCCTCCCAACTGCGGAAGCTGCTGCTGGGGCTTGTGGGAGAAAAAGCTCCTTCGCCCGCTGCTCCTCCCGCCGTTTGGGACGCGACCCTGGCCAGCCGCTACCCGCTTCAGATCCTGGTGGCAGAGGATAACCCGGTTAACCAGAAGGTGATTCGCCTCATGCTGGAGCGATTGGGCTACCGGCCCGACATAGTCGGCAACGGTCTGGAAGCCGTCCAAGCTCTGCGCCTGCGACCCTACGATCTGGTGTTGATGGATATGCAAATGCCGGAGCTGGATGGTCTTTCGGCCACCCGTCGCATCCGCGCTGAACTGCCTCCTGAGCGCCAGCCTCGCATTGTTGTCCTCACGGCCAATGTGTTTTCGGAAGGCCGTGCTGCTGCCCAAGCTGCTGGGGTAGATGGCTATCTAACCAAACCCTTGGAGCCGGCTACCCTAGTCCGGGTTCTTCAGGGATCCCTTCCCCTTCCCATCCCGGCCAGCCAAGAAGAGGATCCGCCCCTCGACCCCGTTATCCTCGCCCAGATGCGGGCAGTCTTCAGCTCTCCAGAAGCCTGGCAGGAGATGATCCAAACCTACCGGCAGGACAGCGAAGCTCTATTGGGATCCCTGCGGCAGGCCCTAGAGCAGCGGGATCCCCAAGCCATTGCTCGGTTGGCCCACCGCCTCAAAGGCGGCAGCAGCACCCTGGGCGCCAAACGTCTGGCCGAGCTGTGTCAGCAGTTGGAAAAGCTGGTTCATGCCGAGCCAGCCAGTTCTGTAAAATGGGATACTATAGAGCAAGCCCTGCAGAAGCTGGAGGTGGCATATCGGCAAGTTATCCTCAGTCTCTGAGTGCAGAGCCTTTCTCCCTCTCCTCTCAATGCCTATGCTGAGGCCCAATCCCCACCCTCCGGCCAGCTCGCCGGCGGTTCCTGAGGCCCAGGCGGGATCCCCCTCGCCTGAAAAGAAGCCGTTGTTGTTGATCGCGGACGATGAGCCCAGCCAGCGACTCTTGGTTCGCTACGCCCTTGAGCGAGAAGGCTACCAAGTCCTGGAAGCCAGCAGCGGCGAAGTCTGTCTGCAGCTAGCCGCTCAACACCCAGTGGATATGGTCTTGCTGGATGCGGTCATGCCGGATGTGGATGGGTTTGAGTGCTGTCGCCGCCTCCATGCTCAAAACTCGGATCTGCCCATTCTCATCGTCACGGCGCTGGAAGATGAGTCCTGCGTGGATGAAGCCTTTGCTGCCGGGGCCAGCGATTACATTTCCAAACCCATTCGCTGGTCGGTTTTGAAGCGGCGCATCCGCCACCTGATCCAGGCCAGCCAAGCCCAACGCCACCTGCGGGAACTCAACCAAGCCCTAGAAGCCAAGGTGCAAGAACGCACTGCCCAGTTGGCCTGCCAGGTGCAGGATCTGCAGCAGCTCAACCGCCTCAAGGATAGCTTTCTGGCCAGCGTTTCCCACGAGCTGCGCACTCCCCTCACCAAGATCAAGTTGGCCCTGGAACTGTTGGGCCGCACTCCTCTCAACGAGAAGCAGTGCCAATACCACCGCATCGCTTTGGAAGAGTGTCAGGCTGAAATTGAGCTGATCAACAAGTTGCTGGATCTGCAGGGCCTGGAAGCCAAGGAGTTGGGCTCTGCGGCTGCCGCCATCGATCTCCACAGCCTTTGCACAAGCCTGCTCGACGGGGTGCGAGAACGGGCTCAGGCTCGGCAACTGAAGCTGGAGATGGCAGAGCTGACCTCATTCCCGGCAGTGCTCTACAGCTACCCGCAGCGGCTAACCCTGATCCTGAAGGAACTGCTGGAAAATGCCTGTAAGTTCACCCAGCCGGGCGGAACCCTCCGCTTAGAGGTGCAAGCCTTTCCCGGTGGGGTTGAGTTAAGAGTCGGCAATACCGCCCAAATCGAGCCTGAACACCTGCCCCACCTTTTCGAACGCTTTTACCGGGTGCCCTCTGAGGATCCCTGGGCGCAACCGGGCAGCGGCCTTGGACTGGCCTTGGTGAAGCAGTGGGTGGAGTATCTGCAGGGCCAAATCCGGGTCACCAGCCAGAAGGGATGGACTTGGTTTGTCCTTTGGCTGCCCAGCCTAGAGCCCTCCAACCGTTGACGCCCAAAGGCGGGTGGGAGGCAGCGATTGAGACTTTAGTGACCAACGACAGCAGCAGTCTCAGCAGTGGCAAAGGAGGTGCCACACCCACAGCTAGCTACTGCATTGGGGTTCCTGAAGCGGAAACCGCCCCCCAGCAGATCCTCGGAAAAGTCGACGGTGGTGCCGCTGATCAAGGTCATGCTCAAGGGATCCACCGCCACCTGGATATCCCCAAAGTCGAAGGTGTGATCGTCAGGGTTGGCCCGAGACTCGAAGTTCATTACGTAAGAGAGGCCAGAGCAGCCGCTCGGCTTGACCCCTAGACGCAGGATGGGCTGGGATCCCTCTTTTTCGTACTTGCTGCGCAGGCGCTTCAACTCTTGGATGGCGCTGTCGGTCAGGGTGATCATGACGAGAAGGCTCAAGGGTACGTTCTACTCCCCATCCTATCAAGGGTTTTTTCTCGGCCAGCGAGAGCAATTGGTAAGCTAGGGATCCCAATCCTTGAGGTCTTGCCCCTGTGACAGATCCCAATGCCATTCGGATCACCTTTTTGGGCACCAGCTCCGGCATGCCCACCCGCCAGCGCAATGTCTCTGGGGTGGCGGTGCAGTTTCCCCAGCGGTCGGAATGGTGGCTGTTCGATTGCGGCGAGGGCACCCAGCACCAGTTGCTGCGCCTAGACGAGCTGCGCCCCAGCCAGTTGCGCCGCATTTTCATCACCCACATGCACGGGGATCACATCTACGGCCTGCCGGGGCTGTTGGCCTCCTGTGGCTTGGGCAGCACCCCTGAGCACATCGATATCTACGGCCCGCCGGGCCTGGAAGAGTACCTGAAGGCCGTGTTGCGCTACAGCGAGACGCGCATCCCCTACGGCTTCCGCGTTCACACCGTCGAAACCGGTCTCATCCTGCAAGAGCCGGAATACTCCGTCTTCTGCGCGCCCTTGGATCACCGGGTGCCCGCCTTCGGCTACCGCGTGGTGGAACAGGATCGGCCAGGCAGCTTTAATGTGGCCAAAGCCCAAGCCGATGGGATCCCCTTTGGCCCTCTGTATGGGCAGCTCAAGGCCGGCCAATCCATCATCTGGCAGGGCCGCTGCTTTCACGGACGGGATTATGTCGGGGATCCCATTCCGGGCCGCAAATTCTCCTACTGCACCGACACGATTTTCTGCCGCAATGCTGTTGATCTCTCCCGGGCTGCGGATCTGGTCATCCACGAGGCTACCTACGCTCAGGCTGACTTGGAGCTGGCCCGCCGCTCTAAGCATTCCACCGCCGCCATGGCCGCCCAAGTGGCCGCCGAAGCCAAGGCCCAAGCTTTGATCCTCACCCACTTCAGCCCCCGCTACACCCCAGAGGCCCCCATTACCTTGGAAGACCTGCTGGCAGAAGCTCAGGCCATTTTTCCCAATACCCTGCTGGCCCGCGATCGGCTGACCTACGAGATCCCCCGTCGCAGCCCGTCCCCTCTGCCGGTGGGTGTGGGCTTGCCTCGCTAGAATGGTAGAACTGACTGTCTCAACCGGCAATGACGGATCCCAGACCCTACCCCGAACGCCCCCAATTTCCAGAGCGGCCCAAAACCGAACAACTGGATCAAAGTGCTGGCGAGTGGCGAACCTTCAGCGCTTTGCCCCCTGCCACTTCTCTGCCCCCGGTTCAAGCCGAGCGGCCAGCCCCGCAAACGGCTGCTGAGGGAGAACCCCTGCCAAAATTGGCTCCTTGGAGCAAACGAATTGGGGCTTTTGCCCTCGACTTTGGGCTGGGGCTGGGGATCTCCTACCTAGCCCAAGGCTTGGCTGCTCTGGTAGGGGCCAATGCAGGCGCCGTGGACATGACCGGCTATCTCGCCTTCTTCGCCACCTGGCTGGTGAACCGCGGCTATTTCCAGTCCCGCCCTGAGGGCCAAAGCCTCGGCAAATGGCTGCTGAACATCAAAACCCTGGATCCCGAAACCGAAGCCTCGCCGCACCTGGTTCGCTCTCTGGCTCGAGAGGGAGTGCTCTCCCTCTTTGTGCTCACGGAGGCCCTGCTGGTGCCTCTGGCTGCGGATGGGCTGTTTGCCGTCTTCGACAAGGAAAAACGCCAAACCATTCACGACCGGGCTGGACGCACCCTGGTCGTGGAAGCGGAGCGGGGCTATCACCTGGATGAAAAAGTCCTGCAGTTTTTGCAGGACATCCTAGAGGGGGACGCTGCTGACGACGTCAAATCGGCTGCTCGCGACCTGCTGCGCCAAGCCCAGCGCAATGACACCGTGCGGGATCTGTCCAAGCAGTTGCAGCGCCTGAGCAAAGATGTGGATCGCAACGCCCGTAGCCTACGGCAACAAACGGGCAAGCAAGTGAAAACTTGGGTTGATTCCGTCAAGGAAAAGTTGGATAATTGGTGATCGCGCTTATCGAGGTAAACCCCCATCTCCAGCCTCAGGATCTGGGATTGCAGTTTCCTCATTGCCGTTTACCTTCGTCTTGGGATCCGTCATGGCCAAAGCAAAGGGTGCCCGCATCATCATTACTCTGGAGTGTACGGAGTGCCGCACCAACGTCAACAAGCGCTCTCCAGGCGTGAACCGCTACACCACCACCAAAAACCGCCGTAACACAACAGCCCGCTTAGAGCTGAAGAAATTCTGCCCCCACTGCAACCGCCACACCGTCCACAAAGAGATTAAGTAATTCAAGCCGTTTCGCCGTTCTCCTGACCTATGGTTTACGCTCGCCGCCGCCTGTCTCCCATTAAGCCGGGAGAGCCCATTAGGTACACCGATGTGGAGCTGCTCAAGAAATTTGTTACCGAGCGAGGCAAGATCTTGCCCCGCCGCATCACCGGCCTGACCGCCAAACAGCAGCGGGAGCTCACTGCCGCGATCAAACGAGCGCGCATCATGGGTCTTCTTTACTTTGTCAACAAAGAGGGATAGCTTTCTCCGGATCCCGATGGGCCTGCAGCTTTCGCCGGAACTCCAAGCCCGCTTGTCCCAGCCCCTCAATATCGGTGGGGTGAAGGTTTTGAGTCGCGTCTTTCAGGCGCCACTGTCAGGGGTAACCGACCAGGTCTTTCGAGGGCTGGTGCGCCGTTTTGCCCCCCACAGCTTGGTCTACACGGAAATGGTCAGTGCGACCGGCTTGCACTATGCCCGCCAGTTGCCCCGCATCATGGAGGTCGGCGAGGGGGAGCAGCCTATTGGCATCCAACTGTTTGATTGTCGGCCTGACTTTCTGGCAGAAGCGGCCCGCATGGCGGTGGACGAAGGGGCGACCTTGGTGGACATCAACATGGGCTGCCCGGTGAACAAGATTACCAAAAACGGCGGCGGCTCTTCTCTGCTTCGCGATCCCGACACGGCAGCGCGAATTGTGGAGGCGGTGGCCAACGCAGTGGAGGTGCCCGTAACCGTGAAAACGCGCCTGGGCTGGTCAGATCAGGAGATCAACATTTTGGATTTTGCCCACCGTCTGCAGGAGGCAGGGGCGCAACTGCTCACCCTGCATGCCCGAACACGCGCCCAAGGCTTCAACGGCAAAGCCCGCTGGGACTGGATCCGCCGCGTCAAACAGCACCTGCGCATTCCCGTCATCGCCAATGGGGATATTTTCTCGACAGCCGCAGCGGTGAAGTGTTTGGAGGAAACCGGAGCCGATGGGGTGATGTGCTCCCGCGGCACCATGGGCTATCCCTTTCTGGTGGGGGAAATCGATCACTTCCTGAAAACTGGTCAAGAAAGACCGGCCCCCACTCCCCTGGAGCGGATTCAAATGGCCTTAGAGCATCTGCGCGGTCTCTGGGAGTACAAGGGAGAACGTGGCATCCGTCAGGCCCGCAAGCACATGACTTGGTACATCAAAGACTTTGCCGGAGCCTCTCAATTCCGTGCTCTCCTCTGTCGCATTGAGACGGTGCAGGAAGGGGAAGCCCTGCTTCTTCAAGCCATGGAGCGCTGCCAAGAAGCCACACCTCGACCGGAAGAGGCCATTAAAACCACCGAGGAGGTCGACCTTCTCCCTGAAGCCGGTTGGGCGTAGCTCCAAGGATCCCCACAATTGGAAATTGCTTGGAAATCGCCGCACGTCTGCCTTGGCTGTAGCCTGTGGCCCCGAAAAAGGCTATTGCGCCTGCTGCTGGGACAGGGCTGCCACCAACTTTTCTCCCATTTCCTGGCAACCCACTAAAGTCATTCCCTCAGAGTAGAGGTCTGGGGTGCGGTACCCTTGCGCCAAAACGGCTTCTACCGCCTGTTCGATGCGGTCGGCAGCTTGCGGCTGATCCAGGGAGTAGCGGAGCATCAGGGCGCCGGAGAGCACCTGGGCAATGGGGTTGGCTTTGTCTTGTCCGGCAATGTCGGGAGCCGACCCATGTACCGGCTCGTATAGGCCGGGGCCAGAGGATCCCAGAGAGGCAGAGGGCAGCATACCAATAGAGCCGGTCAGCATGGCCGCTTCATCGGAGAGGATATCGCCGAAGAGATTGCCCGTGAGGATGACGTCGAACTGCTTGGGCCAGCGCACCAACTGCATGGCGGCATTGTCGATGTACAGGTGGGAAAGTTCCACCTCCGGGTACTCAGCCGCAATGACATTGACCCGCTCCCGCCACAGTTGCGACACCTCGAGAACGTTGGCTTTGTCCACCGAGCAGAGCTTGCGCCGGCGTTTGCGGGCCAGCTCAAAGGCAACTCGGGCGATCCGATCCACCTCAGCTTCGCTGTAGACCATGGTGTTCACGCCACGCCGGGATCCCTGGGCATCCGTGAAGATTCCCTTAGGTTGGCCGAAGTAGATGCCCCCCGTCAGCTCTCGCACCACCACCAGGTCGATCCCCGAGATCACCTCTGGCTTCAGGGAGGAAGCCCCCACCAGTTGAGGGAAGACTTTTACCGGGCGCAAGTTGGCAAACAGCCCCAGCCCCGCCCTCAAGCCCAACAAGGCCCGCTCCGGGCGTTTCTCAGGAGGCAGAGCGTCGTACTTGAAGTCGCCGACAGCAGCCAGATAAACGGCATCGCTCTCTTGAGCCATTTTCAGGGTTTCTGCCGGCAAGGGATCCCCAGTCTGGTCGTAGGCAGCCCCGCCGATTAGGCCCTCTTGCCACTGGAGAGCAAATCCCATCTGCCGGGCAACTGCATCCAAAACGGCTCGTCCCACCCGCATGATTTCGGGGCCGATGCCATCTCCGGCAAGGGCTGTGATCCGATAGGTTCGAGCAGTGGGAGAAGGAGCGCTCATGGGCAGTCAAGCTGAAAACGAGGGCGTAGAGATACTACCACTTCGGCGGGCTGGCCCATCCCTTGGCACACAGGTTTGCAGACAACTTCTCCAAAAAGCTCTCCAAAAGAGAAAGTGCAGCCCGGCCACCGACCTGCTGCACTCTCGAGCGAGCAACCCACCAAGCTGCAGTCCCAGATGTTCCTCTAGAACAAGCCCAAGGTGACCCACTTATCCAAGGGCAAGGTGGCACCTATGCCCAGGTAGAGGGTGACCAAGGTGCCGATCAGGAACACCGTTGTCGCCACTGGGCGGCGCAAGGGGTTTTGGAACTTGTTGACGTTTTCGATGAAGGGCACAAACAAGAGACCCACAGGAATGGCAGACATCAGAGCAATTCCCAACAGCTTGTTGGGAGCAATCCGCAGGATGTGGAAGGCGGGGTAGAGATACCATTCCGGCAGAATTTCCAGAGGCGTAGCAAAGGGATCCGCCGGCTCACCCACGCCTGCAGGATCCATAACCGACAGGCCGACAATCACCCCAATAGTGCCCAAGATCACCACCGGAAACATAAAGAGCAAGTCGTTGGGCCACGCAGGCTCACCATAGGTCATGTGGCCCATGTTTTTCTTCAGCTTGGCTACAACTTTGGGGTTGTCTAGATCAACCTTGCGGGTAATGGCCTCGGTCGCTATCACCTGTTTTGAGACAGCCATGAGAGTTCTCCTTATCTAGGGGCAAAAGTTCTGAAAAAGGGGCAGGTAAAGATCCCAGTTACCAGGAAAGTCAAAGGCGTCTGGGAGTCAAACCTTGCTCACAAAGGCCCAGAAATGCCTTGGCGGCGGATCATCAAAAAGTGCATGGTCATAAAGACTGCGGTCAGCCAGGGTAGCACGAAAGTGTGCAAGCTGTAGAAGCGAGTCAGGGTAGCTTGACCAACCGCTTCGCCACCCCGGATCAGTTGCACCAACAAGTCGCCCACCACCGGAATGGCACTGGGCACACCGGAGACGATCTTGACCGCCCAGTAGCCCACCTGATCCCAGGGCAGGGAGTAGCCGGTAACGCCGAAGGAGACGGTCAGCACCGCCAAGATTACACCGGTTACCCAGGTCAGCTCGCGGGGCTTCTTGAATCCCCCTGTCAGATAGACCCGGAAGGTGTGTAGGATCATCATCAGCACCATCATGGAGGCACTCCAACGGTGGATGGAGCGCAGCAGCCAGCCGAAGTTCACCTGGGTCATGATGTAGTTCACCGATTCAAAGGCCTCAGCCACCGTAGGACGATAGTAAAACGTCATGGCGAAGCCGGTGGCAAACTGAATTAAGAAGCACACCAGCGTCACCCCGCCGAGGCAGTAGAAGATGTTAACGTGAGGCGGAATGAATTTCCCTGTTGCGTCGTCGACGAAAGGCGTAATCTCCAGCCGCTCGTCCAACCAGTCGTAAACTTTGCTCATAATGCCTGCAATTCTTGAAAAATTGGATCTCGAGGGCGGGGCAAGCCCACTCTCCTCAGCAATGTAACACAATCTTTTAACACCATCCTGGCGTCGGGCTCAGCTTGGGGACGAAGATCTCGATCCCAGGAGGCCAGGCAAGTTTTCGATATTGCGTTTTGTTCATGTTTCTTAATGTTTTTTGGGATCGATGGTTGTGCAGAAGCCGAGATACACAGGGATCCGCTGGAGAGGGTGGGGGATCCGCCTTGTCTTGCTTGGGTGTTTGCTCTGGGCGAGTTTGGGCATTGGCGCCTGTACAGGGCAGGCCAGCCGCTGGGGAGAAGAGCAGCAACTGCTGGCGCAGGCTTGGGCCTATGTGGATCGGGCCTATGTGGATCCGGGGTTTAACGGGCAAAACTGGTGGCAGGTGCGGCAACGGTTTCTCTCCCGGCCCTTAAAGGAGCGCAAGCAGACCTATCAGGCCATTGAGGAGATGTTGGCCACTCTGGGGGATCCCTTTACTCGCTTTCTGGATAAAGAGCACTACCTCAGCCTGCAGACCTCCACAGCCGGCGAGCTGAGCGGTGTCGGCTTGCAGATTGCTATCGACGAGCAAGGCGCTGTGCGGGTGATTGCCCCCATGGAAGGCACTCCTGCCGAGCAGGCCGGGATCCAACCCCAGGATGAGATTTTGGCGGTGGATCGGGTGCCGGTGGCGGGGTTGAGTCTGGACGAAGTGGCCGAGCGGATGCGGGGGCGCAGTGGCACGCCGGTTACCTTGAAGCTGAAGCGGCAGGATCGCATTTGGGAGGTGGAGCTGGTGCGCCAATCGATCACCATCAACCCCGTGCGCACCCGTTTTTTTGAGCTGCCTCAGGGATCGGTGGCCTACATTCGCCTCAGCCAGTTCAACGGCAATGCTGCCGCTCAAGTCCGCCAAGCCATTCGGGCCGCAGAAGCTCAAGGGGTGCGGGGCTACATTCTCGATTTGCGCAACAATCCGGGGGGACTCTTGCAGGCGGCCATTGAGATCGCCCGCTTCTGGATCCCCAAGGGTGACATTGTGCTGGTGACGGATCGCCACGGCATTCAGGACAGCATTCCCGCCACCGGCGAGGTGCTTACAGAGGCACCGCTGGTGGTCTTGGTGAACCAGGGCAGCGCCAGTGCCAGTGAAGTGTTGGCCGGGGCACTTCAGGACAGTGGGCGAGCTCAACTGGTGGGAACGCGCACCTTTGGCAAGGGGCTCATTCAATCCCTGCTGGAGCTGGCGGATGGATCGGGGCTGGCGGTGACCACGGCCAAGTACCTCACCCCCAGCGGCCACGACATTCATCGCCAGGGGATCCAGCCCGATGTGGTGGTGGCGGAGGGATCCATTCCCCTGACGGCAGAAACCTTGGCCGGGCCGGAGGACATCCAGCTGCAGCGAGCCTTGGAGTTGTTGGGGCAGACCCAAGGGATCCCGGTGGCCAAAAGCCCGTGAGGAAGGGGATCCCACGGTAGAACTCAATCGTTGGCATTCAGGATTTGGATTCCTGGTTGTTTTCGATTCGTTTTAGGATCGAAAGCAGGGTTTCCCGTCCAGCGCTGATCTCTGACTCTGTCCGCTCCCGCCCGCATGAACGCCATCCAGCAATTTCACCACTTTTTCAACTGCTGCATTGGGGCTTGGCGCACAGAGCGCACCTACCATTACCTAGACCGTGGCGAGGTGGAGCGCTCCCGCACCGAGTTCACCATTCGCACTCTCACCCCTGAGCTCAAGCACAAGGTGCTCACCGACAACAACTACCCCAACCACAACGTGGATGGTTTTTTGGGCTTTCACTTGGCTTTTGAGACCGTTTCCGAAACGGGGGAGGAGGCCGGGCAAGAGCTGAACATGCTGTTTGTCCCTCGGCAGGAAACCCCCCTGGGGCTGCAGGGAGACTACCTGCGGGATCGGGCCTACGAGGAAGATCGCCCGATGGTGGCGGCTTTCCGGTTTGATCCCGGATCCCTGCAACTGGTGATGACCACCACCTACACTCGTGTGGTTGCTGTAGATACCATCACTCTACTGAATCCGCGCCTGCGCCTGCGGCAGATCCTTACCTACCAACGTCCCCCTCAGGGTCAGCCTTTGCAGGAGCTGTTGCTGGTGGGGTTTGGGGTAGAACAGAAGCTGACCTAGCCTGCGGATCCTGAGCATGACGCTTCCCGAAGACTTGAGATTGTCTCAGCACTTGGCTCTGATCCAGTTGAGGTTCGAGCGAGGACAATATCGGCAGGCGCTAGAGGAGGTTAAGCAGGCCCAAAGCCGCTATCCGCAGTCGGGTAAGCTACGGCTCTGGCAGGCCCTGGCCCAAGAAGCCCTTGGCGAAACGCAGGAGGCCATCCTGTTGGCCCAAACCTTGCTGCGCAACCCAGATCCAGAAGTCGCCCAGCAGGCTCGCTATGTCTTGGGCATCTGGCAAGCCCCTCGTCTGCGGCGTCCAGCGGAGTGGTTGAGCGAAATTCCCGATCTCAGCCGGCTGGAGGAAGCTGATCCCCCGGAATACCGCTTGGCCTATGGGCGCTCTCAACCCAAAGGCCCTTCCCCAAGATCTGGCGCTCCTTCTGGGGATCCCCTCAGCCGCCGGGCAGCGGATCCCCCGTTGGATACCCAGCCCCTCATCTGGGTGTTGATCGGGATCCTCTCGACCCTGCTGGCCGTGATGGCTTGGCTGCCCTAGAGGGGGGTATAACCCTCGCCGCTGCTGGGTTAGTGGGGAGATACTGGGAGTAGAGGAAACGATAGGTCTAGCTCAGGGGAGCGGATCTGCGTCCTAGGGATCCCAAAGGCTCCTCGACAATGGGGGCGGAAAGCGGAGGTTAAGAGTGGCTACACAAACATTGGTGATGGATGCAGTGGAACAGTTGGGCCTGCGGGTCACGCTGGGAGATATTGCATCCAGCACGGGCTTGGCTCTACACGAGGCCAAACAAGAGCTGCTGAATTTGGCCCAAAAGGCGGAGGGGCATCTCCAGGTTTCCCGGCAGGGGGAGATTACCTATGTTTTCCCGCCGGATTTTCGCAGCATTCTCAAGCGCAAGGAGCAGCAGGATCGGCTAGCAGCCCTGCGTCGCCGGTTGTGGGGGGGCTTCCTCTATGGGTTGCGCATCTCCTTCGGCATCCTGCTGGTGGTGTCGATTGTCTTGATTGTCCTAGCGTTGATTGCCTTGCAGATGGCCAGTAGCCGCGAGCAGGACAATCGCAGCCGATCGCGGGGGATAGGGTTTTATTACTTCCCCAACCTTTGGATCGGCAACCCCTTCTGGGATCCCTATCCCTACTATGGCAGCTACTCCGGTCGGACGCGCCCCCGCCAGCCGCAAAAATCCGAGCTGAACTTCCTGGAAGCGGTGTACAGCTTCCTCTTTGGGGACGGGGATCCCAATGCCAACCTGGAGGAGGAGCGCTATGCCCTCATTGGCCAACTGATTCGTGCCAATGGGGGGGTGATCGCAGCGGAACAGGTGTTGCCCTACCTGGATGTGGAGCCGGGATCCCCGGCCTTGGAATACGAAGATTACATGCTGCCCATTTTGCTCAAGTTCGACGGCCAGCCGGAGGTCAGCGAGGATGGGGACATTGTCTACCGCTTCCCAGAGCTGCAGGTGGCCGCCTCAGAGCGTGAGCCCAAGGGGATCCCCGAAGTGTTGCAGGAGAAACCTTGGGTGTTCAGCCGGGCCACGCCTGGTCAACTGACCCTGGCAGGGGGTTTGGGAGTTCTCAATTTCTTTCTGGCCGCCATTCTCTATGGGGCACGGGAAGAGGTGGCAGCGGCAGCCGGCAGCAATGCTTTTTTGGCCTTCATCTACCCGTTGATCGGCTTCCTCTTCCTCTACGGCACGCTGTTTTTGGCGGTGCCCGCCGTTCGCTGGCTAGCCTTGCAAATCCGCAACCAGGGGGTGGAGCGTCGCAATCGTGTCCGGCAGCTTTGGCGAGAGCATCTGCAGCATCCCACAGAGGCGCTGCTGCGCAAACTCAACTTTGCCCGCCGCTTCCGCCGTCAAGAAGTTGTGCAAGAGTCGGACACCATTTACTCAACCGACCGGGATTTGATCGAGCAGCGGGACTACCGTCTGGACGAGCCGGCATTCCGCCAACTTTTGGAATCCGAAGCTCAGCAGGATCGCCCCGAAACCGAACAAGTGCGCAAGCCGCGTCCCCTCTAGAGAGGTCATGGCCGTTGGGCAAACTCCCGGTCTGCCGTTTGAGCTGAGACCCATTCGAGTTTCTTGCCCAGCCGGAGAATCCGGCGCTTGGGTTTGCTTGGACTTTTTTCTCCCCCGGAGAACTCACAGCAACCACTCCGAGACCCGCTCCCCCACCTTCTGCAAATCCAGAGGAATGGCCACCGCCTTGCCCATACGAGGTCTCTGACGGGTGGACTCGATCTCCCGGCGCACCGATTCCCACACCCCCCAAGCCTGCAAATGGGCCAGCACTCTCTCCAAGTGGGCCAGATACTCCGCCTCGCTCAAGGGAAAGGAGGGCTGCTCCAGGTAGCGCCACATCACCAGCAACACCACCTTCTGCTGGATACGCCGCAGCTGCACGTCGTAGGAATAGCCCCACTTCTCGCGCAACAAAGCTTGAAAGTCGGATCCCTTCATCAGGACTGCTTGAGACTGGCTTGGATCTGGCTCCAACCTTGCCGGGTGGGCCGCTCACCTTGGGAAGAAAGGCTACGGCCTCTTCCAGCGTTGCATTTCTTAACGATATTGGCCAGAGGGGTCGGTTAGGATGATGTCGCTTGTCAACGAACGTTAAAACTTCTCAGGTCTGCATTTGCCATTATGACGGAAGCGGTTAGCAACTTTGAAGCGCCCCCCATGAGCCGGCGGGTTCTTCTCAATGCCCTGCTCAGTGGCTCTGTGGGAGTCGTGGTGGTGGGCGCCCTCTACCCGGTGGTGAAGTACTTTATCCCGCCCTCTTCCGGTGGAGGGGGTGAGGGCCTCATAGCTCAGGACGCTCTCGGCAAGCCCATCAGCGTCAGTGAACTGTTGGCCACCCATGCCGCTACGGATCGGGTGCTGGCCCAAGGTTTGAAGGGGGATCCCACCTACATCGTGATCGACAATGGGGCGGTGGCCAACTATGGCCTCAACGCGGTTTGTACCCACCTCGGTTGCGTGGTGCCCTGGAATGTGGGGGAAAACTTGTTTAAGTGCCCTTGCCACGGATCCCAGTACGCGGCCAATGGCAAGGTGATTCGGGGGCCGGCTCCCCGCTCGCTGGAGCTGGTGAGCGCCACTGTGGATGGCGACAACGTCCGCTTCAGCCCTTGGCAAGGCCCCGATTTCCGGGAAACCTAAAGGGCAAGGGATCCCGCTGGCTGTGCCGGCTTTTGCCGAACGATTTGGGGCAAATTGTCGAGATGGCTGTTCCAAGACTGTGTCCTAAACCTGTGATGGAAATTCATTCTGAGCTGAGAGTTATGAAGCGAATCTGCTTGGCCTTCTGTGGGCTGCTGCTGTTGCTGGGGATGGGGGCACGTCCGGCGGCAGCCTACCCCTACTATGCCCAGATGGCCTACGACAACCCCCGCGAGGCGACTGGAAAAATTGTCTGTGCCAACTGCCACCTGAACGCCATGCCCACTCGCGCCGAGGTGCCCCAGGCCGTCACCCCCGGCCAGGTGTTCACCATCAAAGTTGGGATCCCTTATGACCTAAGCAAGCAGCAGGTGCTGGCAGACGGCAGCAAGGGTGGGTTGAATGTGGGCGCGGTGGTGGTCTTGCCGGAGGGCTTCCGTTTAGCCACCGAAGCCGAGATGACCGAGGAACAACGGCAAGAAACTGCCGAGACCTACATCACCCCCTACAGCGACGCGAAGCCCAACATCCTCCTGGTCGGGCCTTTGCCGGGCGAGCAGCATCAAGAAATCGTCTTTCCAGTGGTGGCCCCTGACCCGAAAGAGGATCCCTCGGTGGCCTTCATGAAGTATCGCGTTTACATTGGGGCCAACCGGGGTCGCGGTCAGCTTAACCCCGACGGCAGCCTCAGCAACAACAACGTTTTCCGCGCTCCGGCCACCGGGCGTCTGGTCAACATCGCCACCCTCAACTCCGATATCAGCGATCTGCCGGCTGAATTGGCCAGCCTGGTGCCCCCGGAATACGAGCTGCCGGGCACGAGAGTTCTCAGCTTCGAGAGCGAAAGTGGGATCCAAAACCTGGTGGTGCCGCCTGGGCCGGAACTGGTGGTTGCCGTTGGCGACAGCGTCAAAGAAGGGGATCCCGTCACCAACAATCCCAATGTGGGCGGCTTTGGCCAGGTGGAGCGGGATCTGGTGCTGCAAAGCCCGGAGCGGGTGAAATGGCTGGTGGCCTTCCTGGCAGCCATTACCATTACCCAGGTGCTGTTGGTGCTGAAGAAAAAGCAGGTGGAGCTCATTCAAGCCGCCGAAATCCTTGGCTAGCTCAAGCTCTTTCCTAGCCTGCACCTCGGAAGCATATCCGGGGTGTTTTTTGTTCGGTAGGGTTCTAAGGTAGCCTCAGCTCTCCTCTGATCACCTGCACAGCCTGCCCGGCAATCTCCACGCGAGAGCCGAGATCGCGACACCAGAGCTCCCCGCCGCGGCTGGATAGCTGGTGGGCCTGTAACTCAGAGCGACCTAGGCGTTTGGCCCAATAGGGCATCAAAAGACACTGGGCGGATCCCGTCACCGGATCCTCCGGGATCCCCAGCCGAGGGGCAAAAACGCGGCAGACAAAATCCGGCCCATTCCCCAGAGCCGCCCCAGAGGCTGTGACGATCAACCCCGGAACGGGGAGCGCTTGAACCTGAACCAGATCCGGCTGCACCTGCTGCACCTGTCCCGCCGAAGCCAGCACCGCTACCCCCATGTCCCCCCGGTATAGCTCCACGGGTGGGATCCCTAAAGCTGCTGCTACTTGCTCTTTGGCTTCTGGCCAAGGTTCCGGACTGCGAGCAGGAAAATCCATGGCCAGGCGATCCCCCTGCCGCCGCACCTGCAACAGGCCACTGCGGGTGGAAAAGGCTACCCTCTCCGCCTCAGGATGCACCTCGGTGAACAGCACATGGGCACCAGCCAAGGTGGCGTGGCCACAGAGATCCACCTCCGTCGTCGGCGTAAACCAGCGCAGCCCATAGTGGGGAACCTCGCCCTGGGATCCCTGAGGCAGTAAAAAAGCCGTCTCCGACAAATTGTTCTCTGCGGCAATGGCCTGCATCAGCGCCTCTGGCAGCTCCTGAGGCAGCAAACACACCGCCGCGGGGTTACCTGCAAAAGGCACTGCCGTAAACGCATCCACCTGAAACAACGGGATCCACACCTTCTCAACCAAGCCCAACTCAGGTCATGATCCCACAGCAGACCCCAAAGTAGGGGGATCCGCACCCCGACCGTACCCGCCAAAAGCGGGATCCCACCGACAGAGGCTATTGTCAGGCCAGAAAGTTGGCTGATAAACTAGCACTCGTAAGTCGAGAGTGCTAAGTCGCTTCCCTTCGGGGAAGTGGAACTAATGGAAATGAAAACTTCAGCTTCGTGCTTTAGGATCACGGAGGACATTCGTCATGGCTGCAGTAGCTCTTAACGTCTCTACCCTGAAGCCGCTGGGCGACCGCGTGCTGGTCAAAATCGCTCAGCAGGACGAGAAAACCGCAGGTGGGATCTTCTTGCCGGACACTGCCAAGGAAAAGCCCCAGGTGGGGGAAGTGGTTGCTGTTGGCCCTGGCAAGCGCAACGACGAGGGCAAGCTGATCCCGATGGAACTGAAAGCCGGCGACAAAGTGCTCTACTCCAAGTATGCCGGAACCGAAGTCAAGCTGGGCAGCGATGAATATGTGCTGTTGGCCGAGCGGGACATTCTCGCCATTGTTCAGTAATGGTCAGTGATTCAGCAGCAGTTCAACGAACGATTGAATCCTTAAGACTCTGTTTCACCCTTACCTGCATTTGCATCGGAGAGGTTGACTATGGCCAAATCAATCATCTTCAGTGAAGAAGCCCGCCGCGCTCTAGAGCACGGCATGGATATTTTGGCAGAAGCCGTAGCCGTTACCCTGGGTCCCAAAGGGCGCAACGTCGTGCTGGAGAAGAAGTTTGGCGCCCCCCAAATCATCAACGACGGGGTAACCATTGCCAAAGAAATTGAGCTGGAAGACCACATTGAGAACACAGGCGTTTCCTTGATCCGGCAGGCGGCTTCCAAGACCAATGACACGGCTGGGGATGGCACCACCACGGCCACGGTCTTGGCTCACGCCATGGTGAAAGAAGGTCTGAAAAACGTGGCTGCCGGCGCCAACCCGATTGCCCTAAAGCGGGGGATCGACAAGGCGGTGAAGTTCTTGGTCGACAAAATCGCCGAACATGCCCGCCCGGTCGAAGATTCCAAAGCCATTGCCCAGGTGGCGGCCATTTCCGCCGGTAACGATGAAGAAGTGGGCCGTATGATTGCCGAGGCCATGGACAAGGTGGGCCGCGAAGGGGTGATCTCCCTGGAAGAAGGCAAGTCCATGACCACCGAGCTGGAAGTGACGGAAGGGATGCGCTTCGACAAGGGCTACATCTCCCCTTACTTCGTCACCGATACCGAGCGGATGGAAGCGGTTCTGGAAAACCCCTACATCCTCATCACCGATAAGAAGATCACCCTGGTGCAAGACCTGGTACCGGTTCTGGAGCAGGTGGCCCGCGCCGGTCGTCCTCTGCTGATCATCGCCGAAGACATCGAGAAAGAAGCGCTGGCCACCCTGGTGGTGAACAAGCTGCGGGGTGTGCTGAGCGTGGTGGCGGTGAAAGCGCCTGGCTTTGGGGATCGCCGCAAGGCCATGCTGGAAGACATCGCCATCCTGACCGGCGGTGAGGTGATCAGCGAAGAGCGCGGCCTGAAGCTGGAGAACGCTCGCCTCGATTCCTTCGGCACTGCCCGTCGCGTCACGGTGACCAAGGACAACACCACCATCGTGGCGGAAGGCAACGAAGCGGCTGTGAAAGCCCGTTGCGAGCAAATTCGTCGCCAAATTGAGGAAACCGACTCCACCTACGACAAAGAAAAACTGCAAGAGCGCTTGGCCAAACTCTCCGGCGGTGTAGCGGTGATCAAAGTGGGCGCGGCCACCGAAACCGAGATGAAAGACCGCAAGTTGCGCCTGGAAGATGCCATTAACGCCACCAAAGCGGCGGTAGAAGAAGGGATCGTTCCCGGCGGCGGTACCACCTTGGCACACCTGATCCCAGTGGTAACCGAGTGGGCGCAAGCCAACCTGTCCGGCGATGAACTGGTGGGGGCCAACCTGGTCGCCCGCGCTCTGGGCGCTCCGCTGCGCCGCATTGCTGAGAACGCCGGCCAAAACGGCTCCATTGTGCTGGAGCGGGTGAAAGACAAGCCCTTCAACACCGGCTACGATGCCCAGAACGACGCCTTCGTGGATATGTTCGAAGCGGGCATTGTAGACCCGGCCAAGGTTACCCGTTCCGCCCTGCAAAACGCCGCTTCCATTGCGGGGATGGTGCTGACCACCGAAGCAATCGTGGTGGACAAGCCCGAGCCCAAAACCAACACGCCGGCAAGCAGCGGCAGCGGCATGAGTGACTACGACTACTAATCCGTTGACCGCCACAGCGAGGTGGATCCCTGAGGCTCACCGAAGAGCCCATGGGCACTTCGCTTCCTGGCCAGGCATCTTGGATGAATCTTTCGGGATCCCCTGGTGGGATCCCTTTTTTATGGATTTTTATTTTTTATCAAGACAGGCGAGCTGGCGGGATCATTCCCAATACCCATGCAACAGCAGCGCAACTGTCTGTGACGTTGATCCCCCTCTACCTTTGGGAGAGGGGCTGGGGGTGAGGGCGCCGGAGCCATGCAATCGGGAACTGCCTCAAACTGGCTCTTGGAAATGGCTTTGATCTGTCGAACTTGAGGAAAAGGGGAAGGCGGTGTGGCTCAGTTGATTTGCATTGGCCTGGATCTGGCTTGGTCGCCCCGCAACCCTTCCGGTCTGGCCACGCTGCGAGTCCAGCTCGGGGATCCCGGCAGGCAGAACTTGACAGGCTATCTGGTGGATAGCCGCATTCTCCAGACGGATGAGGAGATCCTGGACTACATTCAAGCTCAGGCGGGCGAAGATCCCTGCTTGGTGGCGGTGGATGCCCCCCTGCGCGTCCCCAACCTCAGCGGACAGCGACGGGCCGAGGCCGAACTGAACCGGGTGTTTCGCGCCTACGCAGCCGGGGCCCACCCGGCCAACCGCCGGCTTCTAGAAAAAAACGGCCAGGTGAGAGGGGAAGCCTTGGTGCAAGCCCTAGCCAGTTATGGCTTTCGGGAGCAGGCCAGCATCGAGCGAGGAAAACTTACCCGCCAAGTGACCGAGGTCTTCCCCCACAGCGCCTTGGTCAGCCTCTTTGGCCTCAGCCGCACTCTAAAATACAAGGCCCGCCCCCGACGCACCTGGCCAGAACGGCAACAAGCCTGGCGGCTTTACCAGCATCATCTGCACTCTCTAGCCGCCGCTGACCCAGCTCTCCGGGGCCACGAAGCGTTGCTCCAAGTGGAGGTGGGATCCCTCAAGGGCCGTCGACTCAAAAACTACGAAGATCAGGTGGATGCGTTGATGTGTGCCTACATCGCCCTCTACGGGTTCCGCTGGGGATCCGAGCGCTGCCGCAGTTTCGGCAACCTGCAAGAAGGGCACATTTTCACGCCCTTGCCCCCTCGAACCTCTGAGGCGGATTGAGACCCGCTCCGGGATCGCAGGTGGAAATCCCAACCAGAAGAACAAAACTCTCGCTAGCCTTGGATCCCTCCTTGGCGGCATGATAAGAACAAGGGATCCGCAGAACAGGGGAAAAATGGACGTGCAACTGGGCCGCAATCGGCAGGCAAGACGCGCTTACGGGCTGGATGAAATCGCGCTGGCCCCAGGCAGACGAACGCTGGATCCCAGCCTGGTGGATACCCACTTCACCCTGGGAGGGATCCAACGGCAAATCCCCATCATCGCCAGCGCCATGGATGGCGTGGTGGATGTGCGAATGGCCATTTTGCTCTCGGAGCTGGGAGCTTTCGGGGTGTTGAACCTGGATGGCATCCAAACCCGCTACGCCGATCCCGATGAGGTGTTGGATCAGATTGCGTCGGTGGGCAAAGACGAGTTTGTGCCCCTAATGCAGCGCCTCTACAGCGAGCCGGTGAAGCCAGAGCTAATCCAAGAACGCATCCGCCAGATCAAAGCTGCTGGCGCCATTGCCGCCGCTAGCTGCGTGCCCGCCCACGCCGCCCAATACGGCCCCCTGGTGGCGGAAGCCGGGGGGGATCTGTTTTTCGTCCAGGCCACGGTGGTTTCGGTGCACCACAAGGTTCCCGAAGGCATGGAACTGCTGGATCTGGCCCGATTTTGCCGGTCGATGCCCATTCCTGTTGTGGTGGGCAACTGCGTTACCTACGATGTCGCTCTGGAGCTGATGCAGGCCGGAGCTGCCGGTGTCCTGGTGGGGATCGGCCCGGGGGCTGCCTGTACCTCCCGCGGCGTGTTGGGGGTGGGAGTGCCGCAGGCTACGGCCATCGCCGACTGTGCCGCTGCACGGGAGCAGTTTTTGGCGGAAACCGGCGCCTACGTTCCCATCATTGCAGATGGCGGATTGGTGACCGGCGGCGATATTTGCAAGGCCATCGCTTGTGGAGCCGATGCAGTGATGATCGGATCCCCCTTGGCCCGCGCCCATGAAGCCCCCGGTCGCGGCTTTCATTGGGGCATGGCTACCCCCAGCCCCATCTTGCCCCGCGGCACCCGCATCCGCGTGGGATCCACCGGCACCCTAGAAGAAATCTTGCGCGGCCCCGCCCGCCTGGACGACGGCACCCACAACCTCTGGGGTGCTCTGCGCACTAGCATGGCCACCCTGGGGGCTGCCAATCTTCGAGAAATGCAGCAGGTGGAGATCTGCATTGCCCCCTCCCTCCTGACCGAGGGCAAGGTGTACCAGAAGGCGCAGAGCTTGGGTATGGGGAAATAGTCCTTTGGGAATGCTAAACTCGGTGGACTGGGATCCCTCGGGGGCGGTTAGCTCAGCGGTAGAGCGCCTGCCTTACAAGCAGGATGTCACTGGTTCGAGTCCGGTACCGCCCATCCCCACCGGAGCTTGCAGCTTGAGAGCTCTGTCTCAGTTTGAGATACACCCGCTAGCCAGAGCCGGATCCCTGAGGTAGAGTAGTGGATATCGAGCCTCGATCATCTACCGCAGTTGGGTCTCGCATTGAGTCTCGCGCAGAAAGTGTGTAAAGTGGTAGACGATGTGGACTTCGGCTGTATCATGTCTTCCCAGAGTCCGCGATTGCCAGGCTCGTTGTTGAGGTAGGCAGTTTGTCGCTTCTATGAGGACATCCCTACAGCCAAAAAGGTGTGAGGAAAAGAACAAGGAGAGAAACATGCCCGCGAAACACGCGAACTACTGGAAAACGCTGCTGGCCGGCACTCTGGGTGCAGCAGCGATCCTGACCCCTGGAGTGGCTTATGCCCAAGCTACCGGGCCGGTCACCTCCATCTCTGAGCTTTCGGATGTGCGGCCCACCGACTGGGCCTTCCAAGCCCTGCAATCCTTGGTGGAGCGCTACGGCTGTATTGCCGGCTACCCTGACCGCACCTTCCGCGGCAACCGGGCTATGACTCGCTTTGAGTTTGCCGCCGGTATGAACGCCTGCTTGGATCGCATCAATGAGTTGATTGCAGCCGGTTTGGCCGACAAAGTCTCCAAGGAAGACTTGGCCACTCTGCAGCGCTTGCAAGAGGAATTTGCTGCTGAGCTGGCAGCCCTGCGCGGGCGGGTGGATGCGGCAGAGGCTGATATTAACGATCTGAAAGGGAAGATCTTCAACCCAGTTACCAAGCTTAACGCCCAGGTGATCACCGCAATTCTCGGCAGCGCCCTTACAGAAGACCGGGTCGTGCGAGGGAGAGTGGTAGCCGAGCAGAATCAGGCGAACATGACTCTTCCCTATCGGGTACGCTTGAACTTCGATGCTTCTTTTGTGGGTCGCGATCGCCTGCGCATTCGTCTCCAAGCTCGCGATGCGGTAACCACCTTCTTTGAGGGTGACCCAGGCGTTGGCTTCCAAGGAGGCGCGGGCGGTACCTTTACTCTTGCCCAGCTGGTTTATCAATTCCCTGCTTTCGACCGCGCTGCTACCATCTACACGGGCATTACGGGCACGGGAGTGTCGAGCGTTCTGCAGTACAGCACGCCCTTTGATGCCCTGTCGGACTTTGCCGATGCTCCCAACTCTACGGCAGATGTGCCCAGCGGAACCCTATTTGGTTTTCGCTACCGTTTGAGCGACCAGTTTCGTTTAGCCTACGCCTACAGCACCAGAAGAGGTCAAGCTCTGGGGAGAGGCTTTGGCGATAGTGGCTTAACAGGTGATGATAGCGCTCACACCGTCGAGCTGGGCTTCTTGCCGACAAAGGGTCTGGAGTTCTACCTCCAATTTGCTTCCACCTACCTGCAGCAGGCGAACGACGGCCCCACCTTCCTGGCCACGGGTAAAAGTCTCTTCCGCGGGCCGGTAAGAAGAACGCAGGTCAATGTCTCTGCGCGGGTAAACGCCTTTACAGTCGCAGCCAACTGGGAAATCAGCCCTCGCATTACCTTGTCTGGCTGGTTTACGGCTGGCAATGTGGATTACAACCTGCCCAATGTGGTACCGGCTGGTACTGTTGATCCGGGAGAGGAAGACTTTAATGGTTTCCTCTTTGGCTTTGTTTTCCCTGACCTCTTTGTGGAGGGTGCCAAAGGCGGGATTGTATTTGGGCAGCCAATCGTGACCACAGACAACGACGGAGTGTGGGATACTCGCCCCTTCGTTGTGGACGTCTACTACAGCTTCCCGGTCAACGAGTACATTACTCTAACGCCTGCTGCCTACTTTGTGAGCAACCCCAATGGCGGCAGACCCGGAGACAACGACCCAACCATTGGGGTGGGGGCTTTGCGAGCTGTGTTTACTTTCTAGTTCTTAAAATCCCTGCGCTGACATCCAAGTTGCTAAGTAGGGATCCACTGGGTTGGATCCCTTCATTGAATAAGAATAATCAACTCCTCTGTGGGGATAAGGATGCTGGCATTGAAGAGCTTGAGGTTGAGCTTAAGACGAGGCCATGGGCTACAAAAAGCGCACTGCGTGAGATCTGCCCAGGTCTTTGCCACAGGCTCGGTGTAGGTGTGAGAATGGCGGGAACAGATACCCATGTCTTGGCCACAGATGTGGGGACACCGCATTAACTGTAGGGCAGGCCGGACAGCAAGAGGATGTGGACTTCGGCTGTATCATAATCTCCACATCATGTCTTCACCGAAGTCCGCAGTTGCCAGACTTGTTCTTGAGTTAGGCAATTGGTTACCTCTAGAAGACATCCCTACAGCCAAAAAGGTGTGAGGAAAAGAACAAGGAGAGAAACATGCCCGCGAAACACGCGAACTACTGGAAAACGCTGCTGGCCGGCACTCTGGGTGCAGCAGCGATCCTGACCCCTGGAGTGGCTTATGCCCAAGCTACCGGGCCGGTCACCTCCATCTCTGAGCTTTCGGATGTGCAGCCCACCGACTGGGCCTTCCAAGCCCTGCAATCCTTGGTGGAGCGCTACGGTTGTATTGCCGGCTACCCTGACCGCACCTTCCGCGGCAACCGGGCTATGACTCGCTTTGAGTTTGCCGCCGGTATGAACGCCTGCTTGGATCGCATCAATGAGTTGATTGCAGCCGGTTTGGCCGACAAAGTCTCCAAGGAAGACTTGGCCACTCTGCAGCGCTTGCAAGAGGAATTTGCTGCTGAGCTGGCAGCCCTGCGCGGGCGGGTGGATGCCCTGGAAGCCGATGTTACTGATTTGAAAGGGAAGGTCTTCAACCCGGTTACCAAGTTGAATGCCCAAGTCATCGCCGCTGTTGTAGGCAGCGCTCTCACGGAAGACAGAGTTGTTGATGGGAAGGTAGTAGCAGAGCAAAACCAAGCCAACATGACTCTTCCCTATCGGGTACGCTTGAACTTCGATGCTTCTTTTGTGGGTCGCGATCGCCTGCGCATTCGTCTCCAAGCTCGCGATGCTGTGACTGAGTTCTTTGATGGGGATCCCGGCCTTGAGTTTGGCGGCCGTGGCGGCGGCACTTTCACCCTGGCCAAGCTGATCTACCAATTCCCAGCTTTCAACCGAGCAGCTACCATCTACACGGGTATCGTTGGCTCAGGTGTGTTCGATGTATTCAACTACAGCACACCCTTCGAAGCTCTCTCCGACTTCGCCGACGCTCCCAACTCCACGGCGGATGTGCCAGGTGGAGCTCTGTTTGGCTTCCGCTACCGCCTCTCCGATCAACTGCGCTTGGCCTACAGCTACAGCACCAGGAACGCTCAAGCTTTGGGCAAGGGCTTCGGCGACAGCGGTATAACCGGTAGCGATAGCGCCCACGCGGTGGAGCTGGGCTTCCTGCCGAACGAAAACCTGGAGATCTACCTGCAGTTTGCCAGTACCTATCTGCAGAAGGCAAACGATGGCCCTGAGTTCTTGGCCAACGGTACAGCTCTTTTCCGTGGCCCTCTGCGGAGGACGATGGTAGATGTTTCTGCCCGTGTCAATGCTTTCTCGGTGGCAGCCAACTGGGAGCTTAGCCCTCGAATTACCGTATCCGGCTGGTTTACTGCTGGCAATGTGGATTACAACTTGCCCAACGTGGTACCGGCTGGCACCATTGATCCGGGTGATGAAGATTTCAACGGGTTCCTGTTTGGCTTTGCTTTCCCGGATCTCTTCATTGAGGGTGCTCAGGGCGGTGTGGTGTTTGGCCAACCGATTGTCAGCACCGAGGAGGGAGTTTTTGACAGCCGTCCTTTCATCGTGGATGTTTACTACAGCTTCCCGGTGAACGAGTACCTCACCCTTACCCCGGCAGCCTACTTTGTGAGCAATCCCAATGGTGGGCCTAGCAAGTCTGGGGATACCGATCCAACCATCGGCGTGGGTGTCTTGCGGGCTGTGTTTGCTTTCTAGTTCCCAGAGTCCTTACGCTGACATTCAAGTCGTTCAGTTAAGTAGGGATCCACTGCAGTGGATCCCTATTTTCTTACATCAGCCCCTCTGGGGGGATGAAAGCCTGGGCTTGACGTCAAGCTTGGGACAAAGCTAGGGATTACAAAAGGCACACTGAGCGGGATCCGCCCAGGGCTCTGCCACAGGCTCGGTGTGGGTGTGGGAACAGCGAGCACAGCCATATACCCAAGCCTTGGCCACGGGGGTGGGGGCGCCACATTGGCCGCAGGGCAGTCCAGAGACCGAGCGGATCCGCCAGTAGCCGGGAGTGCCGCAGGCCGGGCACAGGCTTTGGGCTTTGGCGATTAGGTTTTGGGTGGCGGCTGCGATGACTTGGAGCCGGGTTGGGTTGTACAGGGCCCGCATGTCGGTTTCCAGATGCAGGCCACCCTGCCGAGCCAGCAGCTCCCCCACCACCTGCTTCAGGGTTGCTTCGTCTTGGATTCCTTTGTGGATAACCTGGGGCTTTTCTGGCTGGTCGAGGGCGATCAGGGCGTGCTGGGGAAAACCCGCCCTTTGGGCAAAGTCCAGCGCTTCTGCCCAGCTCTGCACCCAGCGATGGCTGAAATTGGTTTGGGTGCTCTCTGCATAGCCGACCAGCTCCAAGGGCTCCGCGCCGGGTTCAAAAACCCTGAGCATGACCCACTCCTGATTCCAAGGGATCCAAGGGATCTGGGGGTGGGGGCCAAAGGATCCCTCGCTGGCCAAGCCCAGAGCTTCAGGATAATCCTGCAAAGCCCTTGCAATCTTCAGGCGCAGAGTGTGGATGGGATCCCCCGGTCGGGGCCGCTCCCGCGAGAAGGTGCCCAGTTGGTCGGTGTCAAAAGTTGCTACTTGGACTTGGATCCCCAAATGTTCGGCCAAGAGAGGGCCGATGACCTGCTCTTTGCGATGCATGGTTGCCAAGTAGGCGACCCGACCCTTCCATTGCATAGACTCAGACTTAACCTAGATCTGGCAAACGGATCCCGCAGCTTTGTGGCTCAGGCCAATTGGGGTTACTCAAACCAGGGGACTGGCCTCGAGCGGCAAGCCCAACTGGGCAACAGCCTCGGCCAAGGCCACCTCACGGCTGTCCACAAACCGCTCTGGGGACAGTGGCAGATGCAGGCTTTCTAGGCGCTGCCGGATCCGGCCCTTGGCCCCAACAATCCACACCTGTTTGCCCCGATCCAGGGCCTCGCGGATGGCATTTTCCAAGGATAGCGTCGCCGAAACTCCCAGCATCGGCACATCTGATAGATCCACCACCAGCGCTTGGCAGGAGGCCACCGCCTGATGTTGGCGGGAAATGGCTTGGGAAACCCCGAAGATCATCGGCCCGCTCAGGTAAAACAGCAACACCTGCCCGCATCCCTGGCGCAGCAATTCCCTCTCACGGGGAGTGAGATCCACCGCATCATCGGCATCGGTAATGGCTTTCACCTCTTCGGAGTGGATCTCGCTGAGGCGTTGGATAGTGAGCAAGTTGGCCACAAACACCCCCACCCCCACGGCAGCGATGAGATCCACAAACACCGTCATGAACATCACCCCGTACATGATGGCTGCCCCTTTGAGGGAAAGGCGGTGGGCCCGCTTGAGGAAGCTCCAGTCGAGGATATCCACCCCCACCTTAAAGGCGATCCCTGCCAGCACCGCCATTGGGATCCCTTGCGTGAGGGGAGCGGCAAACAGCACCACCATCAGCAGGATTAACGCTCGGGTAATGCCGGCTAGAGGGGTACGTCCGCCCGACTGGATGTTCACCACTGTGCCCATGGTTGCCCCTGCTCCCGGCAGCCCTCCCATGAAGCCGGACACCAAGTTAGCGATCCCCTGCCCGATCAGCTCTTGGTCGGAGTCGTGGCGGGTGCGGGTGAGGTTATCGGCAATGACTGCCGTTAAGAGGGTATCGATGCAGCCCAGCATCCCCAGCACCACCCCATCCAGCACCAAGTTGGCCAGGGAAGCAAAGGGCAACTGCGGCCACTGCAACTGCGGCAAACCGGTGGGGATGGGGCCAATGCGCCGCAAATCCCAATCGGCCATGAACAAGCTGGCCACCAGCGTTCCCAACACCAAAGCCACCAACTGCGGCGGCACCACCCGTCGCCAGGGCTTGGGATAGCCAAAAAGGATGGCAAGCGTCAGCAGCCCCAGCCCCAGCTCTGGCATCTTGAGGTTGAGCAGGTAGGTCGGCAGGTTCTGCACCGCCCCAATCACTCCCCCCTGGCTGGCGTGGCCCAAAAGCGGCGGGATCTGCAGCAAAATCATGATCCAGCCGATCCCGGACATAAAGCCGGAAATAACGCTGTAGGGCATGAGGGTGATGTATTTACCCAGTTTCAGGGATCCAAACAGGATCTGAAATAAGCCCCCCAGCATCACCACGGTGAAGGCCGGCCCCAGCCCCTGCTCCGGATAGCGGGCTGTAACATTAGCAACCACCGCCGTCATCATCACAGTCATCGGCCCAGTGGGTTCGGAGATAAGCGTGGGCGTACCCCCAAACAGAGCCGCAAAAAAGCCCACGCATACTGCTCCGTACAAGCCCGCCACCGGCCCTGCCCCCGAAGCCACCCCAAAGGCCAAGGCCATCGGCAAGGAAACAATCGCTGTCGTCAGCCCGCCGAAGAGATCCCCGCGCCAGTTGTCTAGGCTCAGACGTCGGTGCCAATCCAGAAATCTCTTGCCGCCGGACTGTTGTTCTTTCGCTTGGCTCAGCATGCCCCAAAGCCCTCGACGCTATGGGCAGCCTATCATTGAACGTTACTATAGAGATCACGCTAGATGATAGGTTTTCTTCTATGATTTCCCTCAGGGATCCCTATCTGGATCCCACTCAGAGTGAGGCATGGGGCTCAAGCTGGCAGAGTGGTGTGAAAGTGGGAGTAATCCACATAGCGATGCCCGTTGCTGTCCAGGTGGAGAATATCGGCAAATCGGTGGCCCCAGAGAATCTCATCGGCCAAGTAGGAGTGGCGAGCATAGATGGTTTGGGAAAAGGTATCGTCGATGCCGGTCAAGGTGACGATCAGCTTCGCTTGGCCCACCTGTAAATCTCGATCCATGAGGCTGTAGAGAGGGCCGCCGATGAACCACCGAGCCTCTCCTACTGGAAGTCAGCCAGCCCTCACAAAGGGCGAATGGTAGACTGGGAATACAAAAGCTTTCTGCTCAATTCAATCACCTTCAGTCTGCCACGGCCAAGGTTGGCTTCTCGATAAACTTCCATGAACCCACTGCGCCAAGGCCGACTGGGATCCCTTACGGATAACCCAACCCCATGAGCGACAACGAATCGACGGCGCGCATCATCTCCACCGACCTGCAGCGGGAGATGTCGCGGTCCTACCTGGAATACGCCATGAGCGTCATTGTCGGGAGGGCTTTGCCGGATGCGCGGGATGGCCTGAAGCCGGTGCACCGCCGCATTCTTTACGCCATGCACGAGTTGGGCCTGACGGCGGATCGCCCCTTTCGCAAGTGTGCCCGCGTCGTGGGGGATGTAATTGGGAAATACCATCCCCACGGGGATCAGGCGGTTTACGATGCGCTGGTGCGCATGGCTCAAGATTTCTCCATGCGGGAGCGGCTGGTGGATGGGCACGGCAACTTCGGCTCTGTGGACAACGACCCGCCGGCGGCCATGCGCTACACCGAGTGTCGGCTGACCGCCTTTGCCCAAGAAGCCCTGCTCCAAGATATTGACGCCAACACCGTCGATTTTGTGGGCAACTACGACGGATCCCAGCAAGAGCCGCTGGTGCTGCCGGCGCGGATCCCGCAATTGCTCTTAAACGGCTCTTCCGGCATCGCCGTGGGCATGGCCACCAACATCCCGCCTCACAACTTGAGCGAATTGGTGGACGGCCTGATCGCCCTCATCCACAACCCCAACCTGACCAGCCTGGAGTTGATGCAGTGGATCCCGGCCCCTGACTTCCCCACCGGGGCGCTGATCATGGGCCAAGAGGGTATCCGCGAAGCCTACACCACCGGGCGCGGCTCCATCACCCTGCGGGGGGTGGCCAGGGTGGAGACGATCGAGCAGCGGGGCCGACCGGTTCGGGACGCCATCATTATCACCGAACTGCCCTACCAGACCAACAAGGCAGCCATGATCGAGAAGATCGCCGAGCTGGTCAACGAGAAAAAACTGGAAGGCATTGCCGACATCCGCGACGAGAGCGACCGCAGCGGCATGCGGGTGGTGATCGAGCTAAAGCGGGATGCCCAGCCGCAGGTGGTGCTCAACAACCTCTACAAGCAAACCCCCCTGCAGGCCAACTTCGGGGTCAACATGCTGGCCATCCTCAACGGCGAGCCGCGCACCCTGACCCTGCGGGACGCGCTGCAGGCTTTTCTGGATTTTCGGGAAGAGGTGATCGAGCGGCGCACCCGCTACGAGCTGCAAAAAGCCGAAGAGCGGGATCACCTGCTGCAGGGCTATCTCTTGGCTTTGGGGCAGTTGGATCGGGTGATTGCCCTCATTCGGGGAGCCGCCGATACCGCCACAGCCCGAGAGGAATTGCAGGCGGTGTTGGGCCTGAGTGAAGCCCAAGCCGACGGGATCCTGCAGATGCAGCTGCGCCGCCTCACCGCCCTGGAAGCGGAAAAAATCCAGGCCGAGCACGAAGACTTGGTGAGGCAAATTGCCGACCTGCGGGATATTCTGGCCCGCCGAGAACGGGTGATGCAGATCATCAGCGAAGAGCTGCAGCAGCTCAAAGCCCGCTTTGCCAGCCCGCGCCGTTCCCGCCTCTGTTTGGAGGATGGGGAGCTGGGAACGGATGATCTGATCGAAAATCGGGAGACGGTTATCTTTCTAACCGAGCAGGGCTATATCAAGCGCATGGGCCTTGAGGAGTTCCAGGTGCAGGGGCGAGCCACCCGCGGCAAAGCCGGCGCCCGCATCAAAGAAGACGATGCCATCGAACAGTTTTTTGCCTGCCGCAGCCACGACACCATCCTCTTTTTCACCAATCGAGGCGTAGTCTACACCCTGCCCGCCCACCAGATCCCCCAGGGGAGCCGCGCCGCCCGCGGCAGTGCCATCGTTCAGTTGCTGCCGATCACCCGGGAAGAGCGGGTTACGTCCATGGTGCCGGTGAGCCAGTTCAGCGACGACGAATATCTGGTGATGCTCACCCGCGGCGGCTACATCAAAAAAACGGCCCTCAGCGCCTTTGCCAATGTACGCTCCAACGGCCTGATTGCCATCTCTCTGGAAGAAAACGACGAACTGCGCTGGGTGCGCCGCGCCCGCTCCAGCGATGATGTGGTCATGGCGACCCGCCAAGGCATGTCCATTCGCTTCCCGGCGGATGACGAGCAACTGCGCCCTCTGGGACGGGCCACCCGGGGCGTGCGGGCCATTACCCTCAACGCCGGCGATGACATCGTCAGCATGGATATTATCTCTGCCGAATCGGTGATGGCTGCCGAGCGAGAGGGGGAGAAGCTGGCTAACCCTTGGGTGCTGGTGATCACCAAAGAAGGGCGGGGCAAGCGCTCGGCCATCGACCATTTCCGCCAGCAAAACCGAGGTGGCAAGGGGGTGATCGCCACCAAGTTCCGCCAGGCGTCGGACGAGCTGGCGGCCCTGCGCATCGTCAATGCCGAAGACGAGATCCTGTTGGTAACCGCCAGGGGCATTGTCATGCGCCAGTTGGCCAAGGCCATTCCCACCCAGTCCCGCGAGGCGACCGGGGTGCTGGTGCAGCGCCTGGATCCGGAAGACAGCATTGTGGGAGTTACAGTGGTACCCGCTGCCTTGGTTGCCGAGGAGGAGACCTCAGAAGCCAGCGCTTGATCCCCGGCCGTTACTTAGGTACGGCATTTGCCGCCGCAGAGGGGTGGGATCCCGTACCGGAGAGGGTGAGGATGGGGTGTTACCTTTGGGATAGCCCAAATTCCGGGAACGGCAAAGGCCTGTGGGATCAGGCCGAGCAGCCCAGTTGGGATGGCATCTGCTGTGTTTGTGGAGCTTGGTTACTCCATGGCGAGCCCGTTGAACTTCATCCCTGGTTTTGAGGCATTGCAAACTCCGAGCCCCGACAACCGGCTCTGGCAATACTTGCAATCTCAGGATCCCAGCGTCTTTCAGGATATTGCCCGCAATTCTTCCCCAGAAGTGCTGGAGATCTTGGGCCACAACATCCGCAGCTTGGTGGGGAGCTTGCCCTCCGATCAATTCGGGGTTCAGATCATCACCAACCGCGAGAGCTTGGCCAAAATGCTCTCCGGCGCGATGATGGGCGGCTATTTCCTGCGGGTCATGGAGCAGCGCCTAGCCCTGGAGCAATCTTTGGGCAGTGCCTCCCAGCCTGCCAGCGCGGATCAGCCTTCGCCAGCAGAGGAGGAGGGCTAGGCTTGCAATCCACCTTTTAGCGCCGCCGAGGAGGTTCCATGCTGGATGCGGGTTTCCAGGCAAAGGGATCCCAGTTCAGCAGCCCACCGCGGCGGATTTTGGTTTGCCCGGATAGTTTTAAGGGATCCCTAACAGCCACGGCGGCGGCAGAGAGCATGGCCCGCGGGATCCAACAGGTGCTGCCGGAAGTCGAGGTGGAGCGGCTCCCCTTGGCGGATGGGGGAGAGGGCACCCTAGAGGTATTGCTGCCGACGCTGGGGGGAGAGAAAAAGGGTCTGTGGGTCACCGGCCCCCTGGGGGATCCCGTCTGGGCGGAGTACGGGGTGGCAGGAGAGCTGGCCCTGTTGGAGCTGGCCCAGGTGGCTGGCCTGACCTTGGTGCCACCGGAGCGGCGGGATCCCACCCGCACCACCACCTACGGCCTGGGGGAGCTGCTGCGGGCTGTTTGCCGCGATCCCATCGCTGAGATCTGGATAGGACTGGGGGGATCCGCCACCGTGGATGGAGGGGCGGGCATGGCGCAGGCCTTAGGCTATCGCCTGTTGAACGAGGCCGGGGATCCCATCGGCTGGGGTGGGGCGGAGCTGGCCCGGCTGGCGCGCATCGAGCCCCCCGAACAGCCTGTTTGGCAGGGGAAACGGGTCCGCGGCCTCTGCGATGTGCAAAACCCCCTCACTGGCCCGTTGGGAGCCGCCGCCGTCTTTGCGCCCCAGAAAGGGGCTACCCCTTCCCAGGTGCAGCAGTTGGAGCAAGCCTTGGCCCATTGGGCAACGGTGGTGGAGCGAGACCTGGGCCGGGCAGTGGCCGGGATCCCGGGGGCCGGAGCCGCAGGCGGCTTAGGAGCAGGTCTGGTGGCTTTTTTGGAGGCCACTCTGGAGTCCGGGATCCAGCTCTTGGCGCGGCAATTGGCCCTGCCGGAGCGCATCCGCCGCTGCCATCTGGTCGTCACCGGAGAGGGCTGCCTCGACGAACAAAGCACGATGGGAAAGGTGGTGGGGGCCGTGCTGGAGCAGGCTATCCAAGCCCAAAAACCCCTGCTCATCCTCTGTGGCCAGGTGACTCCGGCAGCGCGCGCTGGGTTGGCAGCCCAGCCTCTTCCCCTTCGGGTTGGCGCCCTGTGCGACCGGATCCCCGATGTGGCAGAAGCCCAACGGCAGGCCGGCCATCACCTGGAGCAGATGACGGCCCAGGAGCTGAGAGATTTTCTGGAGCAGGATGCGGGGATTGGCCGGTTATAATGGCTTAAATCATCGTGTTTCGTAGGACATCATGGCCAGTATCGAGTTCTCCCCCGGCATCCAAGAGGTGCCCACCCAGGTGCGAGTGCTGAAATCCAAGACCGGCAACCGGGGATCCGCGATTTTCCGCTTCGAGGATCTAAAATCCGATACGCAAAACATCCTCGGCATGCGGATGATCGATGAGGAAGGGGAGCTGACCACCCGCAACATCAGGGCCAAGTTCCTGAACGGGGAATTCAAAGCCCTGGAAGTGACCTACGACATGGAAACCGAGGCAGAGTGGGATCGCTTCCTGCGCTTTATGGAACGCTTTTCAGCGGCCAACCAGATGGGCATGGCCTAGTTGCCGCCCTTCCCGCCTCAGCTTTTGGATTTTTTGCTCCTTTTGCCGGATCTGCGCTTGGCTTGAGGTTGGCCGGGATCGGATCCCTGGCCTTCTTCAACTGAGGGCTGCCCCAGCGGCGGCCGTCGCTTGTGCCAGTCGGTGCTTTGCTCATAGGCATAGGCCACCCGCAGCACCTTGCTCTCCTGTAGGGCATTGCCCACAATTTGCAGGCCAATGGGCAGGCCATCGGCAAACCCGCAGGGCAGGCTCAGCCCCGGCAAACCCGCCAGGTTCACCGGGATCGTCATCAGGTCGCAGAGGTACATGCTGAGGGGATCCTCCCGCTCGCCGATCTTGAACGCCGGGGTGGGGGTGGTGGGGCTGACCAGCACATCCACCTTCTCGAAAGCCTTGAGGAAGTCCTGCTTGATGAGGGTGCGCACCTTCTGAGCCTTGAGGTAGTAGGCGTCGTAGTACCCCGAGGAGAGGGCATAGGTGCCGATCATGATGCGCCGCTTCACTTCCGGCCCAAAGCCATGGGCGCGGGTCTTGCCATACATCGACAGCAGCGAGTCGGCAGGTTCCCGCAGGCCGTATTTCACCCCGTCGTAGCGGGCCAAATTGGCAGAGGCTTCCGAAGGGGCAATGATGTAATAGGTGGCAAGGCCGTAGCGAAAACTGGGGCAGTCGATCTCCAGGATCTCGGCCCCCAGTTCCTGCAGATGTTGAATGGCCGCTTGCACGGCAGCGCGGGTCTCCTCGCCGCATCCTTCCCCCAGCAAGTCGCGGATCACCCCGATTTTGAACCCCTTGATGTCCGGGATCAGAGCCTGGCTATAGTCCGGGATATCCACCTTCAGGCTGGTGGAGTCCATCGGGTCATGGCCGGCGATCCCCTGCAGCAGCAAGGCCACATCCTCCACCGTGCGCCCAAACGGCCCCACCTGATCCAAAGACGAGGCAAAAGCCACCAGCCCGTAGCGAGACACCAGCCCGTAGGTGGGCTTGAGGCCCACCACCCCACAAAAAGCTGCCGGTTGGCGGATGGATCCCCCCGTATCTGAGCCCAGGGCCACCACCGCTTGGTCGGCAGCCACCGCCGCCGCCGATCCCCCAGAGGATCCCCCTGGCACCCGCGTCAGATCCCAGGGATTGGCCGTGCGCTGAAAGGCGGAGTTTTCCGTGGAGCTGCCCATGGCAAACTCGTCCAGGTTGGTCTTGCCCACCGTCACCATTCCCGCAGCCGCCAGCCGCGCCGTCACCGTTGATTCATAGGGGGGAATGAACCCCTCCAGCATCCGGGAAGCGCAGGTGGTGCGGATCCCTTGGGTGCAGAGGTTGTCTTTCACGGCAAGCGGGATCCCGGACAAAGGGCCGATCGCCTCCCCGGCCCGAATGCGGGCGTCCACCGCCCTGGCCTGTTGCAGAGCCAGTTCCTCGGTCACAGTAATAAAGCTCTTGAGCTGCGGCTCCAGTTGGGCCAGGCGCTCCAGGTACTCGCGGGCGATCTCTTCGGCAGAGCGCTCTTTGGTTACCAACTGCCTGTGGAGGGCACGGATGACAGACATAGGCAAACTCGTGGGGAAGGGCAAATGCCAGTGAGGCCAGACAAAGTTCCTCTAGATTAATCTAGGTGGGATCCCTTCCTACCCAAAATCCCGCCAATTTTCCCTCTCCCTGAGAGAGAGGGGCTGGGGGTGAGGGCGTCGGCAATGCAGAGCGCTTGGGCCCAAGCTACCGCCGTTCCAAAAAATCGCGGCGCAGATCCCGAATCTCCTGCCGCATCTCCCGCATCTCTTGGGCCATCTCGTCGGTGCGCCGTTCCAGGGCTTCCGTGCGCCGTTCAATGGCTCGGGTGCGCTCGTCAAAGCGATCCAGCGCCTCCCGGAAAAACTGTGCCAGCATCGCCTGCCCTTCCCGCAGCTCTTGGATCAAAACCTGCTGGTTTTGCTGGGCAGCTTGCAACTCCTGGACGGCCCGAATCAGCCACTGCTCTTGCTCAGGTGTCATGGTTACCAAGGCGCTACAGAACAAGGAAATCCTACCACCCTAAATCTCCTCCTGGGAGTAAGGATCCGGGGATGGTTACATTAGCAACGCGGAGCGCTTGGGCCCAAGCTACCGCCGTTCCAAAAAGTCGCGGCGTAGATCCCGAATCTCTTGCCGCATCTCCCGCATCTCTTGGGCCATCTCGTCGGTGCGCCGTTCCAGGGCTTCCGTGCGTCGTTCGATAGCCCGGGTGCGCTCGTCAAAGCGAGCCATCGACTCGCGAAAGAACTGCGCCAGCATCGCCTGCCCCTCGCGCAGCTCTTGAATGAGAAGCTGCTGGTTTTGTTGGACAAGACGCAGCTCCTGCTGGGCAGCTTGCAATTCTCTTTGGGAAGCTTGCAGCTCCTGGATGGCGCGAATCAGCCACTCCTCTTGCTCAGGTGTCATGGTTAGCGGGCGTTCAAGAATGGAAAAATCCTAACACTCTGAGCCTCTCCTCTCCCCTTGCAGGAAATGGATGGAGAGTAGGGAACTCGAATCCCTGACCTCTGCGGTGCGATCGCAGCGCTCTACCAACTGAGCTAACTCCCCGTAGCTTTACCAGAATAACCCGAATCCGCAGCCAAGATCTCCCCCGCCTGCAACTCCAGCTTGGGAAAGACCTTTGAGGATACCGGATCGGATCCCTTCAGCTCCAGCACATCGTACCAGCCTTCATGAAGCAGCAGCAGGCTCACCTTCTCCTCCAAGGGATCCACAACCCAATACTCGCCGATCCCCAAAACGCAATACTCTGCTTGCTTGGCCCGGTAGTCTGCTGCCCGGCTCAACTCACTCACCACCTCCACCACCAGCAGCAGCGGCGGCTCCTCCGGGCGGATCAACGCCTCCCGGGATCCCATCTCCTGCCACTGTTCCAAAGGCAGCACCACCACATCCGGGATCCGCACCGTAGCCCACCGATTGCCCCGCGGAGACTGGATCCCCAAGCCTCCCTGTATCGTTGTCCAGGGCAACTGCTGCCGTGCAATCTCTGCCTCAAAAACTTGGCTGAGAAACTTTTGAATTTGCACATGCCGTCCGGTTGGAAGAGCCATGGGCACCAACTCCCCTGCCACCAGCTCATAGCGGGTATCACTGCCATCCGAATAAGCAAGGTATTCGGCCAACCTCAGGCGAGCTGTTGAGGGTGCAGAAACGGATCCCATTGCCCAAGCCATACACCGTCTCGGCCAAAAGTTTCTCTGTTGCCATGCTAGCCCTGTATCTCACACAACCCCTCTCTTCCCCTGGGAGCGGGGCTGTGAGCGCTTGGGCCACGGTTGGATGGAAGCTAACGCCGTTCCAGAAAATCGCGGCGCAGATCCCGAATCTCTTGCCGCATCTCTCTCATCTCCTCCGCCATTTGGTCGGTGCGCCGTTCCAGAGCTTCCGTGCGCCGTTCAATAGCCCGGGTGCGCTCGTCAAACCGATCCATTGACTCGCGAAAGAACTGCGCCAGCATTGCCTGTCCCTCCCGCAGCTCTTGAATGAGGAGCTGCTGGTTTTGTTGGACAAGGCGCAGCTCCTGCTGGGCAGCCTGCAATTCTCTCTGGGAGGCTTGTAGCTCCTGGATGGCTTGAATCAGCCACTGCTCTTGCTCAGGGGTCATGGTTGCTGAAGCACTACAGAATAAGGAAATCCTACCACTGCCAATTCTCCTCTCCCTCTGGGTGAGGGCCTCAGCAGCGCGGAGCGCTCGAACACCCCCTTGGGCCACCCAAAACAAAAACCCCTCTCTCTTTGGAAGAGGGGCTGGGGTTGAGGACGGAAATTCAAGCTCGATCAGTAAAGGGCTTCTTCTTGGTGGGTGATGATGGTGCAGTCGGAAGTAGGGTAAGCCACACAGGTCAGCACATAGCCCTGCTCGATCTGATCATCATCCAGGAAGGACTGATCGCTTTGATCCACCGTGCCGCTCACCAGCTTGCCGGCACAGGTCGAACAGGCACCGGCGCGGCAGGAATAGGGCAGCTCGATCCCTTGCTCTTCCGCCACGTCCAAAATGTACTCGTCATCCGGCACATCGATGGTGACGTTTAAGCCTTGCTCCTCGTTGATCAGAGTGACCTTATAGGTAGCCATCCTGGTTGGGTCTCCAGAAAAAACATCCACTCCTCATCCTGCCACCCTTCTGCCCCAGATCAAGCACCCTTTTGTGAGGAAATAGGCAAATCTTCCGGTTTTTTGCAGGTGGATCCGGGAAAGCTTGCCGGGTAAGGGTTCTGGCTGCTCAAGAGGGCTGTTAGCCCGCAGCGTCTGCATGAAGGGTGAACCTCGGCTCCGATGGCAGAACTGCCGCAGATCCCACCGGTCATTCTTCCGCAATCCTCTCTGTTCAACTTGGACTTGGCAGGGATCCCTGTAGCTCCTGGGTTGCACCTGGAAAAAAAATGGCAAGACTTGCCAAGTTGGGCGGATCTGACTGTATGATTTACGGAGTAACCAGAGCAACCGCTGACACAGGCGTGTGTGCGTCTCCCATCCGAGTATCAAGCCCTTAGCCTTCTCAGTTGCTTCGGGTTGGTTGATCGGGTAAGTTAAGGGAAGTGTTCAGCCGAACCCTACTTTTTTGGTTAAGAGGAGAAAAATGAACGGAAAAACGCATAAGTGGCTGTTGAAGTCACTTGGTTCTCTAACCTTGGCGTCTGCCGTGGTGCTTCTGCCCGTGATCTTGACAGGCTGTGGCGGAGACAGTGCCAGCTCTGTGGTGCCTGTGCCTCCTCCACCTCCTCCACCTCCGCCGCCGGCTCCAACTCCGACTCCAGCTCCTACCCCAACTCCCACTCCAGCCCCAGCAGGCAGGGTGGTTGTTACGCCCGAGAGCGATATCAGTCGCATCATTGCCACTTCTGACCGGACGCAGCCTTTGACCATCGTTCTGCAGCCGGGTGTCTATCGCCAGAACATTGTGATTAACCGCAGCAACGTGACGGTACGTGGCGCTACGGGTCTGGTGGGCGACGCGGTTGTGGTTGGTGCGGAAACGGGCGCTCCGGTACAGGTGACCAGCAATGCCGCTGGCGTTGTCCTGGAGAACTTCAGCATTCTCAACACCCGCTCCCTGGCGGCCATCGAGTACGGTATCAATGCCGAGGACGCCACTGAAGTTACCGTTACCGGCGTAGACATCGTTCTCTTCCCCACAGTAACCACTCCAGCAGTAACCACTCCAGCTTCCCGTGGGGTAGCCATTGGCTTTGGCTCGTCGGCTGCTGGCATTACTTCCAAGAACCTGACCGTTACCCGCTCCAACTTGTTTGTGGCAGGCGGCGCCGGCTCTGCCGGGATTCGTATTGCCGGCGACAACGCGGGCATCAACCTCAGTGTTAGCACCAACAACATCTTCCTGGGCTACACGGCTGCTCCTGATGGGGTCAGAACCCAGTTGATTAACTTTGTGCCCCAGGACGTGGGTGCGGGCTCGGCTGGCATCTTTATCGAGCCTGCAGTGACCGGGCTGAGCTTGGTAACCTTTGCCGGCAACGCCATCACCCCCAGAACTGCGACGGCCAACGTCTATGCCATCCGCGACGAGCGGGGTAGTGGGCTGAATGCCGCGGAGCGCCGTGCCATTGTTGCGGCGAGCACCGGCTTTGTATTTAACAGCAACACCAGCAACATTTACCTCTCCATTACCCGCGCCATTGCTGAGGCAGCAGGTCCTAACCAGACAGTAACGGCTGGTCCTGGATCCTTTGTGGCTGAGGGCGAGATTGTTCTGCCTGCCGACAGGCCCGGCTTGACCTTGAACTCCATTGACGGCACGAGCACGGTGGATTCGGTCAAGATCCTGGCCGCCGATGCCACGCTGGGCGGAACGGAGGGCAATGGATTCCGGATCACCGGCATTTCCAGAGATCCGATCACCGGCATTCCCAGAGATCCGGACGCTGCTGGGCCGGCTGCACCTTACCAAGTAGCCATTGGCGAGTGTGACCTAGCCAACCTCACCACCCGCAACGTAAAAGTCTCCTTCAACGACTTCACGCGGCCCACTCAGTCAGATGCCTACGTCTCTGTGCAAGTCTGCGACTTCTCGCAGGCGGAGGTTTACAAGAACCTGTTGCGCGGCTTCACAGTTGCCGGCGTGCATGTGGTGTCGGCTGAGCCCAACACGGTAACCATTCGCGAGAACCGCTTTGAGCCTTCCATCGGCAGCCCGACCTTCATTGCGGCCATTGTGGATCGGCAGACTCAGGCACCGGGAACTCTGGCTCCTTTTGCCACAGCTTCGGTGACGGGCAACACCTTCAACCTGCCGCCGCAGGGCACTCTGGCTGTCTACGCTCGTCCCAACGTTGACCTCACGCCAACCGCGGCGGGGGCCCTGGGTGGGGAGGGCACCATTCTCAAGGCCTTCTTCAACAACACCATCACGCCCACGCCCTTTCCTGGCATTGCCATGTGCGGTCGCCAAGAAGGCTTGGCGGGAGCCCCGGGCAACCTTCTGAACTTCTTGGATACAGCTCCTTTCACCTCTACTGTCTTTGGCGGGGTGTCGGATGCCCTCTGCTTGGCAGTGGGCTTCGGCCCAGGGACCGGTCTGCAGTTCCAGCCCGGCGGTGCGCCACCGGCAACGCCTACTCCCACGCCTACGCCTACGCCTGCCGGTGTGACGATCACTATCCCAGGCCTGCCTGCTGGCGCGACGGTGACGGTGACGGGGCCAGGCGGTGCTCCGGTCATCACCACTTCCACCTCCGTATCTGGAAATGTGGCTACCTTCCCAGGGCCATTTACCATCCCCTTTGCTGGCCAGATTCGGGTGACTCCCGCCATTTCTTCACCTGGGCCGATTACGGTTGGCGGTACTACCATTAGCGCCTTTGACAACAGCACCAACCCCGGCAGCACCACCTACTTCAACTTCGGGCTTGCCATTTCGGTGAACTAGCCTTTGGCTAGCTTTGCGACAGCGGCCTGCTTCTATTGGGCTGACTGAAAAGTTGCTTGGTGGTGGCAGGTCGCTTTTTCCATCTCGCTTGGCTTGCGCATCTCTTCGTTCGATTGGTTTCCCTGTTGTACTTTTTGGCTTCTGCATGGGTATACTACTAGCAGCTAGGCCTTTGTGGGTTTCCCTGTAGTGAGTTGAGCTGCGCTTGCCAAGGCTTCGACCGGTTGTAGAGCCTTTCTTCTTGGAGATTTGACGATGTCTAACCGTAACCTCAAGCACAGCTTGCGTTCCACGCTGGCCTCCTTGGCCCTGGCTTCTTCTCTAACCGGGGTGGTAGCCGCTTGCTCTGCCGACACGCCTACCGTTACGCAGGTTCCTTCCACCATCTCGGCTCAAGTTCCCGAAACCGCTGCTCCCGTTGCCGAGGGCCTCTCCTTCTACTACGACGGGGTGAAAACCTCGGTTAGCAGCAAGGATGCGGCAGTGCTTTTTGCCGCCTGCACCCTCAACACCAACGACTCCGGGAAGATTGTTAACTTTGTCAATAACACGCTCAAGGTGGGGCCGATTACGCCTGCCGACGTGACGGGGTTGGGCGATCTGCTCAAGCCCTCTGTTTCCGACTTTACTGCCGACGGGGTGGTGGACTGCAAGGATGCGGCGGTTTTGTTTGCGGCAATTTCAACAGGTCTTCCGCCGACGGCCAGTAAGATCAATCCCTTCCTTGCCAACACCCTGAAGCTCAGCGGTGTCAGCGTCACGCAGCCGAACTTAGATACCTTCTTCAGCGGGCCCACTCCCACGCCGACTCCAACCCCGACGCCGACGCCCACGCCGACGCCCAAAACATTCCTGGTCACCCCTGACGATTTGAAGCTGCCGAGCGGCTCCAGCCAAAGCGTGACGGTGTCGTTGCCCAGTGCGCCACCAGGGAATGTGACGGTAACGGTGACGCCTTCTAGCGGCATTAAAGCTACCCCAGCGACCCTGGCTTTTGCTCCCACTGTTTTCAGCGGCACGGTGACGGTGGAGAGCACGGCGACCCCAGGCACGACTGGCACCGTCAAGTTCTCTGCTCCGGGCTATGCGGATGGAGTGGTCAATGTTACGGTTGGCCAATCGACCAACCTTGTGGTGAATCCTGCCAGCCTGAGCATTCCTGTCAATGGGGCAGCGCTGTTTACGGTCAAGCTGGCCAAGGCCCCGACAGCGCCGGAGACGGTAACGGTGACGACTTCTACGCCTGACCTGACCACCACTCCGGCTTCCCTGACCTTTACGCCGACCAACTTCAACTTCAACCAGACGGTTTTGGTGAGCGCTGAACTGGGGGCCGTTCCAGGAGCGCAATCGGTTCTCTTGGATGCGGGGTCGTTGGGTCAGTTCAACCTGCCGGTAACCATTACCCCCTTCTCGAAGACGACTTTCTTCATCAATCCTACGACTGGGAACGACGCCTCCCCGGGCACAGCGGCCCAGCCTTGGAAGACTGTTGAGAACGCTTTGGACATTAACCAAGCTCCAGGTTTGAAAGTGGCGCAGGCGGCCAACACGGGCAATGACGTGGTGGTTACTATTGTGGGTGGAACCAATGTTAAAGAGGTTGTTAATGCTAACATTAACACACCGACTTTGTCGGCCGGCTCGGTAACGGTGCTGCAAGCTCCATTCCCGAAGACGTTTAAGTTGGATCTGGCGACTAATAATAAAACACTGACCCTGAACAAGGGCTACAAGCTGCAGGATATCCAAATTGACTTCAACCTCAATGGTGCTGGAACGGCAGTAACAATCACTAATCCAACGGCGGGGCTAGCCAGTGTGGATGTCACGTGTGCTGCGATTGGGGGAGGCTTTGCTGTTACCTGCGTGGAGGTTAAGGGAGCTGGCTCCCATATCCTTAAGGATGTGAGGGTTGATGTGACGGATGCCAATGCGGGTAACGTTGGCATTCTGAATAATGATACCAGTATCAACCTCACCATTGTCGGTGGCAGAGTTCGGCCTACCGGTAATGCCAAACCTATCATTTTGATCGATTCCAAGGGGGTTCTGACTGTTAAGGGCTTGACGGTGGATATGACTCACAACGGCCACGCGCAAGCCAGTAAAGGTATCAATCTCCAGGCTCCCACATCCTCGGTTACCGGCTCCACCATCAATGTGAGTAATGGTGGCACAGGTATCAAGGTCCAAAATACGGCGAGCAAATCCACTGTTGAAGGTAACACCTTTACTGGCGCCGGTGCCGGAGTTGGAGTTAACGGTGACAGTAACCTCTTCTCTAGTGCTCTTCCCAATAACACCTTTTCGGGATTCTTTACAAACAAAGTTCTTCCGTAACTGGCGCTGGAAGCTGTTTCCCCCCCTGCCCCCCAGGGGGGCTTTTTTGTAGGCCCCGGTGCTCTGCATTGCCGACACAACCACCCCTTGCCCCTTTCCGGGAAGTCGGGCTGCAACGGCGGGAGAGGAATTGTGGTAGGCTAGCACCAGCTTGCAGGAAAAGGTGAGTATGGCCAAAAGGATTGTCTGGCTGTTGGGGGTAGGACTGGCGCTGGCAGCCTGTTCCGGCAGGGCGCGGGGCCCTTCTCTATGTGTCAATGCCCGCCAGGTAACGGCGGAGGAGGTATTGGCGGCCAAGGGCAAGAATCTCTCCGGCTGCCAGTTGATTGGGGTGGTGCTCGCTAACGCCAAGCTGGCCGGCGCTGATCTGGGCGAGGCGCTGGTGCAGGGGGGAGTCTTCCTGCAGGCGGATCTGTCGGGGGCCAATTTGGCGGGGGCCTATGTGGAAAACACCGCTTTCAACGGGGCCAAGTTGCGGCGGGCCAACTTGCAGAAAGCCAGGTTTCCCGACTCCAGCCTGGCTGAGGCCGACTTGACAGGGGCCAATTTGCAGGAGGCGGATCTGCGGCGGGCCAACCTCAGGGGGGCAATTCTCAAAGGGGCCAAGCTGGAGGGGGCGCTGACGGACGGGGAGACCATCTGCCCCGATGGGGAGCGCGGCCCCTGCCGCTGGTAGGCCAGGGATCCGGCTAGAATGGGATCCTAAGCCGGTGTAGGGAACCCCATGTCGGAGCGGTTGGAGCGGGTGGAGGCCATCTTGGAAGTCCTGGCCCAGCAGACGCTGGCCAATGCCCAGGCCACTGCCCGGAATACAGAAGCCATCGAGCGTCTTTTTGCAGCCACCGCCCAGAACACAGAGGCCATTGGGCAAGCCTTTGCAGCCATTGGTCAGAACGCAGAGGCCATTGGGCAAGCCTTTGCAGCCACCGCCCAGAACGCAGAGGCCATTGGGCGTGTTTCCACAGTTACTGTCCAGAACACAGAGGCCATTGGGCAAGCCTTTGCAGCCATTGGTCAGAACGCAGAGGCCATTGAGCGTGTTTCCACAGTTACTGTCCAGAACACAGAGGCCATTGAGCGTCTTTTCGCAGTCATTGCCCAAAACACAGAGGCGATTGGGCAAGTTTTTGCAGCCATTGCCCAAACTAGGGAGTCCATCGCTGAGCTGCGGGCCAGCATTGCCGAGCTGCGCCAGGTGGTTGAGCAGCAAAACCGCGCCATTACCTACCTTATGAGCCAAGACTAAGCCCAGAGCCGTGGATCCTCTTCCTTCTCGGCCAGGGTTGGGGAATAATACCCGTTAGTTCCCCTGAGCTGGCCGGCGCCGAACCAAGACTGCAACCGCTACCCCAATTCTTGCTGATCCTTCGCTGGAGATTTGAGAATGTCTGACCGCAACTTCCCAACCAGTTGGCGTGTTTCCCTTGTTTCCTCAGTGTTGGCCGCCGCTCTGGCCGGGCTGATGGCTGCCTGCGGCTCTTCCTCAAGGGATCCTCTCACGGTTGCCACGCCCACGCCAACTCCGACCCCCACACCAACACCTGTGCCCACTCCAACCCCTACACCAACTCCAACACCCACCCCCACGCCAACTCCGACCCCCACACCCACGGCAACGCCCACTCCGACACCCACCCCTAGACCAACTCCGACGCCTACGCCCACGCCCACTCCAACTCCAACACCCACGCCGACACCGACACCCACGCCGACACCGACACCCACGCCGACACCGACACCCACGCCGACACCGACACCCACCCCCACGCCCACTCCTGCTGGCCCGCGGATTACGATCCCGGGCTTGCCGGCAGGGGCCACAGTAACCATTCGACAAGCAGATGGCACGGTGATCGCCACCTCCACCTCGGTGTCTGGGAATGTGGCCACCTTCCCCACTTCCTTTACCATCCCCTTTGGCGGCCAGATCCGGGTGACTCCCGCCATTCCTTCGCCATCGGCCATCACGGTCGGGGGTACTACCATCAACACCTTTGACAACAACACTAACCCTGGCAGCACCACCTACTTCAACTTTGGGCCGGGCATCTCAGTGAACTAGCTTGGGGCTGGCCCTAGAAGGGCAATCGGTTTCCATTCAGGAGGTGCTAGATGGCAACCGGTTGTCTTCTTCTTCAGCTTTGGGAAAGGCACCGTCGCTGTGCTTTTTTGAGCGCCCTTTGGGTATACTCGAGACAAGACTCAAGGTTTGCCTTTGAGTTTCCCTGGGGTGAGCTAGGCAGCTCTTGCTAAAGACGTTGACCCTAGCAAGTTTTTGAAGGAGATCTGTCATGGCTTCCCGCAACTCAAAATCCCGCTTTCGTCACCCGATAGCTCCCTTGATTTTGGCTTCCTCCCTCGCAGGAGGTGTAGCTGCTTGTTCCCTTACTTCGGATCCTCCGGCTGTTACTCAGGTTCCCCCGACAATTTCAGCTCAGGCACCAGAAGCAGCAGTGCAGGGCTCTGAGAGCATTGCCTTCTACTACGACGGGGTAAAGACCTCAGTCACCATCAAGGATGCGGCAGTCCTTTTTGCCGCCTGCACCCTCAACACCAACGACTCCGGGAAGATTGTTAACTTTGTCAATAACACGCTCAAGGTGGGGCCGATTACGGCTGCCGACGTGACGGGGTTGGGCGATCCGCTCAAGCCCTCTGTTTCCGACTTTACTGCCGACGGGGTGGTGGACTGCAAGGATGCGGCGGTTTTGTTTGCGGCAATTTCAACAGGTCTTCCGCCGACGGCCAGTAAGATCAATTCCTTCCTTGCCACCACCCTGAAGCTCAGCGGTGTCAGCGTCACGCAGCCGAACTTAGATACCCTCTTCAGCGAGCCCACTCCCACGCCGACCCCGACACCGACGCCGACCCCGACGCCGACACCGACACCCACGCCAACACCCACCCCCACGCCAACACCGACACCCACCCCCACGCCAACACCCACCCCCACGCCGACACCGACACCGACACCCACGCCAACGCCGACACCTGTTCAGTTCTATGTGCATCCAACCGCAGGCAATGATACTCTTTACCTAGGTACCTCACCTCTCCAGCCGTTCAAAACTGTGGGGCATGTGCTGCAATCCCCTGCAGTTCAGACCGCAGCCAGTTTTGGCGGCGGGACAAATGTGATTGTAAGGATCATTGACGACGGAACGGAGAATGTTAGCACCAACATCAATAGTCAGACTTTGACAGCTGGATCCGTCACGGTGCTTCCTGACAGCGGCGTTAATTTCACACTCGATCTGAACACTAAGCTTTTAACTCTCAACAAAGGCTACAGGCTTCAAGGGTTCAAGATTGAGAGCGGGGATCCCGGTGGTCCTGGTACAAAAGCCGCCGCCATCACGCTCGCTGCTGCGGGAACGCCCCTGAAAGACATGGTTATTGACTGCACAGGTATTACCGATAGCGGGGCCATGGCAGTTGGTGGAGGCGACAAATGTGTTCATGTAACATCATCAGTTTTAGGCACTGTTACTCTTGAGAACGTAGACATTGCCATTCCAAGCAACCAAGACTTTGTTACTGGCATTCTTCACCAGGGCAGTGGTACCTTGAAGGTCACTAATGGTAGTTCCGTTGTGGCTGCAGGGTCAGGGAACGCTAAGGGCGTTGTAGGTATCTATGGGAACACAACTGTCGGCTCTGTGGAGGTGGTTGGAAGCACTGTAAGCTTGAGCGCGATTCAAGCCTCATTAGGCAATGTTTTCTCTGTTCTCCTCGCAGGCCCCATTGATTCTGGAAGAGTGGAAGGATCGTCAATTCAGGTAAAAGAAGGAAGCTCAGCAATAGCAATTGGAGTTTGTGTTAACGCTAGTGGCACTGTGACTGTGCAAGGCAACACCTTCACAAACGCTCCTTCAGGTAATACCAGTATTGCTATCTATAAACAGGCGGGAACTGTGGTTCCCACTCCCATAACTAGCAACACCTTCGACGGCTTCTCTACAACAAAGCGATATGTAACCTCTGGCTCTTCTTGTCCCTAACCTTTCCCACCTCTTTCCTTTTTGGCTCCCACTGAGGGGCCTTTTCTATGCCAAAGTGGCCATGCCGGGCAACAGCCGCAGGACCATCCGCAGCTCAGGTCTTGTCCTAGGACAAGAGCTGCGTCTCGCTTCCCTTCTCCTAGCAGACTCCCAGCGGGGCCTTTTTTTGTTGCCGCCCTAGGCTAGGCTGGGCATCTCCCTGGGGTTAGCAGGTCCTCAGGGAAGCAAGCGGAGCTCTCCCCCAATTGGGCCAAAAACAGCGTCGTTGCCAAGGAAGAGCCCCTCCCCTGGGGGCAGGCGGCGCCCTTCTGGAGGCAGGGTATAGGGATCCGCAGCAGACAGGTTGACGCCCGTGAACCCCAAGTCTTGCATGGCTGCAGCGGTGATGCGGCTGAGAACAGGGCGTGCAGGTGGCGGTGGCAGCACCGGCGTCATCAGCTCCAACCCTAGGGTTCGCCGCCAGTGACCTTCGGGAGGTGGCTCAACCTCCACCGGCACATTCCCCGATCCGCCCAGGCTGTTGTACTCAGCAGTGGCCTGCCGGCCGGCAAAACGCGGGTTGGTGGTGCCGCTGTTGAGGAGAAAAGGACGCCAGTTGGGGACGGTGCCAAACCCCAGAGCATGGCCCAGCTCGTGCAGGACAACGTCAAAGAGGGATCCCTGCTCCTCTAGCCGATTCAAATCCGCTGGGTCGATCCCTATCCTGGCATAGGGGATGATGCGGATCCCGGGCCGAAGGGGGCCACAGGGGCCCGCTTGACCCACAGCCTTACCCGGACCATCACTCTCAGGGGGGCTGGAGAGGAGCCGGGCGCCGGTTACTTGAACCAAGAGGTCATCCACAGGCCGGTTGACCAGAGGAGTCGGGGGGAAGCCAGCTCCGCAGAAGCCAGCCTGCAGAGTTAGGGTGACGTCGGGTAAGTCGCCGGTGATGATCTGCTCCCAGCGCCGGGCCGCTTGCAGAACGATGTTGCGCTGGGAAGGGCTGAGGCTGTTGTCGATGAATTCAATCTCGATGTTGAAGCCGCCAGCAGAGGGAGTGGGCGAAGCCGTGGGAGAAGGAGTGGGTGCCGGGGCAACCAGAGCAGTCCTAAGCTGGAAAGCACCCGTAGCACCAGGGTCGTAACTGCTAACCCGCACCAAGTAGTTGATTCCAGCTTGCACAACCAAGTCGAGCTGGGAATTCGTACTCTCCCCAAAGTCGTCGTTTTCGGCAATCACCTCCCCGGTAGCCTGGTTAACGATGAAAAGGTAAGTATCGAAGTCGATACTGGAAAGCTGGATCCGCACCGTTTGCCCCGCAGGCGCGCTGAGCAGGAAATCCTGAATGAAGTGAGTAGGACGACGGGGATCCCGAGGGCTACTGGTGGTCAAGCGCCCTGTAACCGCCTGCGGCACCCCCAGGGTGGGGATCCCAGGTGGTGACGGCGAAGGCGAGGCGGTTGGAAGCCCTGTGGGCGGAACAAATCCCGGCCCTGGCAATCTGGCCGCTTGTTCAGGCGTAAGGTTGAGGGGAGGTTGCAGCCGCAAAACGGTGTTGACGAAGGTGTTGATGCGGTTGGCATCGCGGCTCTGCAAAGTGGCAATGGCAAACAAAATAGCCGCATCCCGAATGGTGCCTGGCGTGCCATCCCCATCAAAATCGGAGATGGCCACCGGATTGGGGTCGGCCGTGGTCACCTCAGCCAAGGTGAGAGGAGGCTGCACCCGCAAAACGGTGTTGACAAAGCTGACAATCTGGCTGGGCTGGGTGATCCCGCTGGCAATGGCAAAGGCAATGGCGGCATCGCGGATGGTTACCGATTGCGGGTTGCCGTCGTAGTAAGCAGCAACTCCTGGAGTGGAGGAAGGGGTCTCTGGCCGACTGATTAGGCTAGGCCCACCGGCCAGGCCGCAGGCCGTCAGGATCCCGAAGAGAAAAGTCACCGCTAGCCGAGACAGGCGCCTGCGTGAGCCCATAGGAACAGCCCCTTGCCAGGAAATAACCTTTTGCCTCGATGAGGACAGCAAGCAAACATCAGGGCGGTAGCAATCCTATCAGCTTCAAGGTCATTTGAACATTAACTTTTCCATACTCTCCTTAAGCTAGAGGAACGCCGGAGAAGCCGATAGGTTGCTAGCTATGCAGTACGATAGGGTGCGTGCTAAGAGTGTTGGGATACCCAAAAACAGGAAGACTGCCATGGCAGAGAAAGTTGTGTCCAACCCCGTACAGGCGCAGTTTGACGAGTTTCCCTACCCGAATGTGCCGATTGAGCAGACGGTTACCGACAACCTTGCCTTGTTTGCCAACAGCCTTACGACGGCCAGGTACCTGCGGGATCGCAAGGTGGTATTGCCGGAAGGCAAGGTGATGCTCAATGCCGGCTGTGGCTCCGGTTGGGAAACTTTGGTTTTGGCAACGGCCAACCCCGGCGCTCGCTATGTGGGTGTGGATATTTCGCCGGAGTCCATCAAGATGGCAGAGCAGCGCTTTAAGTTCCATAAGATTGAAAACGCCCGCTTTCATGTTATGGACATTACCGACATGACGGCGCTGGGGGAGGAGTTTGATTTTATTGCCTGCAACGACGTTCTCTACCTCCTGGACGACCCGGTTGCCGGTTTGAAAGGCATGCGGCAGGTGCTCAAGCCCGATGGGATCATCCGCACCAATGTTCATAGCCTTTATCAGCGGCAGTTTATCTTCAACATGCAGGATGCGATGGAGCTGCTGGGGGTGATGGACGAGCCGGCAGCCAAAGCGGTGCCCCTGCTACGAGAGGTGATGGAAGCGCTCACCGACGCCAGCTTTGTGAAGAGCCACTGGAACGGCGATGCCATCAAAACCACAGCGGGGATCCTGGCCAACTTCCTGCTGCGCAGCGACAAGGGCTTTACGGTGCCGCAGGTGTTTGAGATGTTGAGGCAGGCCGGCCTCGAGTTTATTAGCATGGTGAATTGGCAGCAGTGGAAGTTGGAGAGGGTCTTGACCAAGCCGGTGCCCTACTCGATGCGGCAACTCAATAAGTTAAGCGAGGAGCAAAAGCTTCACTTCATCGAGCTGATTTTCCCCAACATGACCCGCTTGATTGATTTTTGGTGCGGGCACCCCGGCATTCCCAAGGCTGAGCCGTTTACGAACGACGAATGGTGGAACGGCACCGTACAAGCCCACCCCCTTCTGGTGAAGTTGGATGCCAAGCAGGCTTTTCTCAACGCCATTCGGGACAACGGGCCTGTCAACATCAACGGCTGGCCGGGAGCTGAGGGGAACATTACCATCGATCCTTTCTCGGTGCGCTGGCTGGTGGATGTCTTCGGCCCCTTGCCGGTGCCGGTGCAATCTCTAGTCCACAAGACCATGGAGATTATGGACTGGACGCAGGAAGAAGCGTTTAGTCAAGTGTTGGCCAACCTGAAGTTTTTGGAAGAACGCCTGGTCATTCTGCTGGATTCCCCACTTCGCTAGGCAAGTGCAAAGCCAGGACTTACGAAAGCCCCCCTGATTCATACATGGGGGCCTTTTTGGTTGACATACCCCTCGCCCTAAAGGACGGGGATTCTTTCTCAGCCAGCAGAATTGCTGATACATTTACGCTGAACACTGCTGAACATCACTGTTCAACTATGCAGCGATAGCATTCTGTTTGTTTCCAACCAGAATGGCGGTATCCCGCAAAGCTTTGAGTAGAATACCCAAAGCGCAGTTTCCGTGTCGTCTTACTACCAATTTTCTGCTTTGCTTTGGCTACCATGTTGGCAGACTCGAAAGTAAACAGAAAGATCAACTGGTAGTAATCCGTACTGAACATATTATACATTATTTTCAGTATAGTTGAGCTTATTATTGACTAGAGTCATGCTCTCTTCCCCCTCTTCTTCCGGCAGCGTATCCCCCACCTTGTAGCAAGCTCTCAACTCATACTGCTGGCCATCCCAGCCCATCTCTACCCAAACAGGTGTGTCCCAAGCCCAGTTAATCATCAGGGGCTCATTGCCTTTCCCGTTCGACAATCGCAGCTTTCCATTGACGACTTGGATGGCTGAAGACTTCCATTGAACTTTGGAATAGTACCGACGCCGTCGAGGTGGACGGGCGTTGGGGTCGGTTTGGCGGCGTTCTCGCCAGGACTTCAAAGAGGCAAAGAAGCTTTGCACTACCGCGTCTGCACTGTGAGCATGAAGTGTATTCTCAGGGTCGTTGGGAAACCACCGCATTAGCGTGGAAGGTTTCAACCACAGTCCCTTCTTGCGGACAACCCGCCAAAAGTGAACGAGCACCTTTGAGTACAGCTCGCCTGCTGCCCTGCTCAACAGCTGCAGTTGCTCTGAGACGCCTAGCTTGAGCTTGCGGACAAGGTACATGCAAAGTTGCCTTTTCTGTCGAATAGCATCTTACAAAAGCCGCCCTAGAAGGGCGGGGCTTGTAACCCAGTTTTTTTGGTCATCGTTTTTATCCCAGCCGCTGCTCGGTTTCGGGATCGAACAGGTGGAAGCGATCCATATCGAAGATCACTTCCGCCCACTGGTTGACGCGCAGCTGGGTACGGGGATCCACGCGGGCAATAAACTCCTGCTCGGCCAGGATCCCTTCTCGGTCGCTGGTGCTGAGATAGAGGATTACTTCATGGCCCACCAGCTCCGTTACCGAGACCTTAGCCCGCACCGGGGCAGGTTGGATCCCTGGGGGTTGGTAGTGGGGATCGTGGATGTTTTCCGGGCGGATGCCGAAGATGACCGACTTGCCGACGTATTGCCAATAGGGCTCTGCCTGGTGGGGCGGGATGGCCACGCGGAAGGCGCCGGTATCCACCCAGAGAGTGCCCTCCTGCTCCCGCAGCTTGGCCTGGAAGAAATTCATGGCGGGGCTGCCGATGAACCCGGCCACAAACAGGTTGGCCGGGCGGGTGTAGAGGGTGTGGGGGGTATCCACCTGCTGCAGGCGGCCATCCTTCATGACGGCGATGCGGTTGCCCATGGTCATGGCCTCCACTTGGTCGTGGGTGACGTAGATGAAGGTGGTGCCCAGTTGCATGTGCAACTTGCTGATCTCGGCCCGCGCCTGTACCCGCAGCTTGGCATCCAAGTTGGAGAGGGGCTCATCCATCAAAAACACCGCCGGATTGCGCACGATGGCCCGCCCGACGGCAACCCGCTGCCGTTGCCCACCCGAAAGTTCCTTGGGCTTGCGGTTGAGCAAGTGCTCGATCCCAAGGCGCTTGGCCACCCCCCTAACCCGGCTTTCGATCTCCGCCCGTGGCAGGCCGCGCAGCTTGAGGCCAAAGGCCATGTTCTCGGCCACGGTCATGTGGGGGTAGAGGGCATAGGATTGGAAGACCATGGCGATATCCCGATCCTTGGGGGGGACATCGTTCACCCGTCGATCGCCAATGTAGATGGAGCCGGCGCTCACTTCTTCCAAGCCGGCCAGCATGCGCAGGGAGGTGGTTTTGCCGCAGCCGGAGGGGCCGACAAAGACGAGAAATTCCCCGTCTTGGACGGTGATGTTCAGGTCATGGACGGCGGTGGTGTCTCTGTAGCGCTTGGTAACGTGTTCGTAGGTAACGCTGGCCATGCTCTCAACCTTGGCTCCGTTGCGCACTCAAACCCTATCCAAAGCGGCGGGCAAAAGTCAAATCGAGTTGAGTTGAGTTCGGTAGGGAGAGCTGGGGATCCCTGCAGCGAAGCCAGTTTATGGTCGTTGCCCCTGCCCTTGCCCCGGCCCCTTTCCCAGAAGGAGAGGGGAGCTGGGAAGCCATGGAATCTTAAACCGAAATGTAAAAATAAAAAAAGGTAGGCTCATCGCCTACCTCTATGGTATCCTTTTCCCCTATTAGGAAGTTGCCTAACCTCTAGGCCATCAGGAGACAACGCTCACTTTGACCACTTGGGCTTTTTCAGAGTCTGCCTTGGGCAAGGTGAGGGTGAGGATCCCATCTTTGTATTCGGCTTTCACCTGATCGTGTTTGATCCGGTTCGGCAGCGGGATCACCCGTTGGAAGCGCCCGTAACGGAATTCAGTCCGGGTTACCCCTTTGTCTTCAGAGCGCTTCTCAAATCGCCGTTCCCCGGTGATGGAGACCGCTTCGGCTGTCGCTTGGATATCCAAGTCGTTGGGGTTCAAGCCGGGCAGCTCCAGCTTCAGGGTAATGGTTTCGGGATCATCGTGCATCTCCACTGCCGGCATGAAGGCAAAGCCGTCGGCCTCGGTGGTGCGAGGGATCAGCCGGTCGAACATCCGGTTCATTTCCCGTTGAATTTCGTCAATTTCACGAAATGGATCCCAGCGGACAAGAGCCATAGAGCATCCTCCTCCTCTATTACTTTGCTTTTTTGACTTCCAGTTCGAGTTTGGAGCTTAGCTTTTGGGGCTCAACTTTAGAGGTGCAAGCAAAACCTCTATGCTTCTAGTGTAGTCAAATCCGTTCCGGGAAATGTAGGGTTTTCTGGAATGTTTCTTAGGTATTTACCCTACAGGTTTATCTATCCAAAACCCTCTAGGACTCCGTATGTTTGGGGCGGCGATGGAGTTTTGTGGGTAACCACATACTGAGACCGGTGGCCACCATCACCAGCAGCCCCAGTCCGTTTAAGAAGGGGTAAACCGCTTGCAGATCGAGGGGGCCCCACTGCCCTTTGTGGATTTGGATCAGCCAGTAGTAGTCGAAGTTTTCGTTAAGGCGGGCAATTTGATACAGGGATCCCGTTAGCACCGTTACCACCAAAGGCAAGGCCAGGATGGGGGCAAGGGTGCGGTGGATGCGGCGGATCCTCTTTGGATTCAGGGCCATTGAGCTTTCTCCAGGGCAATGGGGCGATCCCTGCCATGCTATCAGGGCAGCTAGCCCCTATTCTCGCTCAAGAACGGCTCCTGGACAGCTCCTCCACGTGCTGCCGCGGGATGACCCGTCCTTCGTCCTCAAAGCCAGGGATCTCGTGGAAGTTGAGGTAGCGGTACAGCTCGCCGGCAAAGGGCTGGATCTTGGTGGAGACGATCTCTCGGTACTCCTCAGGGGTGGGGATCCGGCCCAAAAGGGCGCAGGCGGCGGCCAGCTCGGCGGATCCCAGATAAACCCGCGCGTCTTTGCCCATGCGGTTGTTGAAGTTGCGGGTGGAGGTGGACATGACGGTGGCCCCGTCTTCCACGCGGGCTTGGTTGCCCATACACAAGCTGCATCCCGGCATTTCCGTTCTGGCCCCGGCGGCAGCAAAGATGCCGTATACGCCTTCCGAGCGCAGTTGTGCCTCATCCATGCGGGTGGGCGGACAGATCCAGAATTGGCGCACCTTGGCCCGCCCTTGGCCTTCCAGGATTTTGGCGGCGGCGCGGTAGTGGCCGATGTTGGTCATGCAGGAGCCGATGAAAACTTCGTCAATCTTGATCGGCGTATCGGGGTTGCCGGCGGCGTGTTGGGCATGGACTTCGCTCAGGGTCATCACCTTGTCGGGATCGTTGGGGGCACAGACAATTGGCTCGGTGATGGTGCTGAGGTCGATTTCGATGACTTCGGCGTATTCGGCGTCGGGATCCGCTTCCATCAGGCTGGGGTTGGCCAGCCATGCTTCCATTTTGGCGATGCGCCGCAGCAAGGTTCTCGCATCCTGGTAGCCGCGGGCAATCATGTTTTTCAGCAGCACCACGTTGGAGCGCAGATATTCTGAGACCGTCTCGAGGCTCAGCTTGATGGTACAGCCGGCACAGTTGCGCTCTGCCGAGGCATCGGTAAACTCAAAAGCTTGCTCCACCTTCAGATGCGGCAGGCCCTCGATCTCCATGATGCGCCCGGCAAAGACGTTTTTCTTGCCTTTTTTCTCAACGGTGAGCAGCCCCCTCTGAATGGCCACGTAGGGGATGGCATGGACAATGTCCCGCAGGGTGATCCCCGGCTGCAGTTCCCCCTTAAAGCGCACCAGCACCGATTCCGGCATGTCCAAGGGCATCACCCCCATGGCGGCGGCAAAGGCCACCAGACCGGATCCCGCCGGGAAGGAGATCCCCAAGGGGAAGCGGGTGTGGGAGTCGCCCCCCGTGCCGACGGTATCCGGCAGGAGCATGCGGTTGAGCCAGGAGTGGATAATGCCATCGCCGGGACGCAGGACAACGCCCCCGCGGGAAGCGAAAAAGTCGGGCAGCTCTTTGTGGATCTGGATGTCCACCGGCTTGGGATAGGCGGCGGTGTGGCAGAAGCTCTGCAGCACCAGGTCGGCGTTGAAGCCCAGACAGGCCAGCTCCTTCAGCTCATCGCGGGTCATGGGGCCGGTGGTGTCCTGGGATCCCACCGTGGTAATGAGGGGCTCACAACTGGTGCCCGGGCGCACGCCTGGCAGCCCACAGGCTTTGCCCACGATTTTTTGCGCTAGGGTATAGCCTTTGCCGGTGTCTGCCGGTGGAGTGGGGCGGATAAACAAGGTCGAGGGAGGCAAACCCAAGGCTTGGCGGGTTTTGTCGGTGAGGGCACGGCCAATCAACAGGGGAATACGTCCCCCCGCCCGCACTTCGTCGGGGAGGGTCACGGGCCGCAGGGAAAAGGTGGAGAGAACTTGGCCGGTCTCAGAGCGGATCACGCCTTCGTAGGGGTAAATTGTAACCACCATGCCCGTTTCCAGGCGGGAGACATCGCACTGGATGGGCAAGGCCCCGGCATCTTCGGCGGTGTTGAAGAAGATGGGCGCGATGGTGCCCCCCAGGATGACCCCGCCGGCCCGCTTGTTGGGCACATGGGGAATGTCGTGGCCGATGTGCCAGAGCAGCGAGTTGAGGGCGGATTTGCGGGAGGAGCCGGTGCCCACCACATCCCCCACAAAGGCAACGGGATGGCCGCGGCGCTTCAGCTCGGCAATGGTAACCAGGGATCCCGGAGCGCGGGACTCCAGCATGGCTTGGGCGTGGAGGGGGATATCCGGGCGGGTGGTGGCGTGGGCGGCGGGGGAAAGGTCATCGGTGTTGATCTCGCCGGCAACCTTGAACACTGTTACAGTGATTGCTGCGGCCAGGGGAGCTTTGGCGGTAAACCATTCGCCCTTGGCCCAGGACTCGATCACCTGTTGGGCATAGGCATTGCCGGACTGGCTCAGCTCCAGCACGTCGTGAAAGGCATCGAAAACCAGCAGGGTGTGGCTGAGGGCGCGGGCTGCTGCCGCTGCAATCTCACTCCGGGGATCCCGCAACAGATCCAGCAAAACCTGGACGTTGTAGCCCCCCAGCATGGTGCCCAAGAGCTCCACCGCCCGCAGGGGAGTGATCAACGGGGATTCAACCTCCTCCTTGGCCACAGCGGCCAAAAAGCCCGCTTTCACATAGGCGGCTTCATCGACCCCCGGCGGGACGCGCTCTGTTAAGAGGTGCAACAAAAAGGCTTCTTCGCCGGCAGGCGGGGCCTTCAGCAGCTCGCACACCTGGCTGGTCTGGGCAGCGTTTAAGGGCAGCGGCGGGATCCCTTGGGCCTCGCGGGCAGCGGCGTGTTGGCGGTATTCGGCCAGCATGGGGGTTTAGGCACTCGACGTGGGTATTTATTCTACCGCTAGCTCGGCAGAGGAAAGGTCCTCGAGAAGGGATCCCATCCGCTGGCGGTAACTCAGCTTGGCCTAGGATAGCTCCGCCAACAGCTCTTTTTGGTAAAGGCCAATACAAGCCTGGATCAAGTCGTCCAGCTCCCCATCCAAGATGGGCTGCAGAGGGAAATTCTGGTTGAGGCGGTGGTCGGTAACGCGGTTGTCCTTGTAGTTGTAGGTGCGAATTTTTTCCGAGCGGGATCCCGTTCCCACCTGCATGCGCCGAGCAGAGCTGATGGAGGCCTGTTGCTCCTGCAGCTTCATCTCGTAGAGTTTGGCCCGCAAAATCTGCATGGCCCGCTGGCGGTTCTGCAGTTGGGAACGCTCCTCGGTACAAAACACCCGGATCCCGGTGGGCTTGTGGAGAAGATCCACCGCCGTCTCCACCTTGTTGACGTTTTGGCCGCCTGCCCCCCCGGAGCGTGCCGTTTTGATTTCGATGTCTTTCGGGTCGATGACCACCTCCACCTCGTCCACCTCTGGCATCACCGCCACCGTGGCCGTCGAGGTGTGGACACGGCCTTGCGCTTCGGTGACGGGCACCCGCTGCACCCGATGCACGCCAGCTTCAAACTTGAGCTTGCTGTACACCTGATCCCCTTGAATCTCCAGGATCGCCTCTTTGTAGCCCCCCAGCTCTCCTTCCGAGAGGCTCGCCAGACGCACCGACCAGCCCAGCTTTTCGGCGTAGCGGGTGTACATGCGGGCCAGATCCGCCGCCCACAGCGCCGCCTCCTCCCCACCGGTGCCAGCGCGAATCTCCAACATAATGTTCTTGTCGTCGTTGGGATCCCGGGGCAGCAGCAGCAGGGTGAGCTTTTCCTCCAGTTGTTCTTGGCGGGCCCGCAGTTGCTCAAGTTCCGCTCTTGCCATCGCCTCCAGCTCCGGGTCGGAGGCCGATTCCCGCAAAAGTTCTTCCGTCTGTTGCAGATCGCGATTCAGCTTTTGCCAGTCGTGAAAAGCCTGGACGGTGGCCTCCAAGGAGGAGCGGGCCTTGGCAATCCGCTGCAGCTCAGCTGGATCCGTGGCCACGTCCGGATCGGCCAAGCGCACCGTCAGCTCCTGAAAGGTGGCTTCGACATTCTTAAGCTGGTCGATCAGTTGAGCAGAAGCCATAGACTTGCGATACCCAGGAATCCAAGTATTGCCCACACCCAGATGGGGGAACCTCTACTTGGCCTTTTTGCCACCGCTCATGCCGTATTTGCGCATGAACTTCTCCACCCGGCCTTCGCTGTCGATGATCTTCTGGCTGCCGGTGAAAAAGGGATGGTTGCCCGACCAAACATCCACCCTGAGCTCCGGCTTGGTGGATCCCACCGTCATCACCACTTCGCCATTGCAGATGACTTTGGCTTCTGGATACCACTGCGGGTGCAATCCTTTCTTGGGCATAACCCTTTCCTCCTCTGGGCCTGTTTCTATACCCTTGTCTATCAACATCTTCCTCTAAAAACAACGGCAGGGATCCCTAGCGCTTCGAGTACTGGGGAGCCTTGCGGGCCTTGCGCAGGCCGTATTTCTTCCGCTCCACGGCGCGCGGATCCCGTTTCAGATAACCCTCTACTTTCAAAGGGCCGCGATTGGCCGGATCCACCTCGCAGAGGGCGCGCGCCACCCCCAGCTTGATCGCATCCGCCTGGCCGTGAACGCCGCCGCCATGGGCTCGCACCAGAATATCGTAGGAGTTTTCCAGACCAAGGATCTCCAGCGGCCCCTTCACACTGGCCAGCAGGGCTTCTTGATACTGCAGATACTGGTCTCCCGGCCTGTCGTTGATGATGATTTTGCCCGTGCCGGGCACCAAACGCACGCGGGCAACGGCGGTTTTGCGGCGTCCGGTTCCCCAATAAACGGCTCGTTGGCTGCTCGCTTGAGTCATGCTTTGGCTCCTGGGATCGTGTTGAGGGGATAAACCTGGGGTTGCTGGGCCTCGTGGGGGTGGTGTGGCCCGGCGTAAACTTTCAGCTTGGTGAATTGCCGCCGGCCCAAACGGGTGTGGGGCAACATTCCCTTGACCGCTTTTTCCACCACCCGCTCCGGCAGCCGCGCCTGCAGTTGGGCAAAGGTTTCCACTTTCATGCCGCCAGGACGGCCGGAGTGGCGGCGGTAGAGCTTTTGGGTGCGCTTTTTGCCGGTGACCACCACTTTCTCAGCGTTGATCACAATTACATAGTCCCCCGTATCCAGGTGAGGGGTGAAGTCCGGTTTATGCTTACCCCGCAAGAGGGTGGCCACAGCGGCGGCCAAGCGGCCCAGGCGCTGATTGGCAGCATCCACCAGATACCAGCGGGGCGCCAGAGTCTCGGGGTTGGGAAGGGGAGTTTTGTTCATGGCAGGCAAGGAAACATATCAGGACAAGCTTGGAGATCGCCCAGATCAACCGCAGGAATGGGCCAACGCAGCCGGCGACCGGAGGGCGGAGGGAGGCTCTGTGGGCAAGGCCCAAAAGGGCGGCGAGTGGGCGAACTGTTGACCGAAGGGATCCGCAGCATAGCCCACATCCGTCAGGCACAGCCCTTGCGGAGGAGCGCTGTAGCGGGTGCGCATCTGGCTCCAGTCGTTGTGTTGCCACAGGTGGACAAATTGGGCTGGGCTGAGCTCGCCTCGGCCCACCACCTCTAGGGATCCCACCAAGAGCCGCATCATCCGGTAGAGGAAGCCGCTGGCCTGCACCTCGATGCTGATCAAGTCCCCCAGCCGCTGGCAGAGCACCTCCTGCACCTGTACCCGCGAGTGGGGCCGATCCGATCCCCGCCGCCGGAAGGCTTCCAAGCTGTGCTCCCCCAGCAGGGAATTCAGGGCTTCCGCCATCGGCTCCACCTGCAGAGGCCAACGCACTTGCCAGCTAAAGAGGCGCCAGAACACATCCGGTCGCTCCCGGTTCAGGATCAGGTAGCGGTAACGGCGCCAGCGAGCCGAAAAGCGGGCGTGCCAGGAGTCAGGCACTTGAGCAGAAGCCAGCACTACCACATCTTCCGGCAGACAGTCGTTCAGCACCCTCGACCACTCCGCCGCAGGGATACCGGAGGTGGTGTCGAAGTGGGCCACCTGGCCTGCAGCATGAACCCCCGTATCGGTGCGACCGGCCCCATAGAGGGTTACCGGATGCCCCGCCCGCGACGCAATCGCCTCCTCCAGCACCCCTTGCACGGTACGGCGGGCTGCCTGGCGCTGCCAGCCATAGAACCTGCTGCCGAGGTACTGAATTCTCAGGGCAATGCGACGGTACGGCATGGATCCCTTTCCGCTACACCAGCTCGATGACCGCCATTTCTGCTCCATCCCCCCGCCGATGCACGGTGCGCAAGATGCGGGTATAGCCACCGGGCCGATCCCGGTAGCGCTCAGGAGCCTGCTCAAACAGGGAGCGCACCAGCTCCTTGTCGTAGATGTAGGCCAGCGCCTGTCGCCGCGCCGCCAGGGATCCCTCTTTGGCCAGGGTGATCATCTTCTCGGTGGTGGCCCGAATGGCTTTGGCGCGGGCTTTGGTGGTGGTGATCCGCCCTTCCCGCAGCAGAGCCGTGGTCAGCGCCCGCATCAGGGCCTTGCGCTGGTCGGCGGGCTTATTGAGGTGGGGGGTACGACGGCGGTGGCGCATGGTAACCTCTGTCTTGTGTCCTACACTCTTCGGGGATCCTTGCGTTTTGACGCGGTTGTGCTAGCGGTGCAGATGCTTGAGACGGAACCTAAACTCTAGGCCTTGCCTTTTTCGCGGGTGCGGGGCAGTGTCAGACCAAAGCGGGCTTTCAAAGCCTGCACCACCTCTTCGGCAGACTTCTGGCCAAAGTTTTTGATCTCCAGCAGATCTTCCTCGGTATAGAGCAGCAGATCGGCTACCGTGTTGATCTGAGCTCGCTTCAGACAGTTGTAGGCCCGTACCGAGAGCTGTAGCTCCTCGATGGGGATCTGGTTTTTTTGGTTGTCCTCGTCTGGCTTGGGCGGCACAGGAGCATCGAAGCTGACCTCCTGCAGCGGTGCGAACAAGCCCACCAAAATGCGGGCCGCTTGGCTGAGGGCCTCTTGCGGGGTGAGGCTGCCGTTGGTCCAGATTTCCAATACTAGCCGATCTTTTTCCAGGAATTGGCCCACCCGAGCTGCTTCCACAGCGTAGTTCACCTTGCGCACCGGCATGAAGACAGAGTCGATCTGCAGAAAATCAATCGCCATCGCTTTGCTGTCGGAGTAATCGACGGCGCGGTAGCCATGTCCCCGGCCAATCATGAACTCCATTTCCAAAATCGCCCCTTCCGCCAGGGTGGCAATGTGGTGACGGGGGTTGATCACCTCCACATCGCTGGGCAATTGCAGCTTCTCAGCAGTAACTTCCCCTGGCCCCTGAGCCACCAAGCGGCCCACCTGAGTCTCGGGGGAACTGGAGCGCAGCACCAGCTCCTTCATGTTTAGAAGGATCTCCATCACGTCTTCCCGCACCCCCGGCACCGTGGAAAACTCGTGGGTCACCCCGGCAATGCGTACAGCAGTCACCGCCGTCCCCTCCAGATTGGAGAGCAACACCCGCCGCAGGGCGTTGCCCACCGTGATCCCTTGGCCGCGCTCCAGTGGCCCCAGAGCAAATTTGCCGTAGTGAACGCCGTTATCATCCCGATGAGATTCAACACACTCGGTCTGGTAAGCAACAGCGCTTGAGCTCGCTTTGCTGCCCAGAGAGTGGGAGAGGGTTCGGCTGGTTTGAATCGTCATGGTGGCCCCGTCCGTCTGGCTCGACATCCGTTTGGAGAACTGATGAAACTTCGAGGTCATCTCACGCTTGGGCAGACCTGTAGCTCTGGAGCAAACTCCTACAGACGCTCGACCGGCCCTCAACGCGGGATCCTTTAGACACGCCGCCGCTTGGGGGGACGGCAACCGTTGTGGGGAATGGGGGTGATATCTCGAATAAGGGTAATTTCCAAGCCCGTTGCCTGTAGAGCGCGAATGGCGGTTTCTCGACCGGCTCCCGGCCCGCTCACCATCACTTCGATCTGGCGCATGCCGTTCTCCATGGCTTGACGCGCCGCACTTTCTGCTGCCATTTGGGCGGCGAAGGGAGTGCCCTTTTTGGCCCCTTTGAAGCCCGTAGAACCTGCCGAGGCCCAAGACACCACATCGCCGTTGGGATCCGTGATGGTGACGATGGTGTTGTTGAAGGTGGACTGAATGTAGGCCACCCCATTGGGGATGTTCTTTTTGACTTTACGTCCGCGCCGTTGCTGCCGAGCCATGATCCAGGTGTCCTTGCAATCGACTGTTTGGGGTTGGGATTCGGGATGGTGGAAGAGTTTTGCCTTCCGCGCAAAGCCGAGCGACTACTTCTTGGCGGGAGCTTTCTTCTTGCCGGCCACCGTTTTCCTGACCCCCTTGCGGGTGCGGGCATTGGTGCGGGTGCGCTGGCCACGCACGGGCAGACCCAGGCGGTGGCGACGACCTCGATAGGTGCCGATGTCGATCAGCCGCTTGATGTTCATCGCCTCCTGGCGGCGCAGATCCCCTTCTACCTGGTATTCGCCCTCCACCACCGTCCGTAGGGCGGCCACCTCAGCGTCGGTGAGGTCGCGGGTACGAGTATCCGGATTGATGCCGGTCTTCGCCAAAATTTGGCGGGAGCGGGTCAGCCCAATGCCGTAAATATAGGTCAGGGCAATCTCCACTCGCTTTTCTCGGGGGATGTCAACTCCCGCAATCCGTGCCATAGTCAGGGGTACCTTATCGAAATCAAATCAAACCAAGTTGCCTGCCTGAGATGGGATTTTTATTCAGGGGGATGTGGCCGTGGAGATGCTGGTCTTGGGATCTATGCTCGCCGAGAGATCTGGCCAAAGTTTTGCTCAGTTGTGTTGGGATCCCTCGCTTCTGTCTCCCATTGCAGGCTGGACACATCCTGCATCGAACCTCTAGCCCTGCCGCTGCTTGTGCTTCGGGTTGGAAGAACAGATCACCATCACCCGACCATGGCGGCGGATGACTCGGCATTTCTCACAGATCCGACGGACGGAAGGCCGCACCTTCATGGTTGATCCTGACAAAACCAGCGAATATTCATTCTATGTTCGTCTGGGCAGCCTGTCAAAATGTGTTTGGGTTTGCTGACAGCGAGCGGACAGTCGGGTTGGCTATGCTGGTTGGGCGAGGATCTCCTGAGTCAAAGTAGGCGCGACTGTGGGGTGGAGAAGGCCATGCGGTGGCAATGGCTGGTTGTGCTGAGTGGTGTGCTGGGGCTGGGATCCCCTGTGTTGGGGCAAGGGATCCCTTTGCCGGCAGCAGGCTCCTCCTCTGCGGTGGAGAACTTTTCGACGGACGGGAACGGCCTGAGGACAGAGGGGGATTGGCTTTTGCCCTTGCGCAGCTCTGCCGATCGCATCGATGGGGTACCGGATCGGGGCTGGGTCGCGGTTGGGCTGTTGGAGGAGCAGGCGGTGACTCTGCTGGATGGGGCCAGCGGGGATCCCTTGTGGCAGGCGGCGGTGGGGTTTGCCCCCAGTGTGGTGCGGGTGGATGAGACGCGGCAGGTGGTCTATGCCTCTGGCCCCAATGCCCCTGGGCTGGTGGCCCTCGATCTGCTGACGGGGGAGCTGATTCAGGCTTATGGGTTGCCGGCGGGAGTTTTGGATATTGCCGTGGATGGGGTCACAGGGCGGGTTTTCGCCTCCCTGCCCTCTGCCCAGAGTTTGGCGGTGATGGCTGCTCCCCTTCGCAGCAGCGGTGCGGAGCACAAACGCCAAAGCGACCCCTCAGAGCAGCCGCAAGCCCGCAATTTGCCGATGCCCGGCCCCCCTTTGGCGCTGGCCTACGATGCGGAGCGGGGATCCCTGTTTGTGGGTCTAGCCGGGGAGGATCCCCTCAGCTTGCTGGTGGTCAACCCAGACAATGGGGAGCTGTTGGCCCGTTGGCGCGGCGGCAATACTCCGGAAGCGATGGCTTTGGATGCCGAACGGCAACGCTTGGTGGTGCTCAACTCGGGCAGCCAAGACCTGACGGTGCTGGATCTGAGCCGCAGCGGCGAGGCCCTGCAGCGGGTTGGCCTGGATTGGCGACCGACGCGGCTGGCCCTTTCCCCGGATGGACGTTGGGCTTACGTGACCTCCCGCGATAGCGACCGCCTGCAGCTGGTGGATTTGCAGACGGGGCGATTGGCAGCCTCACTGCGGCTGCAGGGACAACCGACGGGTCTGGTGATGCTGGGGGAGCGGGATCTGTGGGTGGTGGCAGCAGGGATCCCAGCTTTGCGCCGTTTGCAGGATATTCAGGCTCAAGTTGGCGACGGCGGGACAGAGGTCCTGAACGGGGGAGTCCCCTCTCCAGGCAACCGCGGTGTGGTGACCGGGCGGGTGCTGGATATTGCCGGCCAACCCGTTCAGACCGGGGTTTTGCACCTGGCCGCCACGCCAACCCAACCCAGGCAAACCGTCCGCATTGCTGCCGACGGCACTTATGTGCTGCCGGAACTGCCGGCTGGCCTGTATTTGGTAGATGTGGAGGTGCCGGGTTTTCCGCTGACCAGCACCCAGGTGGAAGTCCGGGCCGGCTTTGTCTCCACTCAGGATATTCGCCTGCCGCCAGGGGAACCGACCCGCCAGCCGGAGGGCATTGGCCTTTTGCCGGATGAACCCGTTTACTCGGATGAGCTGGCCCGCCACCTCAGCATGGCCCTGAAGGAGTTGCAGCCCCAGCGACCGGTACTGCTCTTGAAGGGGCCTCTGGGGCCGGATCCCCGGTTTGAGCCGCTTCTGCCCCTCACCCAGGGCCTGACTTTGTTGGATCGGGATGAGCGCTACACCTCCGATTTGGCCAAGCTGAAGGCCATCGGGGATGCCCTGGGATTGCGCTATATCCTCTTGACCCAGATGCAGATCTCGCGGGACTACAACCGCCAGGGCAACTCTCTGCTGAATACAGCCTTACGCTTTGTGGCCCCGACGGTGCCGGTGGAAATTCCCAACTTCACCCCCAACCAGCTGCGCAGCCGCGGGGTGGTGGTGGTGGTGGACTTGCAGAGGGATCGACCTGGGGATCGGGCCCGCTACTACGAAGCCTATGGGCGGGATGATGTGGGCGGGGATCCGATGTTTGAAGATGCGGCAGCGGGCCTGTTTCGGCTGCAGGTGCGCAACATGGTGCCGGTGTTTGTCCAACAATGGCAAGCCAACAACCCCTTTTCGGGGTGAGGATCCCTGCAGCAGGATCTTGCCCTGTTCGCGTCAGGGGTGCGGAGCAGAATAGAACCGACTGCTACTACCGGATGCAACCTTCGCCATGCCTTTTTTCTTCTTTCATCCTCTCCGGCACAGGATTAACTATCGCTACGCAACGCTCTCGCGAACAGGCAGTCTGGCCCTCTGCGGCTGGCTGGCACTGACTTCAGGAGCGCTGGCTCAGGCTCCGGCCACCCCCATTCCGCGGTTGACGCCGTTGTTTCCCTCCCAAAACAGAGGGCAGCCCCAGGGAACAGCACGGCTGGTGGGGCAGGTGAGCAACAGCGTGGGACAACCTGTGGCGGGGGCACAGGTGCAGTTGGAGGGCATGGAGAACCCCAATCAGCCGATTCAAACCGATGAGCGGGGCGCTTTTGAGCTAGACCAAGCCCCAGCCGGGCGTTGGCTGTTGACGGTGTGGCACCCCGACTATGAAAAGGCAGAGCAGGAGATCCTCCTGCAAGCGGGCCTGACCACCCCTGTGGATGTGGTTTTGCAGGTGCCGATTCGGCCTCAACCCCGCCGTCGCCTTGGCATTTTGGGGGTGGGAGGGTTGGAGCATACCCAACTGTTGGGCCAGCGCCTGGCCATAGAGGCGGTGCGTCTGGGCTTGATCCCCAACGGCGAGAAGGTGGTGCCCCTGGACAACCGTCGCATTCAGCCCATTTTGCAGAAGGTGGGCTGGCCCATCTACGAGCTGTTTGAGTGGGATCGCCGCAAGCCGGAGGCGGTGGGCCAATTTTTCGATTACCTGGGCCTGGAAGCCATCGTCATCGCCCGCGTCGATGTCCTCACTCGACCAGCTTCGCCAACGGAGCTGAGCCTGCGTTCCCGCAGCCGCCTGGAACTGTGGCGGTTTGATGAGCAAGGCAACCTTGTGGTAGATATCCTGGCCGAGGCCAGTCGCGATCAGGTGGAGCGGAGCAACCTCAATGCTGCCGAGCTGGCCCAGCTTTATCAAATCCAAGTCACCCAGATGGCTGCTGAGGTGGGATCCCGCTGGAAGGAGCATCACCCGCTGGCCCAGTACCTAGAACTGGCTCAGGGAGAAGCCCCACCCCCACGCTCTCGCCTGGATACGGCTGTGGAGCTGCGCATCCCCTCTGCCACACCGACTCCCTAGGTCTTAAGCAGAACAGCTCCGGGATCTCTTCTGTTGTCGTGAAAGGGATTGTCCTCTGAGTTCGTCTAGCAACGACGGGAGGAGCCGCCCGAAGAGTGGCGAGAAGAGCTGCCCCCCGATGAAGGGCGGGAGGAGGAGCCGAAAGAGCCAGAAGAGCGCGAGGAGCCGCCACAACAGGAGCTTGCAAAGCTTGGATCTGGTTTTGCAGTTGTCTGCAGCGACGCTGCCTGCGCCAGTACATTGTGCCGCCGATTATCCCTGCAGCACCTGCCCCCACCCCTACCAACGGCCAGGGCGAAGGGGGAGGCGGGTAGGTCATGCCTCTGTTGAATTGCTGCCCGGCGCTGCAGCCGGCCTGACCGCGTCAGCGCTGCAGTTCCCCCCCCAGCGCTTTGCTCCTGACGCCAGCTGTCCCATGGGCTATTTTTGCTGGGGATCCCTTCCGATGGCGCGATAGGGCGAGCCACCCCAGTTTCAAGGCCAGCCCCAGCACCTGCCAGCCGCGCAACCGGATCACCAGGGATCCCCATCCGTGCCAACCGATGCGAGCGAAGGTCAAGCGCAGGTGTTGGGCCAACTGAGGGGGTAGAGCGGCGATTAGTCCCAAGCATTGCCCCGTCAAAGCCGGATCGGCAAAGCCAATTTCCACCCCTCCTTGCCAAGATTGGATGTGGAGCTGCTTGCCCAGCTTCCACAGGTAGGGCCAATCTCTGGGGGAGCAACGTTCTCCCCGCTGCGCCGGCCAACGGCCGCGAAGGCGCAGGGATCCCCAACGCCATTCCCAACCACGGCGGCTGCCCCGCACAGTCCACCCCCCCCACCCGTGCCATTTCCAGATCCAGGCAAGGGGGCCCTGCCAGGGTTTGCGGTAGCGCAGAATGAGCTGTTGAGGCCAGAACAAGAGAGTTCCCACAAAGACGGCCAGCAGCAATCCCAAAGGACTCCGTCCCGCTAACGCGAACAGCTTGAGCACCGACTGGGATCCTCCGCGGTCAATCCATAGCGGGCCAGAAAACGGGGCAAATCGACCACCAGGCAGGTGTAGGATCCCTGCATCACCAGCCGCTCCTGCTGGGTGATCTCCACCTGAAACTGAATGCGTCTCCCCTCCACTGCCACGACTTCGACCCGCATCTGCAAGGGATCCCCCGCCACCGCTGCCGACCGATGTTCCAAGGCAAAGCGGATCCCGACCGCCGCTTCCTCCGGCTCGTAGAAGGGCTGCAAGGTGGTGTGGCTGCACCGCTCGATCAACGTCAACAAAGCCGGGGATCCGATCACCTTCACACCGGGGTTGCCCAGGGCTGCAGCGGTTTGTTCTGGGCCGAGGATCCCTTGCCAGGTGCCAAGGGTGCCCAAGGGAACGGGTTTCATCTCCGCACAACCAGAGTGCTCCGCACCGCTAACGCGAACAGCGGGCAGGGGCGCGCATTCTCCTGGATTGCCACAGGCTCCAGCCTTGCCAGAGCAGGAGAATCAACGCCAGGATCCCGACCACCCCGGCCAGCACCAGCGCCCGTTCCAGGCGGGTGGCATGGAAGCCGGTTACCGTCCAATCGCGGCTGAGGTTGGATCCCAGAATGGCAAGCACAGCCAGGCCCAAACCTCGGATCCCCAGAGATTCCGCCCCTCTTCCCTCCTGCTGCAGGAGGATGGGCTGCAGCGCCGCCAGGATCAAGGCGGTGGTCAAGGCTCCCAACAGGAAGGCCGCTTGCGGCTGAGCGTGAATGAAGTAGCCCACCCCCACCGGCAAAGCCAGGCTAGCCAGCGTCAGGGCGATCCCCGTCTGCAGGGGTTTGTCTGGCCCGTATAGCCAGTGAATGAGCGCCGCCAGCGCCATGGCCGCCATTCCCAGGTACAGCGCCGCCGACACATAGGGTTGGGTGAGGTCGATCCCGGCAACCTGCAGGTTGAACTGGTGCAACAGGTTTTGCAGCAGAGGGCGGGCCGACAAAAACAAAGCGGCCATGGCCCCCCAACGGCTGGGAAAAGCCAGACATCCCAGCCCCAAGAGGGCCGCCCCGTAGGATCCCCCCAATCGCAGCGCCAGCAGCGCTCCTCCGCCCACCAGCGTTAGGCCCACACAGGCCCGCCAGAGCAGCCGTCCTTGTTGCTCGGCAACGCTGACGCGACTGGCTGAAGCCTCCGGCCCGCTGACATGAGCAGGTTCCCCTGGCGCGGGGATCCCCTGTCCCGTCTGGTTTTCCAAGGCAAGCAAGGCCCACGAGAGCAGCACCCCCACCCCGTAGAGCAAGGCCCAGAAGGGATCCTGGTATAGGCCGTTGCGGGTCAAGGCCAAGGCCAGCGCCAACGCCACCAGCCACCCCACCCCATGCCCCACTGCCGACAGCAGCCCGGGGGAGTCTTCTGAGGCGGTCAAGAGGGGCACAGTGCCTGCCACCAAGCTGAGGGCGGCCAGCCCCACCGGCAACAGCACCTGCCAAGGGAGATCCGGCTGGGATCCCATCTCCAGCAGGCGAGATCCCCAGGTTATGGCGGCAATGCCGCTCCACCCCTGGCCCAGCGCCATCAGCAACGACAGGGCTTCCGCTGCGGCCAAGACCCCCAGCAAAGGGATCCCCACCAAGCCCATCCCCAGGCCGCAGCCCCACAGAAAGAGCATTCCATGCTGCTCCGCAATGCCGATGCGACTGGGGGAGCCGATAGCCAGACTTTGCCAGGCCGCCAAACTGAGCAACAGCACCACCAGCCCTTGCCCGGCCCGACCGCAGCCACTCAACCCCAGTAAACCCACCCCCACCAGGCCCCCCAACAACAAAGCCAGGGGGATCAGATCCGGCAACTGACCCAGCCAGCACCCCAGCGCCGCCAAGGCCACCAAGCCCAGCCCCACTGCCGGTTGCCAGCGGCGAACGGATCCCCAGCGGCGATATCGAATCGCTTCCAACAGCAAGACCACCAAGCCAATCGCGGCCGCAATCGCCAAAACTCCACCCAGCACGTGCTCCCTCCTTTCAAGCCCTGCACCAACTATCGCCTATCGCTGTCCGGTCATCATCGCCATTCAGAACCAATCGAGCGGAAGCGTTGCCTAGCATCAGGTTTGCTCCTTGCCCCAGACCCGATGGGGAGCAAATGCGTTTGCGTTTGTGAAAGCATCGCGCAGCGATAACGCAAAGATAAGCTGGAGAAGAGCAGCGAGCGGGCGTTCATGTCTTCAGAGCATTACAAGTTCGACCTTTTCTTGCGCTACCACCGAGAGCAAGCCCGGTGGGCGCGTCAACTGGCGGAGCGGCTGGATCGCGAGGGTTTCAAAGTCTGGTTTGACCGCTGGATGCTGCAGCCGGGGGATAACCGCAAGCTGGAGCTGCAACTGGCCATCGAACAATGCCGCTGGGTGGGAGTGGTGGCCTCTCCAGAGTTTGTTGCCGATCCCTGGCCAAGGGATGAGCTGTACAGCGGGTTTCCCCATGCCCCGGCACGACAAAACCAGCGCCTGCTGACGCTGCTGCACACCCCCACTGAGCTACCCCGCCCCCTGGAAGAGGCGCCCCTGCTGGATTTTACTGGCTCAGAAGAGGATCCGGTGCTGTTTGAGTACCGCGCCTTGGAGCTAATGCACTTTTTGGATCCCAGCTTCCCTGCCCCCGGGGATCTGCAGCGGTTCCGGCTGCAATACCGCCGCCGTGAGGGGAAAGAGTCCCTGGAAGATGAAGAGGTGCGGGGATTTCAGGCCTTTTTGCGGGCCATCCAGATGGCCATCCTGCGCATTGCCACAGGCGAAACCTCCTCCGCCACGCCAGAAGAAGGAGCGCGTCAGATCGCCATTTTGCAGTTCATTCAGCGGCTGTTTCAGTGGAACAGTGCCGACATCCAATTCGAGCGGGGGGAAGACTGGCGTCGCCGCGGCAACCTGGCAGAAGCCCTGGCCGCCTACGACCGGGCTCTGAACATGGATCCCAACTTCGCCCTGGCTTGGAGCCGCCGTGGGGATGTGCTGGTGCAGTTGGCCCGCTACCGCGAGGCGGTGGACAGCTACAATGGATCCCTGAGCATCAACCCCTACGACGAAGAAACCCGGCTGCGCCTGGCCCTGATTCTGGGGCGCCTGGGGCAGTACAAGTCGGCGGTGGTTAACTACGACAAGGTGCTGGAGAGCAACCCGGAAGATGCTCTGGCCTGGCATAACCGCGGCATCCGCCTGCTGCAACTGAAGCGGTCGAAGCTGGCCCTGAACAGCCTGAACAAAGCGCTGCGCCACAACCCCAAGCAGCCCCGCACCTGGCTGGCCCGTGGGATCGTGTTGCGACGGCTGCGGCGGCCCAGCTCGGCAGCGGCTAGTTTTGCGCGGGTTTTGAAGCTCAACCCCAGAAGTGCGCGGGTTTGGCGCTACCAAGGCAATGCCCTCTTCCACTGCCACCGGCTGCGCTCGGCTGTCGAGTGTTACAAGCGCTCGCTGCGGCTGCGTCGCCGGGATCCCATAACCCTGCACAACTTGGGGGTGGCCCTGCTGCGCTTGGGGCAGTATCGGCTGGCCAGCAAGGCTCTAGAACGCGCTCTGCGCTACGATGCCGACAACTACAAAAGCTGGTACGCCCGCGGTGTGGCCTTCCAGAAATTGGGCTACCTGAAAGAAGCCTGTATCCACTTCGAGGAAGCCCTCAAGATCAAGCCGGAGCACTTTCCGGCCCGCTATGCCCTGGCAATGGCCCAGCAGGAGTTGGGGCAATATGAGGCCAGCCTGCAGCATTTCCAGCGCTTGGTGCAGCAGCGTCCCGGCAGTTCTGCCTGCTGGTTTGGCCAGATCACCAGCCTGCGGCGTCTGGGCCGGCTGGAAGAAGCCCGTGCCGCCTGCCAGCAGATGATCCACCTCAACGAACGGGATCCCTGGGGCTGGTTTGCCCTGGGGTTGATCTACAGCGAGCTGAGCGATCCCGAACAAGCTGTGCAAGCCTACTCGCGGGTTTTGCAGCTCACCCCAGAAGATGCTGTGGCCCTCAACAACCGCGCCTGGGAAGCCTTGAAATTGGGGAAGCTGGAACCTGCCCTGGCAGACGCCCAACAGGCCACGCATCTGGATCCGCAGCGGCCCGCCTTTTGGCATACCCTGGGGCTGATTCAACTGCGGGCCGGCCAGCGAGCAGCCGCCCAAGCCAGCTTGCAGCGCTGTCTGGAGCTGGATCCGCAATTTCAGCCGGCCCAAGCTGCTTTGCAGGATTTGGCCCAGGAAGACTCGGCCTCCCCGGCGGGAACAGCTCTGCCGGATTTGGAAACCCTCACTCCCCAGTCGGAGCCGCAGCCAGTTGACCCCAACCCCTAGCAGGATCCCCTGGGCTTTCAGACCCCAAGGACAATGCCTGCAGCAGGCAGACGGGAGCAGAACATGCCACACTGGATCCCGCCCCCCAGGACCGACACGCATGGATCCCTATCTGATCCCTGTCAAGCTTCCCCACAGCTCCTACGATATTCTCCTCCAGTCTGCCGAAGGCCCCCCTGGCCACAGCCTCATCCAGTTGGGATCCCAAATGCGAGCTAGAGGGCTTTCCGGCAAGGCTCTGGTGGTGAGCCATCCCGGCATTGCCAAACACTTTGCCGAGAAGTTGCTGCAGGGGCTGCAACAAGCGGGGTTTGCCGCCCACCTCTGCCTATTGCCTGCCGGCGAACGCTACAAAACCCTGCGCTCGGTGGCCAAGATCTACGACGCCGCCCTAGCCTTTGGCCTGGAGCGCTCCTCCACCTTGGTGGCTCTAGGAGGGGGGGTCATTGGCGACATGGTGGGGTTTGCCGCCGCCACTTGGCTGCGCGGGATCCCTTTTGTGCAGGTGCCCACCTCACTTTTGGCCATGGTGGATGCGGCCATCGGCGGCAAGACCGGTGTCAACCATCCTGGCGGGAAAAACCTCATTGGGGCGTTTTATCAGCCGCGCCTGGTGTGGATTGATCCAACGCTATTGCAGACTCTGCCCCAGCGGGAGTTTACCTCAGCCCTAGCGGAGGTGATCAAATACGGCGTGATTCAGGCTGCCGACCTATTTGAGTTTTTGGAAGATCGACCCCAACTGAGCCGCTATACCGACTTTACTCCCGCAGACTTGCACTACCTGCTGCGCCGCTGTGCCGAGTGCAAAGCCTGGGTGGTGCAGCAGGACGAGAAAGAAGCGGGCCTGCGGGCCATCCTCAACTACGGCCACACCCTCGGCCATGCCCTAGAAGCTGCCACCGGCTACCGCCGCTATCTGCACGGAGAAGCTGTCGCCATCGGCATGGTGGCTGCCGGGGAGATCGCCCGCCGCCTGGGGTGGTGGAGCGCTGCTGAAGCCGAACGGCAACAACGCCTCATTAAAAAAGCAGGACTGCCCAGCCGGTGGCCGGCCGGGATCCCTTGGGAGGCAGTGCTGCAGGCAATGCAGGCCGACAAGAAAGTCAAACAGGGGCGGATTCGCTTCGTTCTGCCCCGCCGCATCGGCCAGGCCGAGCTGACCGATCAAGTCGAGCTGGCAGAGGTGCAGGCTGCTTTGGCCTCGATTACAGCAACCTCTGGAACCCTAGAATTAGGAAAACCTAAGGACAAGAAAGCATGGCACGGCAACAACGGGTAGCCATCTTGGGGGCCACAGGAGCAGTAGGGACGGAGCTGCTGACGCTATTGGAAGAGCGCCACTTTCCTGTAGCCGACCTCAAGCTTTTGGCCTCGCCCCGTTCAGCGGGCACTTATTTGACCTTCAAGGGGGAACGGATCCCGGTGGAACCAGTTTCAGAAGCGGCCTTCCGGGGCCTGGATCTGGTGCTGGCCTCTGCCGGAGCCGGTGTCTCCAAAACCTGGGCCAGAACCATCGTCGAGGCGGGGGCGGTGCTGATTGACAACTCCAGCGCCTTTCGCCTGGATCCCAATGTTCCGCTGGTGGTGCCGGAGGTCAACCCCCAGGAAGCCTTCCGTCACCAAGGGATCATTGCCAATCCCAACTGCACCACCATCCTAATGTGCGTGGCCATCTACCCCCTGCATCGCCACATCCCCCTGCGCCGCGTGGTGGCCGCCACCTATCAATCGGCCAGTGGGGCCGGGGCCCGCGCCATGGTGGAGCTGCAAGAGCAAACCCGCGCCTACCTCCAGGGGCAGCCGTTGCAGCCCCAGGTGTTCCCTTACCCCATTGCCTTCAACCTCTTCCTCCACAACAGCCCCCTGCAAGAGAACGGCTACTGCCAGGAAGAGATGAAAATGGTCAACGAATCCCGCAAGATTATGGGATCCCCCAACCTGCGGCTCACTGCCACCTGTGTGCGGGTGCCGGTGTTGCGCACCCATGCCGAAGCCTTGAACCTGGAGTTTGAACAGCCCTTCCCCGTGGAAAAAGCCCGGCAAATCTTGGCCCAAGCTCCAGGGGTGGTGCTCATCGAAGATTGGCAGCAGAACCGCTTTCCCATGCCCATCGACGTGGCCGGCAAGGACGCAGTGGCGGTGGGCCGCATCCGCCAGGACATCTCCGAGCCCAAGGCCCTGGAGCTGTGGCTGTGCGGGGATCAAATCCGCAAAGGTGCGGCCCTCAACGCCGTTCAAATTGCCGAGCTGCTTTTGAAGGACTAATTCACTTTAATTAACTGTCCAGGTTACTGGCCCCGCTGTAACAGGGTCAACCTCAGTGCTTTTCAACGTCACCGGGGAGTTGAGGTAATCATAGTCACCTTTTGGTGTCAAAGGTACCGCTGTTTTTACAGGGATGGTCACTATGCAAGTTTGTCCTGGGGCTACTTGTCCTCCGGTGAATTTAATGGTGTCCGTGCCCGCCAGAGCTGTGAGAGCGGCGGCGCCGCACGTAGCAGGTGTAGTAATACTACCCCCCCCACCGTCAATTTGCAAACCATTACTCGGCGCTTGCGGCAAGGTGTGGTCAAAGGCCAAGTTCGTCAATGGAATGGCTGCCTTGTTGGTGATGGTAAACGTCAATTTTGCGTTGCCGGTATTTCCGGCCGTTATGGTATGCGGGTTGGGAGCAAAGGCCATGGTAAAGGTGGGAGCTGGCACCGTTACCGTTAGGTTGATAGCCGCAGCGGTGGCATTGGGCGCTTGGTTGCTGCTCAGGGTTACCGCGGGGCTGGTCAGGGATCCCGCTGTCGTGGCTGTAACCTGAAGATCCAGGCTGATGGTGCAGCTAGCGTTGGCTGCCAATGAGCCGTTGACCAACGAGATGGAAGGGGTCGCTGGTATCACCGTCCCCCCACAGCCATTGTTCAGGTTGTTGGGATTGGCAACGATCAAGCCGGCAGGCAAGGTGTCGGAAAAAGATAGACCAGTCAGCGGCAGAGCGGCTGTGTTGGTGATCGTGTAGGTCAGAGTTGTTGTGGCATTAGGGCCGGCAGCTACCGAGGTGGGGCTAAATGTCTTTCTAAAAGTCGGGGCACCCGTTGTGGGCGTAGGTGTTGGGGTTGGGGTGGGTGTTGGAGTTGGGGTCGGTGTAGGTGTCGGAGTTGGAGTCGGTGTAGGTGTAGTCACTGTCGTCCCACCGCTTCCGCCGCCACCGCAGCCGGTCAGCCCCAGAGAGGCCGCCCCTAGACTCAAAGCCAAAAGGTTTGTAACTGCTTTTTTCTGCATCGCTCTCTCACTCCTCATCACCAGACTTGACTTTAGTTTTCTTTAGTTTTTGTCGACCCGCCTTACTAGGTTGTGTTGATCTTTCATTTGAGCCAAAAGAGAGCACTGACGAGATAGAGAAAACTCAAGAAGTTCCTGGCCAATTTGTCAAAACGAGAAA